>NZ_LPDI01000040.1:0-339708 GCF_001528895.1 Burkholderia sp. MSMB1078WGS | reverse complement strand
TACATGGCGACGATCTTGTCGTCGAAGCCCGTGAAGCGCCGTTCGTGCTTGGGAATCAGGATGGGTTCGAAGCTGCCATCGCGGTCGCGCGGCACCTCGATACGGATCGGACCGTCTTCGGTCAGAACCGTCTTGGCCCCTTTGCCGTTGCGCTGATTCGTGGCGTTGGCCGGCTTGGCAGCACCGGGAGGGTAGCCGAGATGATGATTCATCTCGCCGCCCAGTGCCCGTTCGATCAGCGCCTTCTTGAGCGCTAGCGTCGCGGCATTGATGGCTTCGGCCGTCATCGGGCCGTTGCCGAACTGTTCGAGCAGCTCGGCCGGAATCGCCGGCAGTGCCACCGGCTGGGCTTTCGGTTTGCGAGGCATAAACTCTCCTTGGGAGCATGTTATGCCTTAAACACAAAATTCCTGACAGGCCCGTGACCGCTGCCCCGCGCAGGGGCGACGCTAATGGACCGACACGATCACGGGCATTTCACGAAAACCGCAAGCAACCCCGCGAACATCCCCCCAAAACCAAACCCCAAAAAACCACCCTCAATCCTTCCCCCGCTCAACGAGCGCCCCCCCTCGAGGCTCGCTGCCCCCGCCGGTCTGCTTCTCGAGCCAGGCTCGTCGATCTTCCCGCGGCGTGACGCCGAACCTCTCTCGATAAGCATTGGAAAAATGCGCAGCAGAAGAGAACCCACAGGCGAGCGACACTTGAACGACGGACTTGCTGGTCCGCTGCAACTGCGTTCTTGCCTTGAGCAATCGAAGATTGAGGTAATACTTGGAGGGCATCGCCCCGAGATACTGTCGAAAGAGCCGCTCCAGCTGTCGGCGCGACACGCCGACCAACCCGGCGATCTCATCGGTAGTCAGCGGATCCTCGACATTGGCCTCCATCAACAGCAACGCGTCGTTCAACCGAGGATGCCGCTCGCCGGGCGCGGTGACAAAAGGAATCCGCTGCCGCTCCTCGCCGCTGCGCAGCGCCCCGACCCCGAGCGCATCGGCAATCCGCTCCGCGAGGTCCGCCCCATGCTCCCGGCCAATCATGGCCAGCATGAAATCGACGGTTGCCTGCCCACCGGCACAAGTCGCCCGGTCGCGATCGATCTCGAAAATCTGCTGCGTGACGATCGACCGCTCGAACTGTTCGGCGAACTGCTGGTACGTCTCCCAGTTCACGCTTACGCGATACCCGGAGAGCTGTCCCGCCATCGCAAGCCACCACACGCCGTGGTGAATGCCGGTCACGACGGGCGTGCGCTGCCCGACCCGGGCGAGACTCGCGAGAAACAACCGGTAATCGGCAAACTGCTGAAACCGCTCCGACACGACGATCAACCAGTCGCACGCGATCGCATCGTTGAACGCCGCATCGGCATGCCATTGCGCGCCGCCCGCGAGCGGCACCGGCCGCCCATCCCACGAACACACCTGCCAGCGGTACAAAAGCCGCCCGTCGATCTCGTTCGCGAGATTCAGCGCATCGACGATCGGACCCACACCCGACATCGACACGGGCGGCAATGCAACGATCGCCACCTGCGTCGTGCGGGTGGCGCCTGCGGGACGGGACACCGGTACCACGGTTGAAACCTGCCCTGTCGCGTTACTTGAGGCTGCCCGACAGGAACTGCTTGAGCCGCTCGCTCTGCGGGCGCACCAGCACTTCCTTAGGATTGCCCTCTTCCTCGGTCCGCCCCTGGTGCAGGAACATCACGTGGTTCGACACGTTGCGTGCGAAGCCCATCTCGTGCGTGACGACGATCATCGTGCGGCCTTCCTCGGCCAGCTTCTGCATCACCTTCAGCACTTCGCCCACCAGCTCCGGATCGAGCGCGGAGGTCGGCTCGTCGAACAGCATCACGTCCGGATGCATCGCCAGCGCCCGCGCGATCGCCACGCGTTGCTGCTGGCCGCCGGACAGATGCGACGGATACTGCTTCTCGACGCGCGGCGGCAGGCCGACCTTCTCCAGGTACTCGCGCGCACGCTCCTCGGCTTCCTTCTTCGAAATGCCGAGCACGTGCACGGGCGCTTCCATCACGTTCTCGAGCACGTTCATGTGCGCCCACAAGTTGAAGTGCTGGAACACCATCGCGAGCTTCGTGCGGATGCGCTGCAGCTGCTTGTGATCGGCCACCTCCAGCGCGCCGGTCTTGTCGGCCTTCGTGCGCACGGCCTCGCCGTCGACGACGATCTGCCCCGCATTCGGCCGCTCGAGAAAATTGATGCAGCGCAGGAACGTGCTCTTGCCCGAGCCGCTCGCGCCGATGATGCTGATGACGTCGCCCGCCTTCGCGTCCAGCGACACGCCCTTGAGCACCTCGTTGTCGCCGTAGCGCTTGTGAATGTCGACCGCGGCAAGCTTCACGGAAGCGGACGCGCTCGTTTGAGTGATCTCGGCCAACTGGCTCTCCTCGAGTGAATTCAATGACGGGCGGCCGCGAGATACGCGAGCCAGTGGCGCTCCGCGCGGCGAAACGCCGCGACGAGTGCGAACGATACCGCAAGATAGATCAGCGCGGCGATTCCGAACGACTGGAACGCCATGTAGGTCGCGGAATTGGCGTCGCGCGCGACCTTCAGGATGTCCGGCACGGTGGCCGTGAACGCGACGGTCGTCGCGTGCAGCATCAGGATCACTTCGTTGCTGTACAGCGGCAGCGCACGGCGCAGCGCCGACGGCAGGATCACGCGGCGGTACATCGTGAACGGCGTCATCCCGTACGCACGCGCCGCCTCGACCTCGCCGTGCGGGATCGCACGGATCGCGCCGGCGAAGATCTCGGTGGTGTATGCGCAGGTGTTCAGCGCGAACGCTAGGATCGCGCAGTTGAAGCCGCTGCGGAAAAACGCGTCGAGCAGCGAGTGCGAGCGCACGAACTCGAGGCTGTACATGCCCGTGTACATCAGCAGCAACTGCACGTAGAGCGGCGTGCCGCGAAACACGTACGTGTAGAACCGCACGGGCATCGACACCCACTTGTTCCTCGACACGCGTGCGACCGCGAGCGGCACCGCGCACACGAAGCCGAGCGAAATCGATGCGACGAGCAGCCACAGCGTCACCGCGAGGCCGGACAGGCGCTGGCCGTCCCAGAAAAGGAACGCCTTGCCGAATTCCTGGAGGATCTCGATCATAGTTCTGCGTGCCGCACGCCCATGGAATAACGCTTCTCGAGCTGGATCAGCACGAGGTTGGAGACGGTCGTGATCGCGAGATAGATCAGCGCCGCGACGAGGATGAAGAAGAACATGTTGAACGTGCTCTTGCCGGCGTCCTGCGCGGCCTTCACGACGTCCGCAAGACCGATGATCGACACCAGCGCGGTCGCCTTCACGAGCACCTGCCAGTTGTTGCCGATGCCCGGCAGCGCAAAGCGCATCATCTGCGGAAACATGATCCGCGCGAACACGCGCGCGCCGCTCATCCCGTAGGCCGCGCCGGCTTCGAGCTGGCCGCGCGGGACCGACAGGAACGCGCCGCGGAACGTCTCGGTGAAGTACGCGCCGTAGATGAAGCCGAGCGTCAGCACGCCGGCCACGAACGGATCGATGTCGATCTGGTTCCAGCCGACGAGGTCGGTGAACTGGTTCAGCCAGATCTGGATGCTGTAGAACAGCAGCAGCATCAGCACAAGATCGGGCACCGAGCGGATCAGCGTCGTATAACCGGTCGCGATCGCTCGCAGCACCCGGTTGTGCGACAGCTTCGCCACCGCGCCGATCAGTCCCAATGCCACCGCAGTGGCGAGCGACAGCACCGACAGCTCGATGGTCTGCACGGTGCCGGCCCAGAGGACAGGACCAAAGCCGTAAAGGAACACGCGCGTCTCCAGAATTGAATGAATGCCGACGCGTATGCCTGTCCCGCGCCGGGCTGACGCGGATAGTCGCAAGCGAAATTGATTGCCTCAAATCCCCGTGCACGCGTTTGCTGCGTCGCAGCAATTCGTCCCACCATTTGTGCGCACGACTTACGCCGCTGTTTCAAAAGGGAAAAACCCGTTTCCTGACAGTCTCATGACACGTCGGGAAGCGGGTTTTTTGCAATTTTCCGGTCGCTTTTTCGATATAGCGCCGCACTGGCCATCGAGCCGAATGGGCATGTCCGGACACACGCCACACAATCGCTCGCTCATGCCCGCGACGCGATGCGGGCCGATTCGATGTCATCCGCGGCGACGCCTCATTTTTGCATCTACAAAAACTTCTTGCCACCTCATGTTTTTCGCATCCACAATTAGTCGGAATTCCGTTCGTTTTCGATGATGCCAAGGATCTGTCGAACCGACTGAAACATGGCATATCGCTGCGAATGGCCGAATTCGCCGAGTGGGACGCAGCGTGCGCGTGGCCGGACGTTCGTCGCGATTACGGCGAGACGCGCTGGGTCTGCCTGGTGCCGATCGGCGCGCGCCTTCACACGGCGATCGTCGTCCCGCGCGGCCGCGCGCTGCGTGTCGTCAGCCTGCGAAAAGCCAACAACCGAGAGATGATTCGATATGAAGAAGGCGGTTAAATTCATACGCAACACGCCCGAGGAAGAAGCGGCGATCGCGCGCGGCATCGCCGCCGATTCGGACGCCCATGAACTCAGTGACGAAGAAATCGATGCGATGGAGCCATTCGTCGAGGTCGTCGCGAAGAAATTCGGGCGCCCGAAGCTCGAGCACCCGAAGGAACAGGTCAGCATCCGCTACGACGCCGACATCCTCGCCGCGTTTCGGGCGGACGGCCCCGGCTGGCAGACGCGCATGAACGACGCGCTGCGCGACTGGCTGAAGAAGCGCCGCGCGTAAACGTCACCGCCCTTTCAGGATGTCGGAGCGCGAAGTCGTATAGACGAGCCCGTCCGGGCCGAAATGGACGTTGAAGAACGCATCGGTGTTGACGCCGTCCTCGAGCCAGCGCCAGCTCCAGACCGTCTCGGGCTTCAGCGGGTATTGCGCGATGTCGCCAGGCTTGCCGAGCAGGCGTCGCACCTCGTCCTCGTTCATCCCCGGGCGCACTTTCGCGAAATTCTCTGCGGTCAGCACTTGCGTCGCGCCCGTGTAGCGCCCGTTCGCATCGAGGTCGACGAACCAGGTCTGGTTGCCCATCGGGCCGCGCGGATATTCGAGACGCTTCGAGCCGTCGGTGAACGTGCGCTCGGTCTCGGGCTTGCCCATCGTGCCGCGCACGTCGGCCTCGGTCGATTCGCCGACCTTCAGCCCCTTCAGCAGCAGCGGCGCGGGCTTGATCGCGTTGAAGAAGTCCTTGATACGTTGCACGTCGAGATGGCCTTGGTCGTCACAACCGGTTAGCGCCAGCGCAGCGGCCAGCATCGTCACGGAAAGCAGCCGGAAACGGAAAATCATCGGAAGAGTTGCGCGTGTAGGAAACACGCGGCAAGGATACCCGCGCGACGCCGAAAGCGCGAGACGGGCCGTGCGCCCCGTCCCGGATTCAATGCGTCGTTTCCGTTTCGGTCCGGGTTTCGGACGCCCGATTCGCCGGCGGCGCGGTGCGCGGCACGGCCGGCTGCGCGCCCAGACGGCGGCGCGTGCGCAGCAGCTCGACGAGCTGCCACGAGCCGAGCGCGAGGCAACCGAACAGCACCTCGCGGCCGCGCTTGACCACCGCGAGCGACAGCGCCGTCTCGCGGTCGACGCCGAACATCTGCGCGAGCAGCACGACGGTCGCTTCCTGCACGCCGAGCCCGCCCGGCACCATGAATGCCGCATGCCGCACCGCCTGCGTCATCGCCTCGATCGCGATCGCGCCGCCGATCGACACCGGGTGGCCGAGCAGCGCGAGCGCCCAGTAGATCTCGAGCGCGCCGAGCACGTAGCCGGCCAGTTGCCAGAAGAAGGCGCTGAACAGCAGGCCCGTGCGCGACATCAGCGAATCGATGTCGGCGTCGAGCCGACGGCCGTCGACGCCCTGCAGCAGCCGGTGCGAATCGCCGAGCAGGCGGCCCGCGAAACGCTCGATCGCATGGAAGATGCCGCCGCGCCGCATCAGCACCACGCCGAGCACCGGCAACGGCAGCGTCAGCAACAGCGCGAGGCCGATCGTGCCGCCGCCCATGTTGTCGGTTGCCGCGAGCAGCAGCACGAGGCCGAGCGCCGCGAACGCATACTGCACGACGATCGTCACGAGCACCTCGACGATCACCGACGCAGTCACACGGCTCGCGTCGGGCACCTGCCAGCGCGCGAGCCGGATGCCGACGATCTCGCCGCCGATCCCGACCACGGGCAGCAGCCGGTTCACGGCCTCGCGCACGGTCGCGATCCACCACAGGAACCGCAGCGAGCTGCGCCGGTCGAGCAGCAGGTGCCACGCGTACGCATCGAGCAGCAGCGGCAGCGCGTGGAACGGCACCAGCCACAGCAGCGCGTAGCCGGCGCGCGCGAGCATCTGCGACACGTCACCGACGCCTTCGTGCAGCCCCAGCGCGAGCAGGATGCCGATGCCGATCGGCCAGCCGAGCCATTTGATCCACTTGCTCATGACGGCTGGGCTCCCGGCGCCCGCGACGCGTGCGCGCCGCGCCGTGCCGCGGGCTCGCCGAATACGGCGGCGAAGCCGCCGGTCGCGACGCCCGCCGCCTTCAGCGCGGCCGCGACGCGCGGCGACAGCAGCGCATCCAGTTCGTCGACCGGACGGTAGCCGGCCATCGTCGGCGTGATCGGGCCGTCGCCGGCTTCGGCCGGATGGCAATAGATCTCGCCGACACCCGGCGGCAGCTTCGCGAGCGCGTCGAGCAGCACGGCCTCGTCCATCGCGCCCGTCCGCTCGATGCCGACCACGTAGTCGTTATGCGCGAGCCCGGCCCGGTTCAGCCGAGCGCGCACCAGCGCGATCCACGGCTTGAGCCACGCGGGCGCGCCGGTTTCGTACGGCAGCCGCACCGCGCGCAGCCCGTAGTCGCGGCCGATCTCGACGATCATCGACAGCACGGTCGGATGCAGGTGGAAATGCTTGTGCGCGTTCACGTGGTCGAGCGGCAGGCCGCTCGCCGCGAACGCATCGAACTGCGCACGGATTTCGCGGCGCAGTTGCGCGCGAACGTGCGGCAGGAAGAAAAAGCGACAGCCGTCCTTCGCCATCGCGTCGCCGAATCGCCCGTCGGGGCCGACGAGTGCGGGAATGTCATGCGCGGGAAGCGTGGCCGGCCCGTCCGCGAGCACCAGATGCAGGCCGACCGCGAGCGACGGCAGCCGCCGCGCGCGTTCGATCGCATCCTGCGCCGCGGGCGCACCGACCATCAGGCTGGCGGCGTTCAGCACGCCGTCGCGATGCGCGCGCTCGACCGCCGCGTTGACGCGCGGATGCAGCCCGAAGTCGTCCGCGGTGAAAATCAGCGCCTGCGCCGCCCGCTGCGTCGCCACGGATCAGGCCTCGTGCGCGCGCAGGAAGCGGAAGAACTCGACGCCTTCGCGCAGGCGACGCTTCATCATGTCCCAGCTCGTCAGCATCTCGCGCACGATCTCCCAGATCTTCGACGGACGGAAGTAGAACTGGCGATAGAACTGCTCGAGATGGTGATAGATCTCGTCGCGCGACAGGTGCGGATAGCCGATCGCGGCGAGCTGCACGCCTTCCTTGCTCACCAGGTTGATGGTCTTGTTCTCTTCCATCCAGCCGTTTTCCACGGCCTGCTTGTAGAGCGTCGTGCCCGGATACGGCGCGGCGAGCGAGACCTGGATCGTGTGCGGGTTGATTTCCTTCGCGTACTCGATCGTCTTCTTGATGGTCTCCTGCGTCTCGCCCGGCAGGCCGAGGATGAAGGTGCCGTGGATCTTGATGCCGAGCTTCTTGCAGTCCGCGCTGAAGCGGCGCGCGAAATCGGTGCGCACGCCCTTCTTGATGTTCACGAGGATCTGGTCGTCGCCCGATTCGAAGCCGACCAGCAGCAGGCGCAGGCCGTTCTCCTTCATCACCTTCAGCGACTTGTACGGCACGTTCGCCTTCGCGTTGCACGACCAGGTCATGCCGAGCTTGCCCAGACCGATCGCGATCGCTTCGGCGCGCGGCAGGTCGTCGGTGAAGGTGTCGTCGTCGAACATCAGTTCCTTCACTTCCGGCATGTTGTCGCGGATCCACTTCGCTTCCGCGAGCACGTTCTCGACCGAGCGCGTGCGGTAGCGATGGCCGCTGACCGTCTGCGGCCACAGGCAGAACGTGCAGCGGGACTTGCAGCCGCGGCCCGTGTAGATCGACACGTACGGATAGTTCAGATAGCCGATGAAATAGTTGTCGATCTTCAGGTCGCGCTTGTAGACGGGCGCGACGAACGGCAGCTCGTCCATGTTCTCGAGGATCGGACGCGCTTCGTTGTGCTCGATCGAACCGTCCTTCGCGCGCCAGCTCAAGCCCTTGATCTCGGGGAACGGCTTGCCTTCGGCGAGTTCCTTGCAGGTGTAGTCGAACTCCTCGCGGCACACGAAGTCGATGGCGTCGCTCGCCGTGAGCGAGTTGTGCGGATCGACCATCACCTTCGCGCCGACCATGCCGACCAGCATCGACGGCTTCATCTTCTTCAGATCCTGCGCGAACATCGCGTCGGTCGGGAACGACGGCGTGCTCGTGTGGATGATCACGAGATCGTAGTCGTTGGCGATCTTCAGCGTCTCCTCGACCGACAGGCCGTCGGCCGGCGCGTCGACGACGCGGCTGCCCGGCACGAGCGCGGCCGGCTGCGCGAGCCAGGTCGGATACCAGAAGGAACGGATTTCGCGCTTCGCCTGATAGCGCGAGCCGGCTCCGCCGTCGAAGCCGTCATACGAAGGGGCCTGCAAGAACAGCGTTTTCATGAATGCTCCGGTAGCCTGCATAGTTCGTTTCGTTACAACGATTCAGTCAAAAAACCGCGGGCCGCCATGCCGGCGCCCGCCTCTCCGTCATGTCGCGCCGCGCGGCTTCGCCGTGCGACGCGTCTCGGCCCGCGGGCCGGTTCGATCGACAGCCCTAGCGGCCGTCCACTGCTTCCACGGCCGCCGTCGCGCGCTCGCCGCCGACGACCGTCATCCTTGCGCCGCGCCACACGACCTGCGTGCCGAACGCGGCCGCGAGCCACTCGAGCGCGAGCAGCGTGTCGCGCACCGCGACGAGCGGCAGGTCGCGCCAGAACGCGCGCCAGCCGTCCTCGCCGCGCGCATGCAGCACGAGCCGCCCGAATGCGCCGACCGCAGCCGCTCCGCCCGCCAGCCAGCCGGCGAAGGTGCCGTCGAGGCGCAATGCGAGCGCCGCGCCGATCGCGAGCCATGGCACGGTAAACGTAATGAACAGGAACGCGAAGCCGGCCGGGTTCAGCGAACGAATCGTGCGCAGCCAGCGCGTCTCGCGGTGCCATAGCGGCCCGAACGACGGTTCGATCACGTCGGTCGCGACCTCGACCTCCGACAGCACGGTGCGCCGCCCGAGGCGGCGCGGCAGCTCGGCCAGCCAGAAATCGTCGGCCAGCTCGTCCTTCAGCGCGAAGAGACCGCCGATCCGGTCGAGCGTGTCGCGCGTGAGCGCGAGCGTCGCGCCGAAGCCGAAACGGCTCGAGCGGCCGAGGTGCGTGATCCGCACCGACGGCGCGAACCAGGCGTCGACGAACTGCGCGCCGATCCGCGTCCAGAAGCCGCCGACGCTGCGCGCATGATACAGGCACGTGACGACCCCGACCGACGCGTCGGCGAGCGGCGCCGTCACGCGCTCCAGATAGTCGGGCTGCACCGCGATGTCGCTGTCCGCGATCACGATGCGGCCGTATTTCGCGCGTTCGGCGAGATTGATCAGGTTGCTGACCTTCAGGTTCTTGCCATGCACGCGCGCGTCGATCACGAGCGTGATGTCGCACTCCGGATGATCGGCGCGCAGCCGCTCGACGATGGCGATCGCCGGATCGGCGGACGATGCGACGCCGAACAGCACCTCATAGCGCGGATGGCGCTGCGCGCAGAAAGTCGCGAGGTTTTCGTACAGGTGCGGCTCGGCGCCGCACAGCGGCTTGAGCACGCTGACCGGCTCGAAGCCGTCGCGCACCGCCGTGCGCGGCGTGCGCGGCCGCGGCGCGAAGGCCGCGACGAGCGCATAACCGGCCGCGGCCAGCGTGAACGCGATCAGGAGCCAGTCGAGCAGCGTGACGGTGGGCGTCATGCGCGACGCCTCCCGGCGGCATGGGCGCCATGGCAAACGCTTGAGCGCGATTGAGCGTGATGCGGTTTTCCGACAACGACGAACGCGGGCACGACCCGACTCCTTGTTCCAGCAGCGTCTGTAAGGGGGAGGCACGACCCGTTGTTCGGGTTCGGCCATGCCCGGCTTCGCGTGGCGTATCCCCGCGCAGCGCCAGGACGGCATGCGGGAAGACTCGAATGGCTCCATCGGCACAACATGGGCAGGCGCCGGATTTTAGCAGTCCGCGCCCCCCCGCGCTCGGCGCTACGAGAAACGGACTAGTGCAATTCCGGCAAAGCTGAGCGGTCGACGAACCCGATCGGTCCGGCCACGTTCACATTAGCGTAAGCACTTTGCAGGCGTATTGCAGTCTTGAAAATCAAACGTTTCGTGCAAATTTGTATGTCGATGCGGTATCACTTCCAATCGCCGTAAAGTTTGGTAATTAATCGACGATTAGATTGATTTTTGCAACGATCGTCGCAAGCAACCCTGCGCCCCTGTAAGGCGCATGGGTATCCGCGCGCCGCCAGCACGTTCCGGAACCCTTTGGCAAAATCCTTGGCGTTTGTTGCGTAATCGCATCACCACGCCACCCCGTTTCGAAGGTCCCCCGATGACACCCTTTTCCGTACTCGATCTCGCCCCCATTCCGGCCGGCGCCGACGCCTCGCAAGCGTTCCGTAACACCGTCGACCTCGCACAGCACGCGGAGCGCTGGGGCTACCGGCGCTACTGGCTGGCCGAGCATCACAACATGCCGGGGATCGCGAGTGCGGCCACCGCCGTCGTGATCGGCCACGTCGCGGGCGCCACGCAGACGATCCGGGTCGGTTCGGGCGGCATCATGCTGCCGAACCACGCGCCGCTCGTGATCGCCGAGCAGTTCGGCACGCTCGCGTCGCTGTATCCGGGGCGCATCGATCTCGGCCTCGGCCGCGCGCCGGGCACCGACCAGACCACGTCGCGCGCGCTGCGCCGCGACCTGATCGGCAGCGCGGACTCGTTTCCGGATGACGTCGCGGAGTTGCAGCGCTACTTCGCGGAGCCGGTACCCGGTCAACGCGTGCGGGCAGTGCCGGGCGCCGGGCTCGACGTTCCGGTGTGGCTGCTCGGTTCGAGCCTGTTCAGCGCGCAGCTCGCGGCGATGCTCGGGCTGCCGTTCGCGTTCGCGTCGCACTTCGCGCCGGATTATTTGATGCGGGCGCTCGAGATCTATCGCGCGCAGTACCGGCCGTCGGCCGCGTGGCCGAAGCCGCATGCGATGGTCGGCGTCAACGTGTTCGCGGCCGACACCGACGACGAGGCGCGGCGCCTGTTCACGTCGCTGCAGCAGCAGTTCATCAACCTGCGGCGCGGCACGCCGGGCAAGCTGCCGCCGCCCGTCGACGTGCTCGAGGCGAACGAACTCGAACTCGCGACCGTCGCGCATTCGCTGTCGTTCGCGGCAGTCGGTTCGCGCGACACGGTGCGCGACAAGCTGCGCGACCGTATCGCGCAAACGGGCGCCGACGAGCTGATCGTCACCGCGCAGATCTACGATCATGCCGCGCGGCTGCGCTCGTTCGAGCTGACCGCCCAGATCCGCGACGAGCTCGCGAACGAGGCAAGCTGACGGCACGACCGCGCGCGGCCGGCCGGCTGCCCCGCATCACTGCGGGTGCACGGCCTCCAGCCCGTCGAGCAGCGCCTTGTGGAACGCGTCCGGGTCCTGGATCTGCGGCGCGTGTCCGAGCGCCGGGAATTCGACGAGCTGCGCGCCGGGAATCGCGGCCTGCGTGCGCTTCGCGAGCTCCGGATAGCGGCCGAGCTTCGCGTGCACGTCGGGCGGCGCGACGTCCTTGCCGATCGCGGTCGTATCCTTGTCGCCGATCATCAACAGCGTCGGCACGCGGATCGCGCCGAGTTCGTAGACCACCGGCTGCGTGAGAATCATGTCGTAGATCAGCGCGGAGTTCCACGCGACCGCGTCGCGGCCGGCGCCGCGATACATCCCGGCGAGCATCTGCACCCAGCGCTCGTACGACGGCGACCACTTGCCCGCGTAGTACGTGCCCTGCTCGTAGCGGCGGATCCCGTCGGCCGTGGTCTTCTGTTCGCGCGCATACCAGTAGTCGACCGACAGCGGCGGCACGCCGAGCGCTTTCCAGTCCTCGAGGCCGATCGGGTTCACGAGCACGAGCTGCTCGGTCGCCTTCGGATACATCAGCGCGTAGCGGATCGCGAGCATCCCGCCCGTCGAGTGGCCCATGATCGTCGCCGACTTCACGCCGACCGATTCGAGCAGCGCGTGCGTGTTGCGCGCGAGTTGCTGGAAGCTGTACTGGTAGCGCTCGGGCTTCGACGACTTGCAGAAGCCGATCTGGTCCGGCGCGATCACGCGGTAGCCTGCGCGGCTCAGCACGCCGATCGTGTCCTCCCAGGTCGCCGCGCAGAAATTCTTCCCGTGCAGCAGCACGACGGTGCGGCCGTTCGGGTGCGCAGGCTGCACGTCGAGGTACGCCATCTCGAGGGTTTCGCGCTGCGACACGAACGCGTATTCGTGCACGGGCGCCGGATACGCGAACCCTTCGAGGCGCGGGCCGTACACGGGCCCGTCGTTGGCGGCGGGTGTCGCGGCGACGGTCGCAACGGGTATCGCGCACGCGGCGGCGGCGCTCGCGCCGAGCACGGCGGCGCGCGCGACGGACAACATCTTGCAAATCGAAAGCATGGCGATCACGGTGATTGGAGACGCGCGCGGGCAGTCGGGCTGCACCCGTGCTGCATCGCGCCCCGCGATTTTACGCGGTCGCATGACGACGACGCGCAACACTCCGGGGCCGCGCGACTTCCGTGCGTACGACGAACTCGGGTATCGTGTGACGTGACCCTGAAACGCGTGCAGGCGAATTCCCATGAAAAACGTCCTCAGCATTCAGTCGCACGTCATCTACGGCCATGCCGGCAACAGTGCGGCCGTGTTCCCGATGCAGCGTCTCGGCATCAACGTCTGGCCGCTCAACACCGTCCAGTTGTCGAATCACATGCAGTACGGCCACTGGGCCGGCAGCGCGATCGATGCCGCGAAGATGGAACAGCTCGTCGACGGCGTCGCCGCCATCGGCGCGCTCAAGCGTTGCGACGCGGTGCTGTCCGGCTTTCTCGGCTCGCCGCCGCAGGCGCGCGCGGCGGCCGAGATCGTGCGCTCGGTGAAGGCGATGAATCCGAACGCATGGTACTTCTGCGATCCGGCGATGGGCCAGACGGGCGGCATCCGGCCCGAGCCCGGCGTCGAGGAATTCATCGTCCAGGAGATGCCCGCGCTGGCGGACGGCATGTCGCCGAACCACACCGAGCTGCAGAAGCTCGCCGGGCGGCGCATCGAGACCGTCGCCGAAGCCGTCGACGCCTGCCGCGCGCTGATCCGCCGCGGCCCGAAGATCATCCTCGTCAAGCACCTGCACGACCGCAACAGCCCGGCCGACCGTTTCAACATGCTCGCCGTCACCGAAACCGAAGCGTGGATCGGCCAGCGGCCGCTGTATGCGTTTCCGCGCCATCCGGTCGGCGTCGGCGACCTGACCAGCGCGATCTTCGTCGCGTGCCGGCTGCGCGGCGACTCGGTGCGCGCCGCGTTCGAGCACACGCTCGCGGCCGTGCATGCGGTCGTGAAGGCCACCTACGACGCCCGCCGCTACGAGCTCGAACTCGTCGCCGCGCAGGACGAAATCGCGCGGCCGAGCGAATGGTTCGGCGCGTGGGTGACCGACGCCTGACGCATGCGCATCGCGATCGTCGCCGCTGCCGCCCCTCTGCACCCTCTGCACCTTTGCCGCTCTCTACCGCTCTCTGCCGTCCCTCTGCCGCCCCCGCACCCGTCCCGCCGCTCCCCACTCCTCCGGCGTGCCACGCGCCGCCCGCCTCGACCGTCGCCGCTTCCTCGCGGTTCGTACGGCGGCGTGCCGCCGCCCGCCATCCGATCCGCGCGTGCAAACGTTTCCGGACTTCACATGAATGACACCGATTCCTCGCTATGCTCGCGGCGGCACGAACCGGCGCAGCCGCATCCTGCGACCCGGCGCGCGCCGTTCCCGCAGGTCCCGCCAATCGGCTCCCCCCTTTTCCGCACGATAACGACCATGACCCGATCGAACCGTCGTGACTTCCTGCGCGTCGCCGCCGGCACTGCCGGCGCCGCCGCGCTGAACCTGTTCCCGCCCGTGATCCGAGATGCGCTCGCGATTCCCGCGAACCGCCGCACCGGCACGATCCGCGATATCGAACACATCGTGATCCTGATGCAGGAGAACCGTTCGTTCGACCACTACTTCGGCACGATGCGCGGTGTCCGCGGCTTCGGCGACCCGCGCCCGCTGCGCCTCGCGAACGGCAAATCGGTGTTTCACCAGCCGGTCGGCCCGGCCGAACTGCTGCCGTTCCACCCGGGCGCCGACAAGCTCGGCCTGCAGTTCCTGCAGGACCTGCCGCACGGCTGGCAGGACATGCACGCCGCCTGGAACAAGGGCCGCTACGACCAGTGGGTGCCGAACAAGGGCACCACGACGATGGCGTACCTGAAGCGCGACGACATCCCGTTCCACTACCAGCTCGCCGACGCGTTCACGATCTGCGACGCGTACCACTGCGCGATCCCGAGCTCGACCGACCCGAACCGCTACTACATGTGGACGGGTTACGTCGGCAACGACGGCACGGGCGGCGGCCCGGTGCTGGGCAACGACGAAAAGGGCTACGGCTGGACGACCTATCCGGAAGTGCTCGAACAGGCCGGCGTGTCGTGGAAGATCTACCAGGACATCGGCACCGGGCTCGACGCGAACGGCTCGTGGGGCTGGACGCAAAACCCGTACATCGGCAACTACGGCGACAACTCGCTGCTCTACTTCAACCAGTACCGCACCGCGCTGCCCGGCACGCCGCTGTACGACAAGGCGCGCACCGGCACCAACATCAGCGCCGGCGGCACGCTGTTCGACGTGCTGCAGCAGGACGTGAAGAACGGCACGCTGCCACAGGTGTCGTGGATCTGCGCGCCGGAAGCATATTCCGAGCATCCGAACTGGCCCGCCAACTACGGCGCGTGGTACATCGAGCAGGTGCTGAAGGTGCTCGTGTCGAATCCCGACGTGTGGAGCAAGACCGCGCTCTTCATCACGTACGACGAAAACGACGGCTTCTTCGATCACGTGCCGCCGCCGTTCGCGCCGCAGTCGCGCGACAACGGGCTGTCGACGGTCGCGACGACCAACGAGGTATACGCCGGCGACGCATCGCACATGGCCGGCCCGTACGGCCTGGGGCCGCGCGTGCCGATGCTGGTCGTGTCGCCGTGGACCAAGGGCGGCTGGGTCTGCTCGCAGACCTTCGATCACACGTCGCTGCTGCAATTCATCGAGGCGCGGTTCGGCGCGCAGTATCCGGTCACGGCCGCCAACGTGTCGCCGTGGCGTCGCGCGGTGTGCGGTGACCTGACGTCGGCGTTCGACTTCGCGACCGCGGACGCCGCCTGGCCGACGCTGCCCGACACGAGCGGCTACGCGCCGCCCGACCGCGCGCGCCATCCCGACTACATCCCGGTGCCGCCGGTGCTGCAGAAGCTGCCGAAACAGGAGGCCGGGCTGCGTCCGGCGCGTGCGCTGCCGTACGAGCTGTTCGTGCACGGCCGCGTCGAAGCCGCGAACGGCCAGTTCCGGCTGACCTTCGCGAACACGGGCCGGGCAGGCGCGGCGTTCCAGGTCCAGTCGCGCAATCGCGTCGACGGCCCGTGGGCGTACACGGTCGAAGCCGGCAAGCGCGTCGCCGACACGTGGAGCGCCGCCGCGTCGCTCGGCCTGTACGACCTCGACGTGTACGGCCCGAACGGCTTCTACTGCCATTTCCGCGGCCCGTTCGCGACCGGTGTCGGCAGCGCGAACGTGAACCCCGAGGTGATCTACGGCTACGACGTCGCGAACGGCAACATCACGCTGCGCCTGATGAACCGCGGCCACAAGGCCGTGCGGCTCAAGGTCACGAACGCGTACGGCCACGGTCAAGCGCGCACGTTCGACCTCGCGCCGGGCGCGCACGTCGACGATTACTGGGACCTGCGCGGCAGCCACGGCTGGTACGACCTGACCGTCAGCGACGGCCGGCTGCTCGGCTTCCTGCGCCGCTTCGCGGGTCACGTCGAAACGGGCCGCCCAAGCACCAGCGACCCGCTGATCCGCACGACCGCGTCGCACGACGACGCCGAAGCCGCATCGGACGCCTTGTCCGACTGACGTCGACCCAACGCGGCGCGGCCCCGGCGGGCCGCGCCGCTGCGTTGCCCCGCTCCGCCCCCTTCCTCCCCCGGCCATTCCGTTCGCGACGGGAAATTCCCGATACCGGCCGCCCGCGCACGCGCGGAAGCTATGCGCAAATCCGCATCGAATGCGCGACAAATTTCCAAGACCCGTGCATATCGGCGACCTATATATCGAGGCAATCGGGGCTCTTCGCGGAGCCTGACGGGAGATGTTTCCGAGAATCACGATGCCGACCTCCCCGCCCGATTCCGAGAAGCGGTCGAACCGCCCGCCCGTCGTACGCGCCGGCCCGCCGAACGCGTGCGGTACCTACTCGCAGGTGTCGAACAAGAGGAACAACATGAAATTCCGTCATTCCCTGCTGTCGGTGTCGATTGCATCCGCGCTTGCCCTCCTCTCGCAACAGGCCGCGCAGGCCGCCGACGCAACCGACGTGAAAGTCGGCTTCGCCGCGCCGCTCACGGGCGTGAACGCCGGCTACGGCAAGGATCTGCAAAACGGCGTACAACTCGCGCTCGACGATGCGGTCGCGCAGAAGGTGCAGATTGCCGGCAAGCCTGCCCGTTTCAATCTCGTCGTGCAGGACGACCAGGCCGACCCGCGCATCGGTGTGCAGGCCGCGCAGGCGCTGGTCGACCAGAACGTGTCGGTCGTGGTCGGTCACTTCAACTCGGGGACGACGATCCCGGCATCGGTGGTCTACGACAAGGCCGGCATTCCGGTGATCGACCCGGCAGCGACCAATCCGACGCTCACGTCGCGCGGGCTCGCGAACATGTTCATGGTGATCGCGACCGACGGCCAGAATGCCGGCAACGCGGGCAAGTACGCGGTCGACGTGACGAAGGCGAAGCGCATCGCGATCATCGACGACCGCACGGCGTTCGGCCAGGGCGAGGCCGACGAATTCGAGAAGGCGGTGAAAGCCGCCGGCGGCAACCTCATCGGGCGCGAGTTCACCAGCAACCAGGCGGTCGATTTCCGCGCGCAGATCACGAGCCTGAAGGCCAAGAATCCCGACCTGATCTTCTTCGGCGGCCTCGATTCGCTCGCCGCGAACTTCATCAAGCAGATGCGGCAGCTCGGGCTGAACGCGCAGTTCGTCGGCGGCGGCGGCGTGAAGGACAACGAGTTCATCAAGATCGCGGGGCCGGCCGCCGAAGGCGCGATGGCGTGGGAATACGGCCGGCCGCTCGACGAGCTGCCGCAGGGGAAGGATTTCGAGGCGCGCTTCAAGAAGCGCTTCGGCGTCGACGTGCTGTCGTACGCGCAGTTCGGCTACGACGCCGCGTGGGCGGCGATCAAGGCGATGCAGGCGGCCGGTTCGACCGACCCGAAGGCCTATCGCCCGGCGCTCAAGAAAATCGACTTCGAAGGCGTGACCGGCCGTATCTCGTTCTCGAACGACGGCTCGCTGAAGAGCGGGATGTCGACGCTGTACCAGGTGAAGAACGGCGCGTGGAAGACGATCGTGACGAAGGGGGGCTGAGCGGCGAGGGAAGCGGCCGGCGGCGGAAATGCCGCGTGGCCGCCGACATCGAGGCGGTCATGCCGACCTTATATGACGACTGATGTTGATGCCATGCGGCGGGACACGCATCCATGCGAGTCCCGCGAGACTTGACGGTCAACCTGCCTCGGCCTCGGCTGCCTCGTGCGCGCGGCGCAGCCGCTCGCGGCTGTTCGTGAGGTGCGTGCGCATCGCGGCGCGGGCGGCTTCCGGATCGTGGCGCGCGATCGCCTCGTAGATGTCCTCGTGCTCGTGGTTCAGCCGGCCGACGTAGCGCTCGAGGTCGTCGCCGGCAAAGCGCGCCGAATTCACGCGCGTGCGCGGGATGATCGACGTGCCGAGCTGCGTCATGATGTCGACGAAATAGCGGTTGCCGGTGGATTGGGCGATCTGCAGGTGGAACTGGAAATCGAGCTGCGCGGTGTCGCGGCCGCTGCCCGCGCCCGTCGCGATCGCGTCGAGCGCGCGCCGCAGTGCGGCGAGGTCGGTATCGTTCGCACGCTGCGCGGCGAGGCTCGCGCACTCGCTTTCGAGGCTGATGCGCAACTCCAGCACCGCGAGCACGTCGCGCAGCGTCGTGATCGTCGCGGGATCGATGCCGAGCGTCTGGCGGCGCGACGGCTCCAGCACGAAGCTGCCGATGCCGTGGCGCGTCTCGACGAGGCCGCTCGCCTGCATCCGCGAGATCGCCTCGCGCACGACCGTGCGGCTCACGCCCTGTGCCGCCATGACTTCGGTTTCGGTCGGCAGCTTGTCGCCGGGACGCAGCGTGCCGTTTTCGATCTGCGCGGTCAGCGCGTCGACGACATCTTGTGCGAGGCTGCGTGCGCGACGGCGCGGCGCTGCGGGAAGCGTAGGCACGGACATGTGGCCGGTTCCTTTTTGAATGATCGTAATGTGAGCCGAGGGTTTACGCGGGGTTTGAGCGAAAGCCGATGATTCATTATACTGCGTCACAAGTCATCCGACGACTGATGATCGGCGCATGGATCTCCTGTCGACTCAGATCGGCTGTTCAGCACATCTGGTCCCATGCGCGACGATCGACCCGCGTTCGCGTTCTGCGCTCCGCTGGCCCGGCTGTCGCTTCCACCCCGTTTCGGGTTGCGTCGGCATGCGGGCTTGCGCGCCGCGCACGTCGGTTGTCGAATGATCGCACCTCCCGCCGCGCGCGGCAAAGCTTTTGCCGCACGGCATCGCCCACTCTTTCGCCATCGCCGCCCATGAACGCCGTCACTGCCTCGCCCTCCCACGACACGCCGCGCATCGTCGACCTGCAAGCGATTCCGGTCGCCGGCCACGACAGCATGCTGCTCAACCTGAGCGGCGCGCACGGCCCGTTCTTCACCCGCAACCTCGTGATCCTGAAGGACAGCGCGGGCCGCACGGGCGTCGGCGAAGTGCCCGGTGGCGAAAGCATCCGCCGTACGCTCGACGACGCGCGCGCACTGGTCGTCGGCCAGCCGGTCGGCAACCATCAAGCGGTGCTCAACGACGTGCGGCGCACCTTTGCCGACCGCGACGCGAGCGGCCGCGGACTGCAGACCTTCGACCTGCGCACGACGATCCACGCGGTCACCGCGCTCGAAGCCGCACTGCTCGACCTGCTCGGCCAGCATCTGGGCGTGCCGGTCGCCGCGCTGCTCGGTGAGGGCCAGCAGCGCGAGCGCGTCGAAATGCTCGGCTACCTGTTTTACATCGGCGACCGCACGAAGACCGCACTGCCCTACCGCGACGGCCGCGGCGCGACCGACGACTGGACGCGCGTGCGCGACGAAGCCGCGCTGACGCCCGAAGCCGTCGTGCGGCTCGCCGAAGCCGCGCATGCGCGCTACGGCTTCAACGACTTCAAGCTGAAGGGTGGCGTATTCGAGGGGGCACGCGAGATCGAAGCCGTGACGGCGCTCGCCGAGCGCTTCCCCGACGCGCGCGTGACGCTCGATCCGAACGGCGCATGGTCGCTCGACGAGGCCGTGCGGCTGTGCCGCGACCAGCATCACGTGCTCGCGTATGCGGAAGATCCTTGCGGCGCGGAGAACGGTTACTCGGGTCGCGAGGTGATGGCCGAATTCCGCCGCGCGACGGGGCTGCCGACGGCGACCAACATGATCGCGACCGACTGGCGGCAGATGGGCCATGCGGTGCAGTTGCACGCCGTCGACATTCCGCTCGCCGATCCGCACTTCTGGACGATGCAGGGGTCGGTGCGGGTCGCGCAGATGTGCCGCGACTGGGGCCTCACGTGGGGTTCGCATTCGAACAACCACTTCGACGTGTCGCTCGCGATGTTCACGCACGTCGCGGCCGCGGCGCCGGGCCAGGTCACCGCGATCGATACGCACTGGATCTGGCAGGACGGCGAACGGCTGACGCGCGAGCCGCTGAAGATCGAGAACGGGCTGGTGGAAGTGCCGAAGCGGCCGGGGCTCGGCATCGACGTCGACATGGACGCGGTCGCACGGGCACACGAGCTGTACAAGCAGCACGGCCTCGGCGCCCGCGACGACGCGGCGGCGATGCAGTATCTGATCCCGGGCTGGACGTTCGACAACAAGCGCCCCTGCCTCGTGCGCTGAGCATAGGGCAAGCCGGGCGGCGGAACCGCCCGGTCGGATGGGGATCGGCAGCCACGACGCCGTGCGTGGCCGGTCCGGCTGACGCCGGGCTCGAAACGCCTCGCGAGTGGGACGAGATCCGGATGGCTGTCGCCGTGCCGGACAGGCGGGCCGCACCTAGCCGGTCAGTCCTAGCCGGGTGTCCGGCCGGACGCCCCTAACCGGGCGTCCCTATCCCCCGCGCCATCCCCGACGCGGCGAAGACGATGACGATCACCAGCACCGCCTGCCAGTGGCCGATCCGCACATAAGTGCGCGCACGGCCGATATCGGGCATCTGCTGCCGCCGTGCGGCGACACGCCAGCGGATCAGCCCCAGCATCGGCGCGATCTCGAGCAGCAGGATCAGTGCGAGCGCGGTCATCTTCAGGTGAAAGAACGGTTCGTGCAGGTAGTACGCGGTCCCTTTCTCGAAACCGCCGAACGCTCGTACAAGCCCTGTCGCGATCAGCACGAGCGCGGACAGCCCCCAGACCGCATCGGCCTTGAACACGCCGGGCAAATCGGCCGCCTGCGACGAAGCGACGAACCGGCGCAACGCGCGGTTGCGCCCCGCGATCGCGGCGAACGCGACGCCGAACGCACTCAGGTGAATGGCGGCCAGCAACCAATGGACGATCATCGCGCCTCCTTGTCGCCCGCACCCGGTGCGCGGGCCCTGTCAGACGATCTGCTTGAGCGCCGCGTCGAGCGCGAGCACCGCGACGCGGTCGCCTTCGGTCGCGAGCGGCGTGCGCATCACGGTCTGCCGGTTGTGACCGACAGCCGCCGGCGAATCCCACAGCAGCTCGACCTTCGGTCGATTGAACAGGCTGCCGCGGCGCGGCGGCACGACCGCCGGCTGCGCGCCCTGCTCGCCCGCGGCGGGCGCCGCGTGGCCGGGCCAGCGCACCGACAGTTCGCGCGCGTCGTACTGGCCGACCTTGCGACTTTCCATCCAGACGATCGCGGTACGCGTCAGCACGTCGAGCGAAATCGCATACCGGCCAACCGCGAAGCGGCGCGCGGCCACGTTGGTCCGCCACAGCGGCCGCGGCCGGCAGATCCATACGATCGCCGCGTACAGCGCCGGCGCGGCGACGAGCCAGCCGTTGGTCGCCGTCACCGCATGCAGCGCGCGGCGCCAGCCGGCCGCCCACGTGAATGCACCGATCGACCACACGGCGAACAGAAGACCGATCAGCGCGAACACGCGCAGCGCCTGGCGCAACCACTGCGGCAGCGGATGGAACGGCCGCTCGGCCCGTGCGGCGGCGCCCGGCAGCGCGAGTAGCAAGAAGATCAGGATGAGGTAGATGAACGCCCACGGCGACGACACCATCGCCGACAGCGACGAGCGATAGCCCATCTGGGACATCGAGAACAGCCAGCGCGCGAGCAGCACGAGACCGATCGCGCGCAACGCGAAGATCACGCCGGCGCCGGGGGCCGGCGCTGCGCGCGTGGTTTTCGTTCTCGCCAAGACTGCTCTCCTCTGGATATTCGTACCGGCCGGATTTCACGGCACGGCCATTATAGGGACATTACCGTCTGGACAGATGGCCGGATGGCGTGGCGGGCCGCTTCGGAGGCCGTTCGCGGCGCCGGGCGCGGCGAGAATACAACAGATCCGCGCCGCGGATGTGACAACGCCCCGCCGGCAAACCCGGACGGGGCGTCGTGAAGGCCGCGCGGCGGCGGCCCGCAATCAGCTCGCGTTGACTTCGCGGAGCACCGTGCGGCGCTTCTGGCGCAGCAGTTCCTCGTAGCCCTTCACGTAATTCTGCGCCATCACCTTCGACGAGAAACGGGCTTCGAACGCGGCGCGAACCTTCTCGCGCGGCAGCGTATCGAGGCGCTTGAGCGCGGCGACGGCCGACAGTTCGTCTTCGACGACGAAGCCCGACACGCCGTTGTCGATCACTTCCGGCACCGAGCCGCGCTTGAACGCGATCACCGGCGTGCCGCAGGCCATCGCCTCGATCATCACCAGGCCGAAGGGCTCCGGCCAGTCGATCGGGAACAGCAGCGCATGCGCGTTACCGAGGAATTCGGTCTTCTCGGCCTCGCTGATTTCGCCGATGTACTCGACGTGCGGCAGCGCGAACAGCGGCTTGATCTTCTCTTCGTAGTACGCGCGGTCGGCCTTGTCGAGCTTCGCGGCGATCTTGATCGGCAGGCCGGCCTGCTCGGCAATGCGGATCGCCGTGTCGACGCGCTTCTCCGGCGAGATACGGCCGAGGAACGCGAGGTAGCTCGGCTTCACGTTCGGGATCGGCGTCAGCAGGTTTTCCGGCAGGCCGTGGTAGACGGTCGACAGCCAGTTCGCCTGCGGCAGCGGGATGCGCTGGTTGTCGGAGATCGACACGACCGGCACGTCGCTGAATGCATTGAAGATCGGCTGCAGTTCCGGCAGGTCGAGACGGCCGTGCATCGTCGTCAGATGCGGGACCGGCTGGCGCGAGAACAGCGAGAACGGGTAGTAGTCGATGTGGCAGTGCAGGACATCGAACTCTTCCGCGCGGCGGCGCACCTGCTCGAGGAGCAGCATGTGCGGGGCCATCACGTCGCGGATCGTCGGGTCGAGGCGCAGCGCCTGCGGCCAGCACGCTTCGAGCTTCGCGGACGTTTGCGAATCGCCGCTCGCGAAGAGCGTGACGTCGTGCCCCATCTCGACAAGTGCTTCGGTGAGGTAGGACACCACTCGCTCGGTACCACCGTACAGTTTCGGGGGCACCGCTTCGTGCAACGGAGCGATTTGGGCGATTCGCATGCGTAACTCCTAAAAAATCGGCAAAAAACCAGGTATGGGTCGGCAACCTGCCGGCGGTCCGGGCTGGCTGCGCGTCGCCCGAACATCGGACGAATCGGCCTGCCGGGAGCGTCGAAACCCGCGCTGCTCAAGGAGCGTCGGCGACGCGACAGGCATAGAACGTTTGAAACGAAGACCCGTTGACAGGGGTTCGTAAAAAAACCTGGAATCGAACCCGGAGCCGATTATCTAGGGTTAATCCCGATACGGCGCACGACATTTCAAACACTTTACTTTGTTACAAAGGCGCAACACTTTGCAACCCGCGGACTCGGGCGTCCGTTCTAGAGTGGAAGGCCGTTTTGGCGATCCTTGTTAACCCGCAGCTGCCGGCAGCGTGATTCCGGCATACGACGCAGGACGGGATGCCGGATTTTATCTCAAAATCGAGCGCGAGCCCCTGGCCAAGGCAAGATTCGCGCAGCGCGACGCGCGGCGTTGTTTACAATGCCGGATTATTCAGTCCGGGCGAACGCCGGCCTGCGACCCAGCCGCCTCGCTCACTCACCGAATCACCGCACGCATATTTTGGAATCTCTCACCCCCGCCCAGCGCAACGCCCACAACGCGAAGCTGTCGAGCTACGCGCATCGGCCGATCGCGTTCCTGTTCCGCTACATCCGCCTCCACCCCGTCGCGCACCTGGTCGTGCTCTGCAGCGTGTTGGCCGCCGTGGGCTGCGCGCTCGGCTCGCAATATGCGATCAAGCACCTGATCGACGTGCTGGCGACCGGACGCCATCATCCGGGCCCGCTGTGGAGTGCGTTCGCGCTGCTCGTCGGGCTGATCGCGGCCGACAACCTGCTGTGGCGCGTCGGCGGCTGGGTCGCCGCGCACACGTTCGTCGCGGTCACGGGCGACCTGCGGCGCGACCTGTTCCAGTACCTGATCGGCCATTCGCCGACGTATTACTCGGAGAAGCAGCCGGGCACGCTCGCCAGCCGCATCACGGCCACGTCGAACGCGGTCTACACGTCGGAGAACACGATGGCGTGGAACGTGCTGCCGCCGTGCATCGCGGTGATGGGCGCGATCCTGATGATCATCGTCGTCAATCCGCTGATGGCGGCCGGCCTGCTCGGCTGCTCGGCCGTGCTGTCCGTCATCCTGTTCAAGCTCGCCGGCCGCGGCTCCGCGCGCCACCATGCGTTCGCGGCGAAGGCCGCGGCGGTCGACGGCGAGCTCGTCGACGTGATCGGCAACATGGGCCTCGTGCGCGCGTTCGGGATGACGCTGCGCGAACAGAAGCGCTTCAGCGCGACGGTGAAGGCCGAGATGGATGCGCGCCAGCAGAGCCTGCTCTATCTCGAAAAGCTGCGCCTGCTGCACGCAGTGATCACCGCGATGCTGTCCGCCGGCCTGCTCGGCTGGGCGCTGTGGCTGTGGGATCAAGGCCGCGCGACGTCGGGCGACATCGTGCTCGTCAGCTCGCTCGGCTTCACGATCCTGCACGGCACGCGCGATCTCGCGGTCGCGCTCGTCGACGTCACCCAGCACGTCGCACGCCTGTCCGAAGCCGTGAAGACGCTGCTCGAACCGCACGGCATGCCGGACCGCTCGGACGCGCAGCCGCTGTCGGCCAAGGGCGGTCGCGTCGACTTCGAGCGCGTGACGTTCGCGTACCCGCACCGCCGCGCGATCCTCGACCACTTCGACCTTCATATCGAGCCGGGCCAGCGCGTCGGCCTGATCGGCAAGTCGGGTGCCGGCAAGTCGACCGTGCTCGCGCTGCTGCAGCGCTTCTACGACACGCAGGACGGCGCGGTGAAGGTCGACGGCCAGGACGTGAAGGGCATCACGCAGGACAGCCTGCGCCACGCGATCGCGCTGGTGCCGCAGGACATCTCGCTGCTGCACCGGACGATCTACGACAACATCGCGTACGGCCGCCCCGACGCGACCCGCGACGAAGTGCTCGCCGCCGCGCGCGACGCGCGCTGCGCGGAGTTCATCGAAGCGATGCCGGAAGGCTATGACACGATCGTCGGCGACCGCGGCGTGAAGCTGTCGGGCGGCCAGCGCCAGCGCATCGCGATCGCGCGCGCGATCCTGAAGGATGCGCCGATCCTGCTGCTCGACGAAGCGACGTCGGCGCTCGACAGCGCGTCCGAGGAAGCGATCCAGAGCGCGCTCGACCGCCTGATGGTAGGCCGCACGGTGATCGCGATCGCGCACCGCCTGTCGACGCTGCGCAACTTCGACCGCATCATCGTGATGAACAACGGCAAGGTGATCGACGACGGCCCGCCCGACGTGCTGCGCAGCCGCCCCGGCCTGTATCGCGACCTGCTCGCGAAGCAGCACGGCCGCCATCATGCGGCCCCCGACGGCAACACGCCGACCGGCGAACGCGTGGCCTGACGCGCCGGCATCGCGCCGACGAAAAAGCCGCCGTGCTTCCCGCACGGCGGCTTTTTCATTTGCGCCGACAGCAACGGATCGGATCAGACCTGCTGCAGATCGCGCAGGAAATTGTCCCGCCACACCGACACGTTGTTCTCGCGAAGCTGCGCGATCATGTCCGCATAGCGCGCACGCCGCTCGGCGAGCGGCATCGTCAGCGCCTGCGACAGCGCATCGGCCATTCCGTCGATATCGATCGGATTGACGATCAGCGCGCCCGTGAGCTCGCGCGCGGCGCCCGCGAAGCGCGACAGCACCAGCACGCCCGGATCGTCCGGATTCTGCGCGGACACGTATTCCTTCGCGACGAGGTTCATCCCGTCGCGCAGCGGCGTCACGAAACCCACGCGCGCGAGCCGGTACAGCGCGGCCAGCACCTGACGGTCGTACTGACGGTGAATGTAGAGGATCGGCGCCCAGTCGAGCTCCGCGTAGCGCCCGTTGATACGCCCCGACTCCGCTTCAAGCTGCAGGCGGATGTCCTGGTACGCACGCAGGTCCGCACGCGTCGACGGCGCGATCTGCAGGAACGACACGCGGTTGCGGATCGACGCCTGGTGCTCGAGCAGCTTCTCGAACGCACGGAATCGTTCGACGAGCCCCTTCGAATAATCGAGCCGGTCGACGCTCATGATCAGTTGCCGCCCGCGCAGCGACGTCGCGAGCGTGCGCACCGCCTTGCCGTGCTCGCCCGCCTGCGCGAGCGACGCGATCTCGTCCGGGTACACGCCGATCGGATAGGCGGCCGCGCGCAGCGTCTGGCCGAACGCGCGTACGCGCACCGTGTGCCCGTCATGCTCGACTTCGCCGTCCGCCTCGAATTCGACGTAATCGCAGAACGCGCGCAGATCGGGCCCGGTCTGGAAGCCCAGCAGATCGAACGCGCACAGCGACTCGACGAGCTCGCGGTGCGGCGGCACGTTGACGAGCACCTGCGCGGCCGGAAACGGGATGTGCAGGAAGAAGCCGATACGGTTCTTCACGCCGGCGTCGCGCAACGCGCGCGCGAACGGAATCAGGTGATAGTCGTGCACCCAGATCACGTCGTCGTCCTGCAGCAGCGGCACGAGCTGCTGCGCGAGCCAGACGTTGACGCGGCGATAGCCGTCGAATTCGTGGCGATCGTACTGGATCAGGTCCGCGCGGTAATGGAACGCGGGCCATAGCGTCGCGTTGGAAAACCCGCGGTAATACTGGTCGTAATCGCGGCGCGACAGCCCGACCGTCGCGAACGTCACGGGCCCGCGCTCCTCGATGCGGATCTGCGGCTGCGGTGCGCCGGACGCGACCACTTCGCCGCTCCAGCCGAACCACATGCCGCCGGTTTCCTTCAGCGCGTCATAGACACCGATCGCGAGGCCGCCCGCCGCCGGTTCGCCTTCCGAAATCGGCGCGACGCGGTTTGAAACGATGATGAGCCGGCTCATGCGTGCGGCTGCCCCGCGCCGAGCCAGCAGGCGATCTGCTCATGCAATGCGTCGACCGAATCGAGCCGCATGCGCGCGGACGTCTCGCCCGCACCGACCTTGATCGACAGGCCGCCGCGCGCGTTGACCACCGCGAAGCCCTTCTCGTCGGTCAGATCGTCGCCCACGAACAGCGGCACGCGGCCCGCAAAGGGCGGCTCGTCGAGGAACGCGGCCAGCGCGCGGCCCTTGTCGACGCCCTTCGGCTTGATCTCGAACACCATCTTGCCGGGTTGCAACACGTACGCATCCGCATAGTCGGCGACGAGGCGCTCGGCCGCTTCGCGCGCCACCGCCTCGCGCTCGGGCGCATTGCGAAAGTGCAGCGCGACGGCCGCGCCCTTGATCTCGAGCAGCATGCCCGGATGGCGGTCGACGACGTCCGCGAGCTCGCGCTCGATGCGCAGCAGGCGTTCGTCGTTGAAGCCGATGCGCTGCGTGTCGCCGTTCGCATCGCGGCGCTCCGCGCCGTGCAGGCCGGCGATCGGCAGGCCGGGCATCTTCAGGAACGTGTCGAGGTTGTCGATGCCGCGCCCGGACACGATCGCGACCGCGCCGTGCGAGCGGCGCGACAACTCGTCGAGCAGCGTCAGCAGCGACGGCGGAACGCGAATGCTGTCGGGCGTCGGCGCCAGTTCGACGAGCGTGCCGTCGAAGTCGAAGAAGAACGCGGTATCGGTCAGGGACAGGGAAGCCGGAACGGATTGCATCGATTCGATAGTCTGAGGGGCAGCCGGCACATGCCGGCCGCCGCTGCGCGAATGGAGTTGTGCGCATCTTACCGCGCCTGCGCGTCCAGATGGGCGAAACCGCGGGCAGCACGGACATCGCGCCGCCCGCTGCGCCAACTGCGACATATTGCCCCGCTCGCCCGCGCCGTACGGGTTTCGAAAGGACGCAGGCGCGCGAATTGCGCTACAGTCGCAACCGCCTGCCGCGCGACGCCGCCATACGGGCAATTTCGGACATTCCCGTAAAATGTTTTTTAATTTGGGGCTGCCACGACAACGTCCGCTCGCCGCGTTGCGCTCCTTGCGGATACGGTCAGCGTCACGCGCCTCGCGAGCGGCCGTTCTCGTGGCAGCGCATGCGCGTTCCATATGGAAACAGTCCCTGAGATGCCGTCTGCCTGTCCCGCGCCGCGCCGGCGCTTCTCCCGCCTCATCCACACGGCCGCGGCCCTCGCCGCCGCCCTGGCGCTCGCCGCGTGCACGCACGACGAGCCACGCTGGAACCTGACCAACGTCACCGGCCACCTGCCCGACCTGTCGTTCGAGCTGACGGGCGGCGACGGCCATCCCGTCGATGCCGATGCGTTCCGCGGCCGCGTCGCGCTCGTCTACTTCGGCTACACGCACTGCCCCGATGTCTGCCCCGAAACCCTGGCGCGGCTGATGGAAGTGCTGGCGAAGCTCGGCCCGCAGGCGGACCACGTGCGCATCCTGTTCGTCTCGGTCGATCCGGCGCGCGACACGCCGCAGGCGATGCAGTCCTATGTCGCCGCGTTCGACGCCGCGCACGCGCGCGGCCTGACCGGCACCGACGGCCAGATCGAATCGCTCGCGAAGCGCTATCGCGTCGCGTACCAGATGGAAAAACGCGATCCGTCCGGCGGCTACGAAGTGACGCACAGCTCGGCCGTCTACATCTTCGACGCGACCGGCCGCGCGCGCCTGCTCGCGACCGATCGCGATTCGCCCGACGCCATCGCCGCCGATGTGCGCCGGATCATCGACCCTGCCTCCACGACCTGAATTCCGCGATGAACACGAAAACGACCCTCAAGACGTTCGCCCTCCTCGCCGCGCTGTGCGCCGGCGCCCACGCCTATGCCGCCGGCGCGATCAGCGCGCAGAACGCCTGGGTGCGCTGGCTGCCGAACAAGCTGCCCGCGGGCGGCTACGTGACGCTCGTGAACACCGGCGACAAGCCGATCGACCTCGTCGACGTCGACAGCCCCGACTACGGAATGGCCATGCTGCACCAGACGGTATCGAACGGCTCGACGCAGAAGATGGAGATGGTCGACAAGCTGACGATCCCCGCGCGCGGCAAGGTCGACATCGCGCCGGGCGGCTATCACTTCATGCTCGAGGAGCCGAAGCACGCGATCAAGCCGGGCGACACCGTGCATCTGCGCCTGAAGTTCTCCGACGGCGAAACGGTCGATGCGCCGTTCGCCGTGAAATCGCCGGCCCGGGCGAAGTGATGTACGCGCGATGAACCTCCTGTACTGGCTCGATCCGTGGGAACCGTCGCCGACCGTGGTCGTCGCGGTGCTGGCGGCCGCCGTGCTGTTCGCACGCGGTGTGAAGAAGGCGAAGGTGTCGCCGCTGCGGCAGTTCTCGTTCTGGTTCGGGCTGACGGCGCTCTATATCGCGCTGCATACGCGGCTCGACTACTTCTTCGAGCACGAATTCTTCATGCACCGCGCGCAGCACCTCGTGCTGCATCACCTCGGGCCGTTCTTCATCGCGCTGTCCTATCCGGGCGCGGCGATCCGCGCAGGCATTCCGTTCCGCTGGCGGCAGCGCTTCGTGCGCCCCGCGCTCGCGTGGGCGCCGGTGCGCGCGACGCTCGACGTGGTATTCCATCCGGTCGTCGCGGTCGTGCTGTTCGTCGGGCTGATCTATTTCTGGCTGCTGTCGCCGATCCACTTCATCGCGATGCTCGACTGGCGTCTCTATCGCGTGATGAACTGGAGCATGGTGATCGACGGGCTGCTGTTCTGGTGGCTCGTCGTCGATCCACGTCCCGCGCCGCCCGCGCGGCTGTCGCCGGGCCGCCGGATCCTGATCGTCGTCGCGGCGATCCCGCCGCAGATCGCGCTCGGCGCGCTGATCTTCTTCACACCGCACGAGCTGTATCCGATCTATTCGATCTGCGGCCGCGCGTTCACGTGGCTGAGCCCGCTGCGCGACCAGCAGATCGGCGGCCTGCTGCTGTGGATTCCCGGTTCGATGATGAGCGTGATCGGCGCACTGATCGCGCTGCGGCACTGGCTACGGCTGTCCGCGCGCGGGCGCCTGATCGGCGAACGGGCCGCGCGGCGCACGGACGAACCGCGCGTCGCACGCGGCGCGCACTGACTGCCGCGCGGCGCGGCGCGCGTCACGCGCGCGCGCTGCTCATCCAGACGTGCGGGATGCCGTCCTCGTCGTGCACGTCCGAACTCGGCGTGAAGCCGAATGCTCCGTAGAAACGTTGCAAGTGAGCCTGTGCATGCAGGCTCACCGGCGTATCCGGCCACTGCGCGCGGATATGCTCGAGCGCGCGCGACAGCAGCCCGTTGCCGAGCCCCGCGCCGCGAAACGCGGCGGTCGTCAGCACGCGGCCGATGCGCACGTCGGTGTGCTGCGCGTCCGGCAGCAGCACGCGCAGATAGCCGGCCAGACGGCCGGCGGGATCGAAGGCCGCCAGGTGCCACGCGGCCTGGTCCGCATCGTCGATGTCGCGATACACGCAGTTCTGTTCGACGACGAATACGGCGCTGCGCGCTTCGAGGATCGAATAGATTTCTCGCGCCGTCAGCGCGTCGAAGGATTTCCAGCGCCAGTCGAGATCGGCGGTGCTCGGGGATGCGGCGGGTGCGGATGCGTTCATGTGCGGTCCTGAGTCGGGCGCGCCGACCGGCGCGCGGCAACCGTCGATTATGCCTCGAAGCGCGCCTCGCGCGCGACCGCCTGCTCGCGTGCGAAAAAAAGGCCCCGCATCGCGCGGGGCCTGCTCGTCATGCCGTCATGCCGTCATGCCGGCATCTGGCCGAAGCGGCCGCTGTTGAAGTCCTCGATCGCGGTACGAATCTCCGCTTGCGAGTTCATCACGAACGGACCGTAGCCGACAACCGGCTCGTCGATCGGCTCGCCGCTCAGGATCAGCAGCTTCGCGTCGCCGTTCGCTTCGATCTCGACGTCGCTGCCGTCGCGGCCCAGTTGCACGAACTGCGCTTCGCGGGCCACCGTCTCGCCGTTCACCTGCACGGTGCCGCTCAGCACGACCACCGCGAGCGTACGCCCTTCGGCGACCGGGAACCGCGCATGACCGCCTGCGACGAGCCGCACGTCCCACACGTCGATCGGCGTGTGCGTGCGGGCCGGGCCGCGCCGCCCGTCGAGCTCACCGGCGATGATCCGCGCCCGCCCCGCGCCGTCCGGCAGCTCGACCACCGGGATATCGGCGTTCAGCAGCGTCTGATAGCCGGGCGCGCCCATCTTGTCCGCGGCGGGCAGGTTCACCCACAGCTGCACCATCTCGAGCGGGCCGCCCCGCTTCGTGAACGCCTCCGAGTGGAATTCCTCGTGCAGGATCCCGCTCGCGGCCGTCATCCACTGCACGTCGCCCGGGCCGATCGTGCCGCCCGCGCCGGTCGAGTCGCGGTGCGCGACTTCGCCGTCATAGACGATCGTCACCGTTTCGAACCCGCGGTGCGGATGCTGGCCGACACCGCGCGGCGTGCTCGTCGGTTCGAACGTCGCCGGGCCTGCGTAATCGAGCAGCAGAAACGGGCTCAGGTGCGTGCCGTGAGACTGATAGCTGAACATCGAACGCACCGGGAAACCGTCGCCGACCCAATGACCGCGCGGCGCACTGTACACACCCTGGATCTTCTTCATTGCCTTCTCCGTATTGCGGCGAAACCCGTGTTTCGCATCCATGGATGACAATATAGAGATGGAACGATCGATCCGGTAGACTGCCAAAATCGCACTCAGCGTTCCATTTCATGAACGATAAAGCGCGGGATCTGAACGATCTCTACTACTTCGTGCAGGTCGTCGAACACGGCGGCTTCGCGCCGGCCGGGCGCGCGCTGGACATGCCGAAATCGAAGCTGAGCCGCCGCATCGCGCTGCTCGAGGCGCGGCTCGGGATGCGGCTGATCCAGCGTTCGACGCGCCGCTTCACGGTCACCGACGTCGGCCAGACCTATTACGCGCATTGCCGCGCGATGCTCGTCGAGGCCGATGCCGCCGACGAGGCGATCGCGCTGCTGCACGAGGAGCCGCGCGGCATCGTGCGCGTCAGTTGCCCGATCGTGCTGCTCGATTCGCTGGTCGGCACGATGATCGCCGCGTTCATGGCCGCGTGCCCGCGCGTCGAGATCCACCTGGAAGCCACGAATCGGCGCGTCGACGTGGTCGGCGAAGGAATCGACGTCGCGATCCGCGTGCGCCCGCCGCCGCTGGAGGACAGCGATCTCGCACTGCGCGTGCTCGCCGAGCGCGGCCAGTGTCTCGTCGCGAGCCCCGCGCTGCTGCGCGAGCACGGCGTACCGGCCGTTCCCGCCGACCTCGCGCGCCTGCCGAGCCTCGATCACGGCGTGCCGCAGTCCACGCACGTGTGGCGACTGCGCGGGCCTGACGGCGCGCACGCGGAAATCCATCACCAGCCGCGCTTCGTGACGGGTGGCATGCTCGCGCTGCGCGCGGCGGCCGCCGCAGGCGTCGGCGTCGTGCAATTGCCGACGATGATGGTGCGCGATGAGGTGTCGCGCGGTGAACTGGTCACGGTGCTGCCCGACTGGGCGCCCCGCCGCGAAATCGTGCACGCGGTGTTCGCGTCGCGCCGCGGGCTGCTGCCCGCGGTACGGGCGCTGCTCGACTTTCTGGCCGAACGGTTCGCCGAACTCGAACCCGACTGAGCACGCCGCATCGCGCACGACCCAGCGCTGCAGACCGCGCGCGGGTGCCGTAGACTGCGGTACGCGCAATGCGCATTTCACAACCCCTATCGCTTTCCCGCCATGTTCACGCTGTCCAACGACCCTACCGCCTCCAAGGCCGATCAATACGCGACGCTCGTCGAGCAGGCACGCGCGCTCGTCGAATCCGAACGCGACCTGACCGCGAACGCGGCGAATTTCTCCGCGCTCGTCTATCACTCGCTCGATCGCCTGAACTGGGCGGGCTTCTACTTCTTCGACGGCACCGAACTCGTGGTCGGCCCGTTCCAGGGCAAGCCCGCGTGCGTACGAATCGCGCTCGGCAAGGGCGTGTGCGGCACCGCCGCGCAGACGCGCGAGACGCAGGTCGTGCGCGACGTGCACGACTTCCCCGGCCATATCGCTTGCGATGCGGCGTCGGAATCGGAAATCGTCGTGCCGCTGGTGGCCGGCGACGGCACGCTGATCGGCGTATGGGACGTCGACAGCCCGGTCGCCGCGCGCTTCGACGACGAAGACCGCCGTGGCATGGAAGCGCTGTGCCGCGTGTTCGTCGAACACGCGTGGCAGAAGGCGCGCGGTTAAGCTCGGCGGCGCCGCGGCGCTGGCCGCGGCAAGCGAAACGGGCTCCGCGAAGGAGCCCGTTTCATTGCAACGCCGCGCCGCCGTATGCGGCGCACGGTCGCCGTCAGGCCGCGTGCGTGCCGGAAAGCGCCGCGAACGCCTGCGGCTTCGCATCCTCGGTCAGCACCTCGACGCCCGTGTCCGTCACCACGACCATGTGCTCCCATTGCGCGGACAGCGAATGGTCCTTCGTGACGACCGTCCAGCCGTCGGCCAGCACCTGCGTATCGCGCTTGCCCGCGTTCAGCATCGGCTCGATCGTGAAGATCATCCCCGGCCGCAGCGGCAGGCCGGTGCCCGGGCGACCGTAGTGCAGCACCTGCGGTTCGTCGTGATAGACGTCGCCGATGCCGTGCCCGCAATATTCGCGCACCACGCTGAACCCTTCACGATGGGCGACCTGCTGAATCGCATAGCCGACGTCGCCGAGCGTCGCGCCGGGGCGCACCGCGCGGATGCCGGCGTGCATCGCCTCGTAGGTCGCCGCGACGAGCCGCCGCGCGAGCGCGTTCGGTTCGCCGACGAAATACATGCGGCTCGTATCGCCGAACCAGCCGTCCTTGATCACCGCGATGTCGAGGTTCACGATGTCGCCGTCGCGCATCGGCCGCGACGTCGGAATGCCGTGACAGACCACGTGGTTGACCGATGTGCACAGCGTCTTCGGATAGCCGTGGTAGCCGATGTTCGCGGGAATCGCGCCCAATTCGTCGACGATGTATTCGCGGCAGCGCGCGTCCAGCTCGTCGGTGGTGACGCCCGGCTTCACGTGCTCGGTGATCATCGTCAGCACCTGCGACGCGAGCTTCGCGGCTTCGCGCGACTTGGCGATTTCCGCGGCACCGCGGATCGGGATTTCGCGTTTCGCCATTACGCCACCTGCTCGATGTGCTGCGCGACCGGTTCCGCCGGCCCCATGTCGCCGCCACGCGCCTCTGCCTCGATCAGCATCTTGCAGATGTCGCCATAGGACAGCGCCGGATTGAGTTCCGCCAGCATTCCGACGCGCAGCCAGTGTTCGGCCTGCGCGTTGATCGAACGGCTCAGCGCCGTGCTCGTCGAGCGCAGCCGTTCATGCATGTGCTCGGAAATCTTGATGATGCCCATATATCCCCAATTAAACGAAACGTAGCTGTTTCGTATATTACGCCGCGCATGGTGACCGGGCAAGCCGTTTGGCTTCCGCCCCTCTTCACCCCCCTCGGGGAATGCCGTTGACATCGAATTCCATCTTGCTGGAAAATAAATCCATCATGAAAGAATCAGCGATCCCCACGGCCGACGACGCCGGTATCAACGAGCGCATTGCCCGACGCGTGCGCGACCTGCGCGCCGTTCGAGGCTACACGCTCGATGCGCTGGCCGCGCGTTCCGGCGTCAGCCGTTCGATGATCTCGCTCATCGAACGCGCGTCGGCCAGCCCGACGGCCGTCGTGCTCGACAAGCTCGCCGCCGGCCTCGGCGTGTCGCTCGCCGGGCTGTTCGGCGGCGACCGGGACGACGCGCCCGCGCAGCCGCTGGCCCGCCGCGCGCAGCAGGCCGAATGGCGCGACCCGGCGTCCGGCTATGTGCGACGCAACCTGTCGCCGGCCGGCTGGCCGTCGCCGCTCCAGCTCGTCGAGGTCGATTTCCCGCCCGGCGCGCGCGTCGCGTACGACAGCGGCGGGCGCGAAAGCGCGCTGCATCAGCAGGTGTGGATCATCAGCGGCCGCGTCGACGTCACGCTGGGCGATGCGCTTCACGAGCTTCGCGAAGGCGACTGCCTGGCCATGCGGCTCGACCGGCCGCTCGTCTTCAGCAATCCGTCGTCGCATGCCGCGCGCTATGTCGTCGCGATCTGCGACGCATCCGCCGCCGTGCGGAGCGCGTGATGCGCACGGCGTGTGCGCAACCGATTTAGAGCCAACAGGAAGGAATCCATATGAACTCCCCGTCACAGCGCGACGACGTGCGCCTGATCGACTGCAGCGAGGCCGAACACGCAGCGGCGATTCTCGAGATCCTGAACGACGCGATCGTGAACTCGACCGCACTGTACGACTACCGGCCGCGGCCGCCGGAAGCAATGGTCGCGTGGTTCGCGACGAAGCGCGCGGGCGGCTTTCCGGTCTTCGGCGCCGTCGACGCAGCGGGCACGCTGCTCGGCTTCGCGAGCTGGGGGACGTTTCGCGCGTTCCCGGCGTTCAAGTACACGGTCGAACACAGTGTGTACGTGCGCAACGATCAGCGCGGTCGCGGGCTCGGCGAATTGCTGTTGCGCGAAGTCGTGCGCCGTGCGCGCGAAGCGCAGGTGCACGTGCTGGTCGGCTGCATCGACGCGACCAATGCCGGAAGCATCGCGCTGCATACGAAACTGGGATTCGTGCACGCGGGCACGATCGCCGAGGCGGGATTCAAGTTCGGCCGCTGGCTCGATGCGGCGTTCTATCAGTTGAAGCTCGAGACGCCGGTGCAGCCGGTGGATGGGTGATTGATCGGCGGCCGTCGTATGCATCGTGCGCGATTGTTTCAAAGCGACGCGAAAAAAAGAAAAGCCTCGCCGAAGCGAGGCTTTATCTCGTTTTACCTAGAGGCGCGAGGCGGAATCGAACCGACCTAAACGGTTTGCAGGCCGCGATGAGTTTCTTTACTTCAATTACTTATACGGTTTAACCGCCAAGGCAGCCGCTTCCTGAATGCGAGTCTTTGCATGGCGGCTTCACCATCTTCTGCACTACCTCCGATTGCGCTCAATCCTCGGCAACTTCTGCGCCCGAAATGACTCGGTGATGAAGTCCACGAACGCGCGTGTTTTGGCCGGCAAGAGTTTTTGGTTCGAAAAATACAACGACAATGGCCCAGCATCGACATGCCAATCTTCCAGCACTCGCACCAGGGCGCCGCTGGCGAGGTGTGGCGCTGCATGTAGTAGCGAAACCACACCGACGCCAATACCCAGTAGAGCCGACCGACATACCGCATCGGGGTCGTTGACCAGCATCACTGGCTTTTCTGCTACGGCCATCTCGGTGCCGACCGAGTCGCGCATGACCCACGCGCGCTGACGACTGCTTAGAGGCGAACGCATCGTCACGCTTCCCAGTCTCGCGAGATCTGCGGGATCTTTCGGGGGACGTTTACCGACCATGAATGCCGGTGATGCCACCGCAATCAAATGAATCCGGCCCAACTCGCGAGCCACCATACCGGCAGGTAGCTCGAAACCGCCCCCAATTGCCACATCGAATCCTTCTCCGATGAGATCGACCGGCCGGTTATCGAAAAACCAATCCGGCCTCACCTCAGGATAGCGCTCCAGGAAAGCAGGCATCAGCGGTAACAGGTAGTCCATTCCGAAACCCGCTGGAACGCTCAGTTTCAGAACGCCCGAGGGTTTGGCGGCATTGACCATGAGATCCGCAATCGCACCCTGGATACTGTCGAGACCGCTCCGCACCGACAGCAGAAAACGGTCGCCCGCTTCGGTGGGGGTCAGGCCGCGCGTGCTACGTTGAAACAGTTGGACGCCCAGGTTGCGCTCAAGGTGCGCAACGTTGCGGCTGACCGCTGCAGGCGTAAGCGCGAGCCTGCGTGCAGCCGCCGAAAAGCTTCCTGACTCTGCGCTCCGGACGAAGCATTCCAGGTTGGCAAGGCTTTCCATGATGGGCTTCAAATATTGATTGAAATTGATTCTACTTGCATTCAACTACCTGTAAAGGCTCAACGAGCATAAAGTCCCTCTACGAAATGACTTTCAACCAGAGGGAACCAGTATGAGTATCGCAATCATTGGGGCCGGCGCCATCGGCTCGGCCATCGCGCGCAATCTCGCCCGTAGTGGCATCTCGGCTTCCATTGCCAACAGCCGTGGACCGCAATCACTACAGGCACTGTCCAATGAACTCGGCCCCTATATCAGAGCCGTGAGCGTAAAAGAGGCCGCACGCGCCGACATCGTGTTTCTCGCGGTGCCTTGGGATCAAGTGGCCACTGTCTTGAAGGATCTCGGTCCGTGGAACGCCCGCGTTCTGGTCGACGCAAACAACGCGGTCGAAGTACGAATCGGTGCCGACAACGTACCGTCGTTCCACGCTATCGACTTTGGTGGTCGCGCTTCCAGCGAGTTAGTCGCGCAGTGGGCGCCTGGAGCAAGGGTTGTGAAGGCGTTCAACCATTTGAGTGCCGGGCCGCTGGCCTCTGGCCCCAAGGTTGACGGCGGTCGACGCGTGCTGTTCTTGGCCGGACAAGATGCTGATGCAAAGAAATCCGTCAGCGACCTGATCGTTCGCCTCGGTTTCGCGCCGGTCGATCTCGGTGGTGTGGACGAAGGTCGGCTCATCCAGTTTCCGGGTGGGCCGCTCGCGGTGATCAACCTCACCCAGCTGGATCAGTAACGACGAAGCGACGCAGAAAAAAGAAAAGCCCCGCCGAAGCGGGGCTTTTTCTGGAGGCGCGAGCCGGAGTCGAACCGGCCTAAACGGCTTTGCAGGCCGCTGCATAACCGCTTTGCTATCGCGCCAAAAGCGGACTGTCCGGATGCCGTGAGGCAAGCGACAGATTTTTATTCGAGGACCGGAAGTCCATCAAATAAAAAGGGAAGCGTGGCTTCCCCGTTACCTGGAGCGGGAGACGAGTCTCGAACTCGCGACCTCAACCTTGGCAAGGTTGCGCTCTACCAACTGAGCTACTCCCGCATTGTCCTGCATCTGCAGCGCTTCGCCGTACTACACGCTGCCAGAAAAATCTGGAGCGGGAGACGAGTCTCGAACTCGCGACCTCAACCTTGGCAAGGTTGCGCTCTACCAACTGAGCTACTCCCGCATGTGTCCTGCATCCGCAGCGCTTTGCCGTACTACACGCTGCCAGAGAAAATCTGGAGCGGGAGACGAGTCTCGAACTCGCGACCTCAACCTTGGCAAGGTTGCGCTCTACCAACTGAGCTACTCCCGCGTATCGCTACGCTACTGCTTCCCCGTCACACACTTACTTCGTCGTGCAGCGGAGAAGCGAGATTATGTCGAAGGCACATTCGTGTGTCAAGGGCTTTTCCAGCCCTTTTTACAAAAACCGCCGCCCATGCGGCGCGGATCACGCACCGCCGCGCTCGCGGATCTGCGGCCATGCGAGCTTCATGTAGTACAGCATCGACCAGATGGTCAGCACCGCGGCGAGATACATCAGCCACTCGCCCCACACGCGCGTATCGATCGTCACGACGCCGAGCGGCAGCGGCCCGTAGAACAGCAGCATCGGAATCGCGACCATCTGGCATGCGGTCTTGAACTTGCCGAGTTGATTCACCGCGACGCTCTTCGACGCGCCGATCTGCGCCATCCATTCGCGCAGCGCCGAAATCGCGATCTCGCGACCGACGATCACGAGCGCGATCGCCGCGTCGACCCGCGAAATCTGCACGAGGATCAGCAGCGCGGCCGTCACCATCAGCTTGTCCGCCACCGGGTCGAGAAACGCGCCGAACGACGACGTCTGGTTCCACTTGCGAGCGAGGAAACCGTCGAACCAGTCGGTCAGCGCGGCGAGGATGAAGATCGCCGCCGCCGCGAGATTGCGGTGCGCGCCGTCCATCACCGTGTCCGGCAGATAGAACACGCCGACGACGAGCGGAATCAGCACGATCCGTACCCACGTCAGGAAAATCGGGAAATTGAACGGCATGGCATGCGGGACAGTAAAGGATTCGCAATTGTGCCGTGTCGACCGGCCTGCCACAAGAATGCTGGCAAATGCCGCCGGCCGCACGGCCGCGTCAGTGAAGCTGCTTGTAGATCTGCTCGGCGAGCGCGTGCGAAATGCCCTCGACGCTCGCCAGTTCCTCGACACTCGCGGCCACCACGCCGCGCAATCCGCCAAAACGCGCGAGCAGCCGCTGCCGGCGCTTCGCGCCGACGCCCTCGAGCTCCTCGAGCCGCGACGTCTGCCGCGCCTTCGCCCGCTTCGCCCGCATGCCGGTGATCGCGAAACGGTGCGCCTCGTCGCGGATCTGCGCGACGAGCATCAGCGCGGCGCTCTCCTTGCCGAGTTCGAGCGGCGCGCGACCGTCCGCGAACACCAGCGTCTCGAGGCCGACCTTGCGCCCCTCGCCTTTCGCGACGCCAACCAGCATCGACGTGTCGAGGCCGAGCTCGGTGAACACCTGCCGTGCGATCTCGACCTGACCCTTGCCGCCGTCGATCAGCACGATGTTCGGCAGCAGGCTCGACGCCTCGGCCTGGCGCGTCGACTCGCCGTCGATGCCGGCCGCTTCGTCGGCGGCCGCCGCCTGCGCGGCCTGTTCCACCATCTTCTCGTAGCGGCGCGTGAGCACCTGCCGCATCGCCGCGTAATCGTCGCCCGGCGTGATGCCCGTGATGTTGTAGCGGCGATATTCGCTCGATTGCATCTTGTGATGGTGATAGACGACGCACGACGCCTGCGTCGCCTCGCCCATCGTATGGCTGATGTCGAAGCATTCGATCCGCAGCGTCGCGAGATCGTCGCTGTCGTAGCTGAGCGTGTCCGCCAGCGCACGCGTGCGCGCCTGCTGCGAGCCCTGCTCGGACAGCAGCCGCGCGAGCGCGAGCCGCGCGTTCTGCTCGGCCATCGACAGCCACGCGCGCCGCTGCCCCTGTGGCTGCCGCACCAGCGACACCTTGTGGCCAGCCTGCTCGGACAGCAGCTCCAGCAGGTCGCGGCTCGCGGGCGCATGACTGACGACGAGCACGGGCGGCACGCGATTGCCGAGATAGTGCTGCGCGATGAACGCATCGAGTACCTCGGCCTCGACCGACGCCGCGGCCGTGCCGCGCGCGCTGCCGGCCTCTTCCACAGGCTGGTCAGGCACCGTGTCGAGCGGCGCATCGACCGCTTCCGCCGGCTCGGCCTCGTCACCGAGACCGCCTTCGGCGAGCGTCAGCGCACTTTCGACGTGTGTCGGGAAATACGCCTTGTCCCCGAGGTGCCGGCCACCGCGGACCATCGCGAGGTTCACGCACACGCGTCCGCCCTGCGCGACGACGGCCAGGACGTCGACGTCGCGGTCGCTGCCGACCTCGATCGCCTGCTGGTGCAGGACCGTCGCAAGTGAGCTCATCTGATTGCGCACGGCTGCCGCCTGCTCGAATTTCAGCTCGGCCGCGAACGCGTGCATCTTCTGCTCGAGCTCCTTCATCACTTCGGACTGCCTGCCAAGCAGGAACCGCGCGGCGTTCGATACGTCGACCGCGTAATCCTCGTCGGAGATCGCGCCGACGCACGGCGCCGTGCAGCGCCCGATCTGGTGCAGCAGGCACGGCCGCGTGCGGTTGTTGAAGACCGAATCCTCGCAGGTGCGCAACTGAAACACACGCTGCAGGATCTGGATGCTCTCGCGCACCGCCCACGCGCTCGGGAACGGCCCGAAATACTGGTTCTGCTTGTCGACCGAGCCGCGGTAGTAGGCCATCCGCGGAAAGCGGTGCGCGGTGAGCTTGAGGTACGGATACGACTTGTCGTCGCGAAACAGGATGTTGTAACGCGGCGCGAGCGCCTTGATCAGGTTGTTCTCGAGCAGCAGCGCTTCGGCTTCCGAGCGCGTGACGGTGGTTTCGATGCGCGCGATGCGCGTGACCATCATCGCGATGCGCGGCGACAGTTGCGTCTTCGTGAAATAGCTCGACACGCGCTTTTTCAGGTCGCGCGCCTTGCCGACGTAGAGGACGGCGCCCGCCGTGTCGTAATAGCGATAGACACCCGGCATGTGCGGCAACTGCGCAAGGATCTTCTTCGGTTCGAACGGGGTATCGGAGGCTTCTGGGGATGTCATGCGTGATCCGGGCGCCTTGTAACGCGGAACGGGTCTATTAGAATCGCCAGTTTAGAGCATTCACCGGCTTGCTTCGATGCCACGCTCCTCCGCTGCCCCCCTCTCCGCCGTGCCGCTCGCGCCGGGCGAACCGATCGCCTGCGACCTCTTCTGCACGGTGATCGACAATTTCGGCGACATCGGCGTGTGCTGGCGCGTCGCGCGCCAGCTCGCGCACGAGCACGGCTGGCAGGTTCGCCTGTTCGTCGACGACCTGCACACGTTCGCACGCCTGCTGCCGCAGGTCGATCCCGACGCGACGCGGCAGACGGTCGACACGATCGTGATCGAGCACTGGCATGCGGAAGTCGGCGATGCGCTGGAAATCGCCGACGTCGTGATCGAGGCGTTCGCGTGCGAGCTGCCCGGCGCGTATCTCTCGGCGATGGCGCGGCGCGCGCGACGCCCCGTGTGGATCAACCTCGAATACCTGAGCGCCGAGGACTGGGTCGCCGATTTCCATTTGCGGCCATCGCCGCATCCACGCTACCCGCTGCTGAAGACGTTCTTCTTCCCGGGCCTGTCGGCCGGCACGGGCGGCGTGCCGAAAGAGCGGGACCTCGACGCGCGCCGCATGGCCTTCGACACCGATCCGGCAGCACGCGCCGCGTGGTGGCAGCGCGCGACCGGCGGCGCGCCGCCGGCGCCCGGCACGACGGTCGTCAGCCTGTTCGCCTACGAAAACCCGGCCGTCGACGCGCTGCTTGCGCAATGGCGCGACGGCCCGTCGCCGGTCGTCGCGCTCGTGCCGGCCGGACGTCTGTCGCCCGCCGTCGCCCATTTTTTCGGGGTCGAATCGTTCGCGGCGGGCGCACGGGCGCGCAGCGGCAACCTGACCGCCCATGGTCTCGCGTTCGTTCCGCAGGCCGACTACGACCCGCTGCTGTGGGTCGCCGATTTCAATTTCGTCCGCGGCGAGGATTCGTTCGTCCGCGCACAGTGGGCGCGCAAGCCGTTTGCGTGGCACATCTACCCGCAAGCCGACGACGCGCACCTGCCGAAGCTCGACGCCGCGCTCGCGCACCTGTCGGCCGGTCTCGCCGATGCGCCGCGCGCAGCGCTCGAGCGGTTCTGGCATGCCTGGAACGGCGCCGGCATACCCGACTGGGCCGATTTATGGCAGCACCGCGCCGCACTCGACACCAATGCAGCCCGCTGGGCCGACGCGCTCGCGACCGTCGGCGATCTCGCCGGAAAGCTGGCGGAATACGCAAAATCTCAGTTAAAATAAGCGGTTATCCGACGGCTGACCATGCAAGCGCTCGCGTTTGAGCTTTGGGGGCCCACCGGAACGCATCTGCTTGGCGCCTCACCCGTTGTGCAACGCTCAGGCACCTATTTATTCGATTGGATCAGGACAGTTTTTTATGAAGACCGCACAGGAACTCCGCGTAGGCAACGTCGTGCAGATCGGCAGCGACGCATGGGTCATCGCCAAGACGGAATACAACAAGTCGGGCCGTAACGCCGCCGTCGTCAAGATGAAGATGAAGAACCTGCTGACGAACGCAGGCCAGGAATCGGTCTACAAGGCCGACGACAAGTTCGACGTCGTCGTGCTCGATCGCAAGGAAGTGACGTACTCGTACTTCGCCGACCCGATGTACGTGTTCATGGACGCCGACTACAACCAGTACGAAGTCGAAGCCGAAATGATGGGCGAAGCGCTGAACTACCTCGAAGACGGCATGGCTTGCGAAGTCGTGTTCTACAACGAGAAGGCGATCTCGGTCGAACTGCCGACGATCCTCGTTCGCGAAATCACCTACACGGAACCGGCCGTCAAGGGCGACACGTCGTCGGGCAAGGTGCTGAAGAACGCGAAGCTGGCGACCGGCTTCGAACTGCAAGTGCCGCTGTTCTGCAACACCGGCGACAAGATCGAAATCGATACGCGCACGAACGAATACCGCAGCCGCGCGTAATCGTCAGCGATACCCGCATCGAACAAAGCGCCCTCCGGGGCGCTTTTTGTTTGTCTGGCGCCAACAGCTGCCACAAACCAGAGCCATAAGCAGCACAAAAGCCACCGGTAAAGATATTCAATTTGTATCATCGGTAACTGTTTTATAGCGCCGGAGAAATAATGCGCGTGATGCGTTCGGCGGGGCATAAAATCAATCTTTAATCCGACATGCGGCTGCGGCCCGCTGGCCGACAGCCCGCCTCTCTTGACTCGACTCGCGTCCACCATGCCACACGCCCTGATTGTCGAAGACGATCCCAACAGCCTGTCAGGCCTCACCGCACTGCTCGCCGCAGACGGCTTCTCGGTCGACACGGCCACGTCGCTCGCCGAAGCGCGCACGGCGCTCGGCCGCTCGATTCCCGACGTCGTGCTCGTCGACCTGAACCTGCCGGACGGCAGCGGGTTCGACCTGCTCCAGCACCTGCCGCAGCAACAGCCGAACGGCTCGCTGCCGGTAATCGTGCTGACGGGCAACGCGACGGTCGAGAGCGCCATCGAGGGCCTGCGCCACGGCATCTGGGACTACCTGCTGAAGCCGATCAACATTCCGCGCCTGCGCAGCCTGCTCGCGCGGATCCCCCGCCCGTACGAACTGATCGACGAAGTGCAGTCGCTGCGTGCGTCGCTGCGCCATCTCGGCCGCTTCGGCGCGCTGGTGGGCCGCAGCGATGCGATGCAGCACGTGTACGACATGATCGAGCACAACGCCCGCACCGAAACGGCCGTGCTGTTCTCGGGCGAAGCCGGCACCGGCAAGAAGCTGGCGGCGCGCACGCTGCACGAACTGAGCCGGCGCCGCAAGGGGCCGTTCGTCTCGTTCGACTGCCGCATGCTCGCGCAGGCCGGCCGGCACGGCGCGTCGCTCGACAGCGTGCTGTTCGGCCATGAACGCGGCGCGTTCGACGGCGCCGAGCGCCGCGAATCGGGCCTGTTCGAGCAGGCCGGCGGCGGCACGCTGTTCCTCGACGAAATCACCGCGCTGCCGCTCGTGCTGCAGGAAGCGCTGCTGCACGCGCTCGATTCGCAGAACTTCATGCGGATCGGCGGCACGAGCCCGATCACCAGCGATTTCCGGCTGATCGCGGCCACGCGCCGCCCGGCGCGCGAAGCGGTGGCAAACGGCACGCTGCGCGAGGATCTGTGGCTGCGCCTCGACGCGGCGTCGATCACGATGCCGCCGCTGCGCGAGCGCGACGGCGACGCGCTCGCGATCGCGGACGCGCAGATCGACGAACTGAACCGCGAAGCGCGCGCAACCGGCCGCAGCACGACCGACAAGCGGGCGGCGCCGGGCTTCGTGCGCGAATGCCTGTCCTACGAATGGCCGGGCAACGTGCGCGAGTTGCAGGAACGCGTGCGCTTCGCGTACGACGCGTCGGGCGACTTCATCGAGACGCTGCGCGCGGGCGAAGCCAGCTTCTCCGCCGGCGCCGCGCTGAACGGCAGCAGCGTGCAGATCAAGGTCGGCACGCCGCTGTCCGACGTCGAGGATCTGCTGATCCGCGCGACGCTCGACGCGGTCGGCGGTACGCGCCACCGCGCGGCTACGCTGCTCGGCATCAGCCCGAAGACGCTGTACAACAAGCTGCAGCGGATGAAGGTGAACTGAGCGGGCGGCCCTGAATGCGGGCGCTGACGGGATCTGACCGTTAGTTGCTTATACGCCCGAGCTCGTCCCGGCGACTGCCCTGATCGGGCGGTCGCGACCCGCAAAAAAAGCCGCGCTATTGCGCGGCTTTCTGTTGAGGCGACCCAAACGGCGCGATGCGCCCCGTCCGTGGCCGCTTACGCCAGCGCGCTGCTCAACAGCGCCTGCGCCTGCAGATACTCGGGCTGCGCGACCAGCTTCTCCCACTTGAGCGCCTTGCCGCGCGCACGCATCCGCTTGATGCGCCGCACCGACTCGGCCGAGGCCCGCGCCTTCAATCCGTTCAGCACGACTTCGGCCGCGTCCGGCTGGTTGCAGACGAGCACCATGTCGCAACCGGCGGCGAGCGCGGCGTCGGCTGCCTGCGTGAGCGTGCCGCCTTCGCGCGCCGCCTCCATCGACAGGTCGTCGCTGAAGATCGCGCCCGTAAAGCCGAGTTTCCCGCGCAGGATATCCTGCAACCACACGCGCGAAAACCCGGCCGGCCGCTTGTCGACCTGCGTGTAGATCACGTGCGCCGGAATCACCGCGGACAGCGACAGCCCGAGCCAGTCGTACGGCGCGACGTCCTGCTCGACGATCGCATCGAGCGTGCGGTCGTCGGTCGGCAGCGCGACGTGCGAATCGGCCTCCGCGAAGCCGTGCCCGGGGAAATGCTTGCCGCAGTTCGCCATGCCGGCGAGCGACAGCCCGTGGTTCAGGCTCTTCGCGAGCAGCGTGACGACGCGCGGGTCGCGATGGAACGCACGATCGCCGATCACCTTCGAGTGCCCATAGTCGAGATCGAGCACCGGCGTGAAGCTCATGTCGATCCCGCACGCGCGCAATTCGGCAGCCAGGATGTAGCCGACAGCGGTCGCGACCTTCGTCGCGAGCAGCACGTCGCGATCCCACAGTTCGCCGAGGCGACGCATCGCGGGCAGCACCGTGAAGCCGTCGGTGCGGAACCGCTGCACGCGCCCGCCTTCGTGATCGACCGCGATCAGGATGTCTTCGCGCACCGCGCGGATCGAATCGGTCAGCGCGGTCAGTTGCGCACGATTCTGGAAGTGCCGCGCGAACAGGATCACGCCGCCGGTATTCGGATGCGCGAGGCGCCGCGCATCGTCGCGCGACAGGGTCGTGCCGACGACGTCGAGCATGACCGGGCCGGGAGTCGTTTTCATCGAATCGGGAATTCCGTCAGGAGGGGGTTCGGGAAACAGGTCCGGGAGCAGGCGCGGCGTCCGTTTCGGCGATCACGAACGACACCGCGTAGTCGCGTTCGTCACTGACCGTCACGCGCGCCGTGATGCCGCGAGCGGCCAGCCAGTCGGCCAGCTCGCCCGAAGCGACCACGTACGGCTCGCCGCTCGGATGGTTGAGCGTCTGCAGTGCGCGCCACGTCATCGGCCAGTGCATGCCGAGTCCGATTGCCTTCGAAAACGCTTCCTTTGCGGAGAAGCGCGTCGCGAGAAACGCGATGCCGCGCGCCTCGGAGCGGGCGCGCCGCGCGTGGAACACGCGCAGTTCGTCGGGGCCGAGCACCTTCTCGGCAAACCGGCCGCCCGTGCGTTCGAGCACCGCCGCGACGCGGCTCACCTGCGCGATGTCGGTACCGATGCCGTAGATCGCCATGTCAGTCTCCGCCGGGGTGGCCCGGCGAGGCCGGGTCAAGTGCGTCGCAAACGGCGTGCGGGGCGCGGCGGCCTCGCATCTCAGCGCGCGCCGCCGTGCAGCGCGGCGACGCGTGCGGCGACCATGATCGCCTTCATCTCGCGCACCGCGTTGTCCCAGCCCGCGAAGATCGCGTGCGCGACGATCGCATGACCGATGTTCAGCTCGACGATACCGTCGATTGCGGCAATCTGCTGCACGTTCGTGTAGTGCAGCCCGTGGCCCGCATTGACCTTCAGGCCGAGCTGCGCGCCGGCCTGCACGCCCGCGACGATACGCTCGTATTCGCGCTGCTGCTCGGCCTGGTCGTGCGCTTCGGCGTAGCGGCCCGTATGCAGCTCGATCACCGGCGCGCCCGCTTCGTGCGCGGCGCGGATCTGCGTGTCGTCAGGGTCGATGAACAGCGACACGCGCACGCCCACGTCGGCGAGCTGCTTGCACGCCGCGCGCACGGCCTCGAAGTGGCCGGCGACATCGAGACCGCCTTCGGTCGTCAGTTCCGCGCGCTTCTCCGGTACGAGGCACGCATCGTGCGGACGCACCTCGCACGCGATGTCGAGCATCTCCGCCGTCACCGCGCATTCGAGGTTCATGCGCGTCTTCAGCAGCGGGCGCAGTTCGCGCACGTCGGCGTCGACGATGTGACGACGATCCTCGCGCAGGTGCAGCGTGATCGCGTCCGCGCCCGCCTCTTCGGCGGCGAGCGCCGCGCGGACCGGATCGGGATAGCGCGTGCCGCGCGCATTGCGCAGCGTCGCGACGTGGTCGATGTTCACGCCGAGGTCGATGGCGGTGGGCGTTGTCAGGAAGAAGCTCATAGGTTTTGCAGGTCGATCAGGATCTGACGCGTGGCGAGCGGCGTGCCGCCGAGATAGGTGTTCAGCAGGAAGCGCATCAGCGTCTTGCTTTGCGCAACCGTCTGGGCTCGATGGTAATCGTCCTGCTCCATGTCGAGCAACGTCTGTCCGGTGATGACCGGCCAGTGCGACGGCACGTCGTCGTCCGCATTGCGCACGCCGCGCTCGGGATCGAACACGTAGCGGCGCTCGGGCTCGACGGCGCGGCGCGCGACCGTGCGGTTCAGCGCCATCGCATACCCGGTCTCGCGCAGCAGCACACGCTCGAACGAGCGCAGCACCTGCACCGCGGGCTCGCCGTGCGCGAGGCGCGTGAGGGTCAGCACGTAATGATTGAACAGCGGCGGCTGGGGATCCTCGCGCGCGCAGAATTTCACGAGCAGCTCGTTCGCGTAGAAACCGCACAACAGCCCGTCGCCGCTTAGCGGCAGCATCCCGCCGACCCACTCGGCGCCCGTCAGCGTGCGCACCTCGGATTTGCCGGACCACGACAGCAGCAACGGCTGGAAGGTCTGCAATACGCCGCGCAACGCCGAGTGCGGGCGCTTCGCGCCCTTTGCGACGAGCGCGAGCCGGCCGTGGTCGCGCGTCAGCACATCGACGATCAGGCTCGTTTCCCGATACGGATAGCTGTGCAGCACGAACGCCGGCTGCTCGGCGACGCGGAAATCGGACGTGCGAGACGCCGCGCGCCGCACCTTGCGCGGCGGTTCGGGCGGTGCCGGCAACGGCGCGTCGTTCGCGCCGGCGCTCACCGCGTCTTCGGTCGACGTCAGCGCGTCATTCGTACCCATAGGCACGCAGCCCCGCCTCGTTGTCGGCCCAACCGCTCTTCACCTTCACGAAGGTTTCGAGGTAGACGGGGCCGTCGAACAGCTTCTCCATGTCCATCCGCGCCTCGGTGCTGATCTGCTTGAGCTTCTCGCCCTTCTTGCCGATCACCATCGCCTTGTGCGAATCGCGCTCGACGAGGATCGTCGCGAAGATGCGCTTCAGGCGGCCCTCTTCCTCGAACTTGTCGATCAGCACGGTGCTCGTGTACGGCAGTTCGTCGCCGGTCCAGCGGAATACCTTCTCGCGCAGGATTTCGGCCGCGAGAAAACGCGAGCTGCGGTCGGTCAGCTCGTCCTCGCCGTAGATCGGCTCGCCTTCCGGCAGGTACGGCTTGATCGTGTCCAGCAGGCGCTTGATGTCTTCCGGCCGCTGCGCCGACAGCGGCACGAGTTCGGTGAATTCGCGCAGTTCGCTCACCTTCTGCATGAACGGGAACAGCGACGCCTTGTCGTTCACGCGGTCGATCTTGTTCGCGATCAACAGCGTCGGCATGCCGGGCGGGATCAGGTCGAGCACCTTCTGGTCGTCGGGCCCGAAGCGACCGGCCTCGATCACGAACAGGATCACGTCGACCGACGTCAGCGTCGACGTGACCGCGCGGTTCAGCGAACGGTTCAGCGCGGTGCTGTGACGCGTCTGGAAGCCGGGCGTGTCGACGAACACGAATTGCGCGTCGTCGAACGTGTTGATGCCGGTGATGCGGTGACGGGTCGTCTGCGCCTTGCGCGACGTGATGCTGATCTTCTGGCCGACGAGTGCGTTCATCAACGTCGACTTGCCGACGTTCGGGCGGCCCACGATCGCGATCATGCCGCAACGGAAACCGGTAGGAGCGGGAGTGTTCATATCGTTTGGGAGACAGGTTCGGAAACGGCCGCGCGGCGCGCGGCACGATCGATGGGCAATTCAGTGGCCGGCATCGGCCACGCGCGCCTGCGCGGCAGCAAGACTCGCGCCGCCAGGCGGCGCATCGGCGTCGGGCGCCGCGGCATCGCGTGCGCGCGCCGGCGTGCGCGCGGCGGAGTCGGCACTCGCGGAAGGCTTGTCGGCCGACGACGCTGTCGAATCGGCTGCATGGCCGGCCGGCTTGTCGGCTGCGCGCGACGCGGCTTCGGCGGGTTTTTCTGCGGCCTTGTCGGACCGCTCGGCCGGTTTGTCGGCCACCTTGTCGGTTGCCGGCTTCGCCGCCCGCTCGCCCTTGTCCGTTGCCGGCTCGACATGCGCCGCGCGAATCGCCGCCATCGGCGCGACGGCCGGCTCGCCCGTGGCCGCAGCCGCAGCAGTTGCAGCCGGCGCCGCGCCGGCCGCCCTGGCCTCGCGCGCCGCCGCACGTTCCTTGCGCTCCGGCGAGCGCAGGTCGAGCGCTTCCTGCACGCCCTTCACGCCCGGCACGATCTCGGGTTCGACATGCTTGGACCCGCGTGCGTTTTTCGAGCGCTTCGGCTTCGCGGCCAGCATCGGCGCGGCCGCCATCACTTCGTCGAGCGCCTTCTTCGCGGCGGCCTGCTCGGCCGCGCGCCGGCTCGCGCCGGAACCCGATACCTTCACGTCAAGCTTCGGCACCGTGCACTCGACCTCGAACTGCTGATTGTGCGCCGCACCATGCGTCGCGACGACCGTATAGGTCGGCAGCGCGATCTTGTGCCCCTGCAAGTATTCCTGCAGCAGCGTCTTCGCGTCCTTGCCGAGCGTGCGTGGATCGATGTGGTCGAGAATCGGGATGTAGAGCCGCTTGATGACCCCTTGGGCGGCTTCGAAGCCGCCATCGAGGAATACGGCCCCGATGATGGCTTCGAACGCGTCCGCGAGGATCGACGGGCGGCGGAATCCGCCGCTGCGCAGCTCGCCCTCGCCGAGTCGCAGGCCGTCCGAAATATTCAGGGCCTGAGCGATTTCGTACAACGACTGCTGCTTGACGAGGTTGGCGCGTACGCGCGACAGATCACCTTCGTCCAGCTTGCCGAAACGCTGGAACAAAAGGGCGGCCACCGCGCAATTCAGAACGGAATCGCCGAGAAACTCGAGCCGTTCGTTGTGCGTGGCGCTGTGACTGCGATGGGTCAAAGCCTGGCGCAACAATTCCGCATTGCGAAATTCGTAGCGCAGCCGGCTTTCCAACTGGGATAGGGGCATGTGCAGGAGTATAACGCGGGCGCCCGGTCGGACCGAAACGGCACGGCCGGACGCGAAAAGGCGTGTCGAGGCGGTGTTACCGCCGGTTCTTAAAGTAGTTCGGCAATACGCGACGCGGCCCGTGCGTCGCGTATTGCGTGTGAATCGAATGCGATCAGTTGAAGGAACCGATGCGCTTCAGGTCGCCGAAGTTCATCCAGATGAAGAACGCGCGGCCGACGATGTTCCGGTCCGGCACGAAACCCCAGTAGCGGCTGTCCGCGCTGTTGTCGCGGTTGTCGCCCATCATGAAGTAGTGACCGGGCGGCACCTTGCAGATCACGCCGCGGCTGTTGTACGTGCAGTTGTCGCGATACGGATAGTCGTATGCGCCCATCACGAACGGCGGCACGGCCGGGTTGTTGAGGATCGCGTTCTTCTTGTTGCCGATCGTTTCCTCGAACTGCTTCGCGTAATTCTGGCGCTCGTCGTCGAAGAAATCGGGCAGCGGCGTTTCGGGCACCGGCTGGCCGTTGATCGTGAGCTGCTTGTCTTGATACGCGATCGTGTCGCCCGGCAGGCCAATCACGCGCTTGATGTAATCGACCGACTCGTCCTTCGGATAGCGGAACACGACGACGTCGCCGCGCGACAGCGGGCTGCCCTGCGTGATCTTCGTGTTCGTGACCGGCAGGCGCAGCCCGTACTCGAACTTGTTGACGAGGATGAAGTCGCCGACGAGCAGCGTCGGCACCATTGAACCCGACGGAATCTTGAACGGCTCGACGACGAACGAACGCACGACGAACACGGCCAGGATCACCGGGAAGAAGCTCGCCGTGTACTCGAGCCACCACGGCTGGCGCAGCTTTTCGTCACGCAGCTTCGAACGCGTCTGCGCTGCGTTTTCGTCCGCGAAACGCTTGTCGATGCGCGACTGCTGGCGATCGAACTCCTCGATCGCCGAGTCGGCCGCCTTGCGACGCCGCGGCAGGAACACCAGTTTGTCCAGCACCCACGCTACGCCCGTCACGACGACGAGCACAAAAAGAATCAGCGCAAAATTCATAAAGGATCAGTCCTGTTATTTGTCTTCGACGCGCAAGATCGCGAGGAACGCCTCCTGCGGGATCTCGACCGAACCCACCTGCTTCATGCGTTTCTTACCTTCTTTCTGCTTCTCGAGCAGTTTCTTCTTCCGCGTGATGTCGCCGCCGTAGCACTTCGCGAGCACGTTCTTGCGGAGCGCCTTGATGTTCTCGCGCGCGACGATGTGCGCACCGATCGCGGCCTGGATCGCCACGTCGTACATCTGGCGCGGGATGATCTCGCGCATCTTCGCGGCGACTTCGCGGCCGCGATATTGCGATTGCGACCGGTGCACGATGATCGACAGCGCGTCGACCTTGTCGCCGTTGATCAGCATGTCGACCTTCACGACGTCCGACGAACGGTACTCCTTGAACTCGTAATCCATCGACGCATAGCCGCGCGATACCGACTTCAGGCGATCGAAGAAGTCGAGCACGATCTCGGCCATCGGGATTTCGTACGTGAGCTGCACCTGGCGGCCGTGATACTGCATGTTGATCTGCGAGCCGCGCTTCTGCTCGCACAGCGTGATCACCGAGCCGACGTAATCCTGCGGCATGTACAGGTTCACGGTGACGATCGGCTCGCGCACTTCGGCGATGCGGCCGGGCTCCGGCATCTTCGCCGGATTCTCGACCATGATCGTCGAGCCGTCGCTCTGCACGACCTCGTAGACGACCGTCGGCGCGGTCGTGATGAGATCCATGTCGAACTCGCGCTCGAGCCGCTCCTGTACGATTTCCATGTGCAGCAGCCCGAGGAAGCCGCACCGGAACCCGAAACCGAGCGCCTGCGACACTTCCGGCTCGTACTGCAGCGATGCGTCGTTCAGCTTGAGCTTCTCGAGCGATTCGCGCAGCGCGTCGTACTGGTTCGCCTCGACCGGATACAGCCCCGCGAACACCTGCGGCTTCACTTCCTTGAAGCCCGGCAGCGGCTCGGCAGCGGCCTTGGTCGCGTGCGTGACGGTATCGCCGACTTTCGCGGCCGTCAGTTCCTTGATGCCCGCGATGATGAAGCCCACCTGCCCGGCCGACAGCGACTCGAGATTGCGCGACTTCGGCGTGAACACGCCAACGTGCTCGACCGGATACTGCGCGCCGGTCGCCATCATCTTGATCTTGTCCTTCGGACGCAGCGTGCCGTTGACGATGCGCACGAGCATCACGACGCCGACGTAGTTGTCGAACCACGAATCGATGATCAGCGCCTGCAGCGGCGCGGCCGGATCGCCCTTCGGCGGGGGCACCTTCGCGATCAGCGACTCGAGCACGTCCTCGACGCCGAGGCCCGTCTTCGCGCTGCAGCGCGTCGCGTCGGTCGCGTCGATGCCGATCACGTCCTCGATTTCCTCGATCGCGTTCTCGGGGTTCGCGGCCGGCAGGTCGATCTTGTTCAGCACGGGCACGACCTCGACGCCGAGCTCGATCGCCGTGTAGCAGTTCGCGACCGTCTGCGCCTCGACGCCTTGACTCGCGTCGACGACCAGCAGCGCGCCTTCGCACGCGGACAGCGAACGGCTGACCTCGTACGAGAAGTCGACGTGCCCCGGCGTGTCGATCAGGTTCAGGTTGTAGACCTTGCCGTCGCGTGCGCGATAGGACAACGCGGCAGTCTGCGCCTTGATCGTGATGCCGCGCTCGCGCTCGATATCCATCGAGTCGAGCACCTGCGCTTCCATTTCACGGTCGGCGAGGCCGCCGCATACCTGGATGATGCGATCCGCGAGCGTCGACTTGCCATGGTCGATGTGGGCGATGATCGAGAAATTGCGAATATGATCCATTCAGTGCCGATCAAGCGAAAAAGGCGCGCTCACCACTGCGGAGCACGCCTTGTAAGTCGGTGAAAAAACGGCTTATTTTAGCCGAAAAGGCTTACGCCGGGCGGGATTTCGGACGCCCTGCCACGCGGGAGCCCGGCCGAGCCGACCGCCGGATCGTGCCCCGTGCGAAGCGGCGCCAGCCCGCGGCGGGCCCGGTTCAGCGCCGGGCCGCCAGCGCGTCGCGCACCCGCGCGTCGTCGAACCGGTGGCGGCACACTTCCGCGCCGTCCAGCAGCAGCACGGGCACGTCCTCGTCGTAACGCGCGACGAGCGCAGCATCGGTGTCGATGTCGATGTAGTCGACCGCGACGCCGAATTCGGCCGCCACCGGCGCCAGTGCGTCGCGCATGTCGTCGCACAGGTGGCACCAGCCGCGGCCGTAGAGCGTGAACATCGGCGCGTTACTTCTGGCGCGGCCGCACGGGCACGAACTGCGTGTTGTCGCCACGCCGCACGAGCACCGCGACCGCCTTCTGCGGATCGAGCTGCGCGGTCACGTCCGCGAACTGCTTCGCGCTCGTGATGTCGGTGTCGCCCACCCGCAGCACGATGTCGCCGCGCTGCAGGCCCGCACGGGCGGCCGGGCCGTCGACGCCGTCGATCTGCACGCCGTTCTTCAACTTCAGCGTCTTCATCTGCTCCGCCGTCAGGTCGCTGACCGTCAGGCCGAGCGAATTGGTCTGGCGCGGCTTCTGCGGTGCATTCTTGCGCTGCTCGGCCTTCGCCGTCGACTCGGCCGGCGTCTCGGCGATCGTGATCGGCAGATCGCGCGCCTGACCCTTGCGCCACACGCTGACCGTCGCCTTCGTGCCAGGCTTCGTGTCGCCGACCATGCGCGGCAGATCCGACGCCGCATCGACCGGACGGCCGTTGAACTTCAGGATAATGTCGCCCGGCTGGATGCCGGCCTTGTCGGCGGGGCCGCCCGGCTCGACACTGCTGACGAGCGCGCCTTCGGCCTTCGGCAGCCCGATCGAGTCGGCCACGTCCTTCGTCACCTCGCCGATCGCCACCGCGATCCGGCCGCGCGTGACCTTGCCCGTCGCCTTCAGCTGGTCGGCCACGCGCATCGCCTCGTCGATCGGAATCGCGAACGAAATGCCCATGAAGCCGCCGGTCCGGCTGTAGATCTGCGAGTTGATGCCGATCACCTCGCCCTGCATGTTGATCAGCGGGCCGCCCGAGTTGCCGGGGTTCACGGCGACGTCGGTCTGGATGAACGGCAGGTAGTCGCCCGTGTTGCGGCTCTTCGAGCTGACGATGCCGGCCGTGACCGTGTTGTCGAGGCCGAACGGCGACCCGATCGCGACGACCCATTCGCCGACGCGCACCTTGTTCGAATCGCCGATCGCGACGACCGGCAGGTTCGACGCCTGGATCTTGACGACCGCGACGTCCGTGCGGTCGTCGACGCCGATCAGCTTCGCCTTGAATTCGCGCTTGTCGGTCAGCGTCACGTAAATGGTGTCCGCATCGTCGACGACGTGCGCATTGGTCATCACGTAACCGTCGGCCGACACGATGAAGCCCGAGCCGACGCCGCGGTTCTGCTCGGTGTCGGGCGGATTGTCCGGCGCCGGCGCGTTCTTCGGGTTGCCGCCGTTGCCGCCGCCGTTACCGGGCGCTTGCGGCAGCGGAATGCCGAAGAAGCGCCGGAAGAATTCGGACATGTCGCCGTTGTCGAAGCCGGGCGGGAGCATCCCGCGCGGGCCGCTCGTCGGCACGTTGGCGGTGGTCCGGATGTTCACGACGGCCGGGCCGACCTTCTCGACCAGATCGGCAAAGTCGGGCAGGCTGGCAGCGGGAGCCGTCACAGCGAACGCGGTATGCGGCACGAGCGGCAGGCAGGCAGACAGCGCCGCCGCCGCGAGCCATTTGCGCAGCGTGAGTTTCATCATGTCGGAAGCCGTAGCGTTACTTGGAAGCCTTGTATTCTATGGCAGACGCGAACTGCTGCAACGTGGCCGGCGGCACTTCGCCGAGCACGGTGATCCAGTAGTCGCCGCGGCGCTTCACGAGAACGTGCGTCGCACCGGTGCTGCCCGCGCCTTCCTTGCGCGTATTCTTTTCGGCCGGCTCGATGAAAACCGAGATCGTCGCGAGGCCGTCGGTGAAGACGGCCTGATCGACCGGGATCGGCGGATCGCCCGCATCGCGCGCGGCCATCGGCCGGCGCACTTCACGAATCTTCTGGAAGCCGGCGACGCTCGGCGCAAGCTGCCAGCCCTGCGCCTCCATGTCGACCGCCGCGACCGGCGGGCGCACGACCGTCCAGCCGCTCAGATTGCGCATGCCGGCTGCAATCGCGGCCTTGTCGCCGCTTGCGCCGCCCGTCTGCAGTTGCGAGAACGCGATCTGTTCGAGCACGTGATCGTTCGCGTCGAGCGTCTGCGAACGCAGCAGCAGCCCGGTGCGCGCGTCGGCCCACAGCTTGTACGTGAAACGATACGCATCTTTCGGCACGAGCTCGACGACCTGCGCGTCGATCCCGGCCACACGGTCCTTGCCGAGCGACTTCGCATCGTAGACGGACATCACGTGCTCGCCGCTCGCGCCGAGCAGCGCGGGGAACGAGTCGCGCGTCTGGCGGCGTTCGACCACGCACAGCTTGCGCTCGGGCACGAACGTATACAGCTCGTCGTTGTGCCGCAGCAGCTTGCGCGGCTTGCCGTCGAGCGTCTCGATCCGCTCGAACTCGCCGTCGCGGGACGAGACGTGCGCGATGCGCGACGACTGCACGTACCCACCGCGCTGGTAGACGAACGTACCTTCGTAGCTCTGCTGCTGCGCCGCCTGCTGGACGCGGTCGAGCCAGTCAGCGGCGCCCTTGCGGGTCGCGACGGGATCGTCCGGTTGCTGGGCGCTGGCGGGAAGGGATTGAACGGACAACAGGGCGGCTGCGCAAAGCAAAAGGGCCGGCAGCCGCTTCCATCCGGAGATGGCGTGATTCAACTGCAATGTCCGCATCGGGGTTATTGGCCTGGCGTGGTGGTCACGGCAGCGCGGATCAGCGGCATCGAACCCGTGACGACGGGCTGCTGCGCGAATTGCTGGTGCGCTTCAAGGTATTGGTCGAGGCTGGCGTCGCGAATGATGTTGACGTCCTGCAGGCCCGGCTGGGTCGATGCCTGCGCAACCGTCACGCGCTGCAGGTTGCCGTTCTGCGGCGCGCCTGCCGATGCGACCTGGACGGCGCCCGGGGCGCCGGCCGTCTGCATCTGCGGGACGACGATCCACGTCAGCGTGGCGGCCGCGGCGGCCACCGCGAACGCGGGCACGACGCGGCGGCGCAGCGACAGCAGCTTGCGTGCGACCGGCGCGGCCGCCGGCGCCAGCAGGTGCGGCTCGCTTTCGAGCGCAGCCGACATGCGCGCGGTGAACGCGACGCTCAGCGCGGGCGACAGCGCGAGCTCGTCCGAGCGCAGCGCATCGCCGATCAAGTGGTACTGGGCCCATACGGCGCGATCCGCGCGGTCGAGTTCAGCCAGAAACTGCCCGTGATCCGGGCCGTCGAACATTTCGCCGTCGACCAGCGCGGAAATGCGCTCGCCGCGCGAGCACGCCTGCGATTGCGTATTGACCGACCCCATGATGCTCCCCATCTTGCACACCCCGTCGTGACTTCACGACTCTATCCGTTACTAGACCCCGACCCGCGTCGTTCCGCCCGTCGCGCTTACCAGCGCTTGCCTTCGGGCGTATCGAGCAGCGGACGCAATTTGGCAGCGATTGCTTCGCGCGCGCGGAAGATCCGCGATCGGACCGTCCCAATCGGACAGCCCATCATTTCCGCGATCTCTTCGTAGCTCAGGCCCTCGATCTCGCGCAGCGTGATTGCCTGGCGCAGTTCTTCGGGCAGCAGAGCCATTGCAGCGTTGACCGTCTCGGCAATCTGCTTGCTCATCAACATCGACTCAGGCGTGTTGATATCCCTTAGTTGGTCTGCGTCGGAGAAAGTTTCCGCTTCCTCCGCATCGGCCTCGGTCGAGGTCGGCGCCCGGCGGCCTTGCGTCGCAAGGTAGTTCTTCGCCGTGTTGACGGCAATTCGGTACAACCACGTATAGAACGCCGATTCGCCGCGGAATTGCGGCAACGCACGATACGCCTTGATGAACGCGTCCTGGGCCACATCCTCGACCTCGGCGGGATCCCGCACGAGGCGCGAGATCAGCCGAATGATCTTGCGGTGGTATTTGGAGACCAGGAGTTCGAACGCCGCCTTGTCGCCCTTCTGTACGCGCTCGACCAGAGCCTGATCGATTTCTTTTTCACTCACCTGACAAATCCGTTAACTAGGGATGCAACGCGGAGCGTTATTGTAGCGTTCCGGCGCCGGGCGCTGGTTACGGCCGGTAACCGCGCCGCCGTCATGCCCGCCCCGCCGCCCCGGCCGTCCTCGCCAGCACCGACAGCGCGCTGAACGATGCGGCGTCGAGCGCGTCGGCCGGAATCAGCAGCGGCCGGGCCCGCCGGGCACCCTGCCCGACCGACAGCACCAGCAGCAGGCTGCTCCAGTGCGCGTGGCCCGTCACGCGGCCGCGGGCCAACAACTGCCCGGTGCGGCCAAACGCCGCAATCTCCCCGAAGGCATCGATCCGCAGCTCGGCCGGCAGCCGGCGGGCGCAGGCCCGCACCGCCCATACGGCCAGCAGGGCCGCCGTCGCGGCCGACACGCCCGCGCCGGCGGCAACGCCCGCGCGCGGCGCCCAGAACAGGTACGCCGACGCGGCAGCCGACGCGACGAACGCGGCCAGCACGAGATACGACACGGCCGAGGCCCGCAGCGCAAAGCGCTGCGGACGCCCGGCCGGAGCATCGAATGGACTCGTCAAGCGATTCGACGTCAGACGCGCTTGAACACCAGCGTGCCGTTGGTACCGCCGAAGCCGAAGTTGTTCTTCACGGCCACGTCGATCTTCATGTCACGCGCGGTGTTCGCGCAGTAATCGAGATCGCACTCGGGGTCCTGGTTGAAAATGTTGATGGTCGGCGGCGACACGTTGTTGTGCAGCGCCAGCACCGTGAACACCGATTCGAGGCCGCCCGCGCCACCCAGCAGGTGGCCCGTCATCGACTTCGTCGAGTTGACCACCATCTTGTACGCGTGCTCGCCGAAGGCCGCCTTCACCGCGTCGGACTCGTTCTTGTCGCCCAGCGGCGTCGACGTGCCATGCGCGTTCAGGTACTGGACCTCGTCCGGGTTCATGCCGGCGTCGCGCAGCGCCGCGACCATGCAGCGGCGCGGGCCGTCCATGTTCGGCGCGGTCATGTGGTACGCGTCGCCCGTCATGCCGAAGCCCGCGACTTCCGCGTAGATCTTCGCGCCGCGCGCCTTCGCCGCCTCGTACTCTTCGAGCACCATCACGCCCGAGCCCTCGCCCAGCACGAAGCCGTCGCGGTCCTTGTCCCACGGACGCGACGCGGTAGCCGGATCGTCGTTGCGGGTCGACAGCGCGCGCGCTGCCGCGAAACCGCCGATGCCGAGCGGCGACACCGTCGATTCGGCGCCGCCCGCGACCATCACGTCGGCGTCGCCGGCCTGGATCAGGCGCGCGGCGAGGCCGATGCTGTGCAGGCCGGTCGTGCAGGCCGTCACGGCCGCGAGGTTCGGGCCCTTCAGGCCGAACATGATGCTCAGGTGACCGGAGATCATGTTGATGATCGAACCCGGCACGAAGAACGGCGAAATGCGGCGCGCGCCGCGATCGACGTAGGTCTGGTGCGTGTCTTCGATCATCGGCAGGCCCCCGATGCCGGAACCGACCAGCACGCCGATGCGTTCCGCATTGGCTTCGGTCACTTCCAGCCCGCTGTCGCGGATGGCCTGGACGCCGGCGGCGATGCCGTAATGGATGAACGTATCCATGTTCCGGGCTTCCTTCGCCGGGATGTATTCCTCGGCGCTGAAACCCTTCACTTCGCCCGCGAAATGGCACGCGAGGTTCGACGCATCGAACTTCGTGACGGTGGCGATACCGGACTTGCCGGCGACGAGATTGGCCCAGCCGTCGGCAACATTATTGCCAACAGGCGAAATCAGCCCCAGGCCTGTAACGACAACACGACGGCGGCTCACGGTAACCTCTTTTCCATTATTGGATGACAAAAACAAAAGCCACAGTGGCCACAGGAATCAGCCCTGCGAGCCCTGTGGCTGTTAGTCCGTCCGGCGCGAAGCCGGCAGGATGGCGCGTCAATCGCGAAGATCGCGGCGACGTGGCGGACAAGCGCGAAAGGCGCTTACGCCTTGACGTTTGCGCGAGCGTAGTCGATCGCTTGCTGAACGGTCGTGATCTTCTCTGCTTCTTCGTCCGGGATTTCCATGCCGAACTCGTCTTCGAGCGCCATCACCAGTTCGACCGTGTCGAGCGAGTCGGCGCCCAGGTCGTTCACGAACGAAGCTTCGTTCTTGATCTCGGCTTCGGCGACGCCCAGTTGTTCAGCGACGATCTTCTTGACACGTTGTTCGATGTTGTCCATTACCCCTCCGAGGGAAAGTTCAGATTTACAAGTGCGCGCATTTTATCAGGTTTGCTGACGCCAAAACGCGCGTTGGCTTGATGGTCGATCAAGCGCCGATCCGCCTGAAAAACGGGATACGGCGCGGATGGTAAACGAAAACCGTTACGACATGTACATGCCGCCGTTCACGTGCAGCGTCGTGCCGGTGATGTAACCGGCCTGCGGCGATGCGAGGAACGCGACGGCATGGGCGATGTCCTCCGGGCTGCCGAGGCGGCCGAGCGGAATCTGGGTCTTGAGCGCGGCCTGCTGCTCTTCCGGCAGCGTCTTCGTCATGTCGGTGTCGATGAAGCCCGGCGCCACGCAGTTCACGGTGATGCCGCGGCTGCCGATTTCGCGCGCGAGTGCGCGCGTCATGCCCGCGACGCCGGCCTTCGCGGCCGCATAGTTGACCTGACCCGGATTGCCGGCCGAGCCGACCACCGACGTGATGTTGATGATACGACCGCCGCGCGCCTTCATCATCGGGCGCAGCACCGCACGCGACAGACGGAACACCGACTTCAGGTTGGTGTCGATCACCGCATCCCAGTCCTCGTCCTTCATCCGCATCGCGAGCTGGTCCTGCGTGATGCCCGCGTTGTTGACGAGCACGTTCAGCGCACCGAATTCCTTCACGGTCGCGTCGATCAGCGCTTCGGCAGCCGCCGCGTCGTTGACGTTCAGCACCGCGCCGCGGCCCGCGACACCTGCTTCCGCGAACGCCGCGGTGATCGCGGCGGCGCCCGATTCGCTCGTCGCCGTGCCGATCACCGTCGCGCCCAGACGCGCGAGTTCGAGCGCGATCGAACGGCCGATGCCGCGCGACGCGCCGGTCACGATCGCAACCTGTTTATCGAGAGTCTTGTCCATGGATCGAATATCCGTTGCTTGGGAAAAGGCGCCGCGTCAGGCGGTCACCAGCTTGAGCGCTTCGTCGAGCGAAGCCGGATCGAACACCGACGCCCCCGTCAGATTGCCGTCGATGCGCTTCGTCAGGCCGGCGAGCACCTTGCCCGGACCGCATTCGATCACGTGCGTGATGCCCGTGCCCGCGATGTGCCGCACGCACTCGACCCAGCGCACCGGGCCCGCGGCCTGGCGCACCAGCGCATCCTTGATCGCAGCCGGATCGCTCGTCACCGCGACGTCGATGTTGTTGACGACCGGAATCTGCGGCGCCTTCACGTCGACGTTCGCGAGATAGTCGCGCAACTGATCCGACGCCGGCTTGAGCAGCGACGAATGGAACGGCGCCGACACCGGCAGCGGCAGCGCGCGCTTCGCGCCCTTCGCCTTCGCGATTTCGCATGCCTTTTCGACCGCGGCCTTGCTGCCTGCGATCACGACCTGCGCGGGCGCATTGAAGTTCACCGCTTCGACGACGCCCGCTTCCGCGGCTTCGGCGCATACCGCACGCACCGCGTCGTCGTCGAGGCCCAGGATCGCGGCCATGCCGCCCTGGCCTACCGGCACGGCCGTCTGCATCGCCTGCGCGCGAAAGCGCACGAGCGGCACCGCGTCCTTGAACGCGATCGCGCCGGCCGCGACGAGCGCCGTGTATTCACCGAGGCTGTGGCCAGCAACGATCGACGGCGCCGGGCCGCCTGCCTGCTGCCACGCGCGGTAGCACGCGTACGCTGCGGTCAGCATCACGGGCTGCGTGTTGGTGGTCAGGTTCAGCTCTTCGGCCGGACCTTCGGCGATCAGCTTGCCGAGATCCTGATCGAGCGCGTCGGACGCTTCCTGGAGCGTCTCGCGCACGACGGCCAGATCGGCGAATGCGTTGAGCATGCCGATCGCCTGCGAGCCCTGCCCCGGAAAAACGAATGCGAATTTCATATCGTCCCCAATTGAATCGATTCGAACGGCGCGCGCGAGCGGCGCGCCGGTTTGAGATCCGCGCGCGGCTTGTCGCGCACCGCGGATCAGAAGCGGAAGACCGACGCGCCCCAGGTGAAGCCGCCGCCGACGCCTTCGATCAGCACGTGCTGACCGCGCTGGATGCGGCCGTCGCGCACCGCGACGTCGAGCGCCAGCGGGATCGACGCGGCCGACGTGTTGCCGTGCTGGTCGACCGTCACGACCATGCGCTCCTGCGGCAGGCCGAGCTTGCGGCAGGTGCTGGTCATGATGCGGATGTTGGCCTGGTGCGGAATCAGCCAGTCGATTTGCTCGGGCGCGAGATTCGCCTTCGCGAGCGCTTCGATCGCGACTTTTTCGAGCACGTTGACCGCGAGCTTGAACACGGCCTGCCCGTCCATGTGCAGGAACGCGCTGCCGTCGATCACGCCGCGATTGACGTTGCCCGGCGTGCACAGGATGTTCGAATAGCTGCCGTCCGCGTGCAGCGCGCTGCCGAGCACGCCCGGCTCTTCCGATGCGGACAGGATCACCGCGCCCGCGCCGTCGCCGAACAGCACGCAGGTCGTGCGGTCCTTGAAGTCGAGAATGCGCGAGAACGTCTCCGCGCCGACCACGAGCGCCGTACGGTGCTGGCCGCTGCGGATGAAGCTGTCGGCCGTCGCCATCGCGTATGCGAAGCCCGAACACACGGCCTGCACGTCGAATGCCGCGCCGCCGTTCTTGATGCCGAGCTTGTTCTGCAGCAGGCACGCGGTGCTCGGGAACACGAAATCGGGGGTCGAAGTCGCGACGATGATCAGGTCGATCGACTGCGGATCGACACCGGCCGCTTCGATCGCACGACGCGATGCCTCGAGCGCGAGATCGCTCGTCGTGACGTCGGGTGCGGCGAAATGGCGCGCATGGATGCCCGTACGCGCCACGATCCATTCATCGCTCGTCTCGATGCCTTCCTTCGCAAGACGATCGGTCAACTGCTGGTTCGTGACGCGGTCGGGCGGCAGGTAGCTGCCCGTGCCGAGCACGCGGGAATAGAGAGTCGATTGGGCCATTTATGCTTTAGAGGATTGCGCAGCGGAAGGTTCGGCGTGATGGCCTGCGGCAGGGCTTGCATGGCCCGCGCCGCCCGCGTCGTGCTCGCCGTCGCCGAGCGACGCCGAATTATCCGCCATCGCGCGCGCGAGGCGCTCCAGCACCCCGTTTTTGACGGCATCATACCCGCGTTTGATCGCCCACTCAAACGCGTAGGCGTCGGCCGAGCCGTGGCTCTTGATCACGAGGCTCTTCAGCCCCAGCAACGCCGCGCCGTTGTACTGGCGGTGGTCGACGCGCTTCTTGAAACGCATCAGCACGGGCAGCGCGAGCAGCGCCATCAGCTTCGACATCAGCGAACGGCCGAACTCCTCGCGGATGATGTCCGACAGCATCTGCGCGAGCCCTTCCGACGTCTTCAGCGCGACGTTGCCGACGAAGCCGTCGCAGACGATCACGTCGACGGTGCCCTTGTAGATGTCGTTGCCTTCCACGTTGCCGCGGAAATTGAGCGTGCTGGCCCGCAGCAGCTCGCCTGCGCGCTTGATCGTCTCGTTGCCCTTGATGACCTCTTCGCCGATGTTCAGCAGGCCGATCGTCGGGCGCTCCTTGCCTTCGAGCGCGGCCACCAGCGCGTGCCCCATCTCCGCGAACTGCAGCAGATGCTGCGGTTCGCAGTCGACGTTCGCGCCGAGGTCCAGCATCATCGTGTAGCCGGTCGGGTTCGGCAGCGCGAACGCGATCGCGGGCCGCTCGATGCCGGGCAGCGTCTTGAGTACGTAACGGGAAACGGCCATCAACGCGCCGGTATTGCCGGCGGAAATGCAGGCCTGCGCCGCGCCTTCCTTGACGTGGTTGAGCGCGACGCGCATCGAAGAATCCTTCTTCTTGCGCAGCGCCACTTCGACAGGGTCGTCCATCGCCACGACTTCGGTGGCGGGCACGATGGTCAACGCGGGATCGTCGCGGGCTTTCAGCTTCTTCAACTGAGCGCGAATCGCGCTTTCGATGCCGACGAGCATCAGGTGCGCATCGGGATGCGCGCGGACGAACTTGACTGCCGCGGGAACGGTCACGGACGGGCCGTGGTCGCCTCCCATGCAATCGATTGTGAGCTTTACGGTCATGGAATGCGACGAATTTCAGGCACAAAAAAGCGGCAGTTGAATGCCGCCTTTTTGTTGAGCCAGGAAAGTGTCAAGCGAACCAGTTGTCACGCGAACGGCGAGCGTAGCGCGCAACGCGTGACTTGACGCTTAGTCGTTCTTCGTCTTGACGACTTTCTTGCCGCGATAGTAGCCGTTCGGGCTGACGTGGTGACGCAGGTGCACTTCACCCGTGCTCGGCTCGACTGCCAGCGGCGCTGCCGTCAGGAAATCGTGCGAACGATGCATGCCGCGCTTCGACGGCGACTTCTTGTTTTGCTGGACTGCCATGACTAACTCCTAAATAATTTTCCGGATTCTAACACAGCCCGATCCGGCGCTTAACTACCCTGGCCCAAAGCCCTACGCCTTCCCGCGCCACAACTGCTCAGTGTTTCTTGGTGCCGTCACCGTCCTTCTTCAACGCTTGCAGCGCTGCGAACGGATTCGGCCGTTTGCCTTCGTCCCCGGCTTCGTCGGACTCCTCGTCCGACTCTTCCGCGGGACCGCTCGCGCCCGACACGAGGCTTTCGTGAACTGCCGGGCAAACCTCGTGCTTGGGCACGAGCGGCAACGAAAGCAGCAATTCCTCTTCGATCAAGTCGACGAGATCGAACTGGCGTGAGCCCACGATCACATCGGCTTCATCGTCGTCGAGCGGAAATTCCTCGGCTTCTTCTTCGGTCACGACGATCCGGTACGTCATGTCGACGTCGAACGCCTGATCGTACGGCGTCATGCAGCGCTGGCACGTGAGCCATGCATGGCCGTGCACCGCGAGGCGCAGATACGGCTGCTGCCCGTCGGCGCCGTCGTCCTGCAACTCTTTCTGCGTGAACCCTTCCGCCTGCCACGTGAAGACCGTGTCGCGATCCGGCGCGTCCGTCGGCACTTCGTTTAACATGCGCGGCAGTTGCGAGAGGCGCACTGCCCCGGCCGCCTGCCGCCCGCTGCGGGCGAACTCGAACAGGTCGACCGCATGCGGATCGAGGGCCGCTGCAGGTTTGCCAGAAGAAGTGTTCATGTGCGCTCCTGCCTACAGGCTGACTTGCGGGATCCGGCTTGGCACCGCTCGCGTACGGCTCATCGAGGGATGCCGTACTTTACTTCCGAAGACCCGGCAGGCCACCACAGCGAAAGCCTGCCGACGAAAAGCGGGAAAGCATACCTGTTTTACCTTTTGCGGTCAATCACTTAAGCTTGCGTCCGCGCAACGCCGCGCCACACCTGACGACTCACCGATCCAACCGACCATGCCGGATACCGTTTGCCGCCCGCCGCGGCTGATTCTTGCCTCCAGTTCCCGCTACCGCCGCGCGCTCCTCGAGCGCCTCGGCGTACCGTTCGACGTCGTGTCGCCCGACCTCGACGAAACCCCGCTCGCCGGCGAAACGCCGGCCGCGACCGCGCTGCGTCTCGCCGGCGCGAAGGCGCGCGCCGTGGCCGCGACGATCGACGCGCCGGACGGCGTGCTCGTGATCGGGTCGGACCAGGTCGCGACCTTCGATGGGCGCCAGATCGGCAAGCCCGGCACGCATGAGCGCGCGCTCGCGCAACTCGTGTCGATGCAGGGCCGCGAAGTCGAATTCCACAGCGCGCTCTGCCTGTACGACAGCCGTACGGACGACGCGCAGATCGAGGACATCGTCACACACGTGCGCTTCCGTTCGCTGCCCGAAGCCGAACTCGACGCCTACCTGCGCGCGGAAACGCCGTACGACGTGGCCGGCAGCGCGAAATCCGAAGGGCTTGGCATCGCACTGCTCGACGCGATCGACTCGGACGACCCGACCGCGCTCGTCGGCCTGCCGCTGATCGCCCTCACGCGGATGCTGCGCGCCGCCGACTACCCGCTGTTTGCCATCACCCGAGGAGACCGCGCATGACCGCCGGCACGCTTTATCTTGTCCCCAACACGCTCGGCGAAGGCGACGAATCGATGCTCGCCGCCGTGCTGCCCGCGGCCGTGCAGGCGCGCGCCGGCACGCTCGGCTATTACATCGGCGAAAACGCGAAAACGACCCGCGCGTTCCTGAAGAAGATCGGCACGACGCGCCCGATCCAGGAAATCGAGATCAGCGAGCTGAACGTGAATACGCCGGCAGGCGCCGTCGACCGGCTGCTCGCGCCCGTGCTGGCCGGCGCGGACGCCGGCCTCGTGTCGGAGGCCGGCTGCCCGGCCGTCGCCGACCCCGGCGCGCTGCTGGTGCGCCGCGCGCACGAGCGCGGCGTGAAGGTCGTGCCGCTCGTCGGGCCGAGTTCGATCCTGCTCGCACTGATGGCGTCGGGCCTGAACGGCCAGAGTTTCGCGTTCAACGGCTACCTGCCGGTCGATGCGGCCGCGCGCGCGAAGCGCCTGCGCGAACTCGAGCAACTGTCGCGCAAGGCGCGCCAGACGCAGATCTTCATCGAAACGCCGTACCGCAATCACGCGATGCTCGACACGCTGGTCGCGACCTGCGCGCCGTCGACGCAGATTTGCGTGGCGGCCGATCTGACCCTTGCGACCGAGACGATCGCGAGCCGCACGGTGGCGGACTGGAAAAAGGCGCCCGCGCCGAATCTGCACAAGCGCCCCGCGATCTTCCTGCTGCTCGCGAACTGATGCCGCGACCGATGAAAATGAAAGGCGGGCCATCGCGGCCCGCCGATTGCTGCCGTCGGCCGGCGGCCGTCAGCGCAGGTTGACCGACGCGCCGCCGGCCGTCAGCGCCTTCATCGCGGCGCCCCCGACGGCCGCGCCGAACTTGCGCGCGACACGATTCGTCAGGCTTTCCTTCACCGTATAGTCGACCAGATCCGGCGCCTTCAGCACGTCGCGCGCGACCGTGTCGGTCGTGCCGTAGCCGTCGGCGAGCCCGAGCTCGACGCTCTTCTCGCCGGTCCAGAACAGGCCCGAGAACATGTCGGGCGTCTCGTGCAGCCGCTTGCCGCGGCCATCCTTCACGGCCTTGATGAACTGCGCATGCACCTGATCGAGCAGCGCCTGCGCGTGCGCATCCATCTTCGGCGTTTCCGGCGAGAACGGATCGTAGAAGCCCTTGTTTTCTCCCGACGTATGCAGGCGCCGTTCGACCCCGAGCTTGCCCATCAGCCCGGTGAAGCCGAACCCGTCCATCAGCACGCCGATCGACCCGACGATGCTCGCCTTGTCGACGAAGATCTTGTCGGCCGCGGACGCGATGTAATAGCCGCCCGATGCGCACATGTCGGTCACGACGACGTACAGCGGCTTGCTCGGATACTTGCCGCGCAACCGCCGGATCTCGTCGTAGACCATGCCGGCCTGCACCGGGCTGCCGCCCGGGCTGTTGATCCGCAGCACGACGCCGACCGTGCCGTCGTCGTCGAACGCGGCGTCGAGCGCCGTGTTGATGTCGTCGGCGTTCGCGTTGACGCCGGCCGCGATTTCGCCGTCGATCGTCACAAGCGCCGTATGCCGCCCGCTCGACGAAAACTTCGAATCGCTCGAGAAATCGATCAGCGCGAACGCGAGCAGCACGAACACGCCGAGAAACGCGAAGCGGAAGAAGATCTTCCAGCGCCGTGCCGCGCGCTGCTCCTTGACGGCCGCGAGCGCGATCCGCTCGAGCGCCGCGCGCTCCCAGCCTGGTTCACGGTCGTCGGGACGGGAGGAAGAATCCGGGGAATTCGGTTGGTCGGCCATGCAATGGTGTCGTCAGTCGGTCGTGGCGGGAGTGGCAGGATGCAGATCGGCATCGGGCACCCAGAATACCGCACGCCCGTCGGGCGTGTCGCGCTCGTCGACCTCGACCGGCCGCAGGCGGCCGCCGCGGCACGGGCCGCCGACGCACTTGCCGGTATCCGGCGCATAGATCGCGCCGTGCGTCGCGCACATCAGATAGAGGCCCGACGACTCGAAGAACTGCCCTTCGGCCCAGTCGAGCTCCATCGGCACATGCGCGCAGCGGTTCAGGTAGCCGTAGGCGCGGCCGTCGTAGCGCACGAAGAACACGACGGCCGGCTCGCCGCGCAGCGTCGCGTCGACGCGCACGCCGGCGCCGCCGTCGATCAGCGCGTCCGATGCGCACACGCGCACGGCGTCCGGCGCCGCGCTCATGCGTGCTCCCGCAGCCATGCGGCCAGCGCGCCGACGTCCGGCGCGACGAAGCGCGGCGCGAGCGCCGCCAGCGCGTCGGCCGTGTGCGCGCCGTACGACACCCCGACGCCTGCCGCGCCGGCGCTGGCGGCCATTTGCAGGTCGTGCGTGGTGTCGCCGATCATCACGGTGCGCGACAGGTCCTGCCCCAATTCCCGCGACAACTCGTGCAGCATCGCCGGATGCGGTTTCGAGAACGTCTCGTCGGCGCAGCGCGTCGCGTCGAACCAGCTCGTCAGCTTCGACTGGTCGAGCACGCGGTTCAGCCCTACCCGCCCCTTGCCGGTCGCGACGGCGAGCAGATAGCCCGTGTCACGCAGCTCGGCGAGCAACTCGCGCACGCCGGCGAACAGTTCGATGCGCTGGTCGTCGAGCAGATAGTGGTAGCGGTAGCGCTCGGCCAGCCGCGCGTAGTCGGACGGATCGAGGGTCGGAGCCGCGATCCGCAGCGCATCGCGCAGGCCAAGGCCGATCACGTAGCGGGAAGCCTCGTCGGACGGCGTGGGCAGGCCGAGATCGCGGCACGCGGCCTGGATGCTGTGCGCGATGTGCGCAGTCGAATCCATCAGCGTACCGTCCCAGTCGAAGACGATCAGGTCAAATTGCTGTCGGGCCATGCGGTTCAGGCGGTATCGCGCAATGCGCTGAGTTGGTCGAGAAAGCGCCGGCATTCGGCCGGCAGCGGCGCGTCGAACTGCAGCGCCTCGCCGGTCAGCGGATGAGCAAGCCGCAGCCGGTGCGCATGCAGGAACATCCGTTTCAACGACGGCTGCGCATTCGCGCGCGCCAGCGCCTTGTTCAGTGCGAAATCGCCATACTTGGCGTCGCCGGCGATCGGCAGGCCGAGATGCGCGAGGTGCACCCGGATCTGATGGGTCCGACCCGTTTTGAGTTCCGCTTCGACGAGCACATAGTCGGACCAGCGGTCGACGAGGTTGAACACCGTATGCGACGGCAGCCCGTCGTCCTGCACGCGCACGCGGCGCTCCCCTTCCGGGGTCGAATACTTGAACAGCGGCGCCTTCACTGCGCGGCGCCGGCCCCAGTCGGGCTGCCATTCGCCGTGCGCGCACGCGAAGTAGCGCTTGTCCATCCGGTTCTCGCGGATCTGCTCGTGCAGGCCCACGAGCGCCGTGCGCTTCTTCGCGAGCATCAGGATCCCGGACGTCTCGCGGTCGAGCCGGTGCACCAGTTCGAGGAATTTCGCACGCGGGCGCGCCTGACGCATCTGCTCGATCACGCCGAACGCGACGCCGCTGCCGCCGTGGACCGCGACGCCGGCCGGTTTGTCGATGACGAGCATCGCGTCGTCCTCGTACAGCACGTCGAAATTCGCGGGCGGCACGACGGGCGTGTCGGCGCGCGCGAGGTCGGCCGCGGCCACACGCACCGGCGGCACGCGGACGAGGTCGCCGAGCGCCAGGCGGTACTGCGCATCGATCCGGCCCTTGTTGACGCGCACTTCGCCGCTGCGCAGGATCCGGTAAATATGGCTTTTCGGCACGCCTTTACAGACGCGCAACAGGAAATTGTCGATCCGCTGACCGGCCGAGTTTTCGTCGATCTCGATCGTCGATACCTGGCCGCTTGCGACCGAATTCTGGGATATTTTGCCTAACTCATTCATACTGAATATAATTTTGCCCAGCCTGACGTTGTGGGTGGCCTGATCGGCCGGCCCCGGCTGAATTGGGCAAGGCGCAAGCGCAAACTGCTATTTTACTTGCGCCGGGGGTCCGCTGCTCGCCCCTAATCAAAGAGAAGCAGCAAGTTGCACGCACGGCGCCGCCCGTCGGCAAGGATCGCGCCCACAGGCGGATTCGGTCGGCAAGGCGCCGCGGTAACGGAAAGTTGGTTGAAAAGAATTTGATCGGCAGCCCGGCGGCGCGAAGTACGTCCGCAGGCTGCCGGTTGCGAAAATTACGGCGTTGCGCCCGATTTGGCCCCGCGAAGCGTGCGGGGCTTGGCGACGTCAAACCAGGGAAGTACACCCCAAGCGGGAAAGTCGGGCTGGATTCGATACTCCCCGCTGCGGCCAAAGCCGCAGCATCTGCCGCCCGTCGGCGCGCGCGACGCATTGTGCGCGCCCGTGGCAATGCCCGGACAGGCTTAGCGCGCTTTTGCAGCGTGCGGTGTGTGAACGCCGTGCTTTGAAGCCGTATTCGCAGGTGCCCTATGGCCGCCGGCCCCGTCTTTCGGGCCCAAGCGCCTCTTCAGGCAATTCTCCCTGCCAGCGTTCCCGCTCCAGCGTGCTCGTGACAACACAACAAGGTGCGGCCTGCCGTCGTTCCCGCCCTCGCGCCTGACAACCGCGAGGCGCCGGCAGCGGAGCCGCCTGGAGCCGTTCATGAAACGCATGCTGTTCAATGCGACGCAGCAGGAGGAGCTGCGCGTCGCCATCGTCGATGGGCAAAAGCTCATCGACATCGACATCGAAACCGCCGGGCGCGAACAGCGCAAAGGCAATATCTACAAAGGTGTCATCACCCGTATCGAGCCGTCGCTCGAAGCGTGCTTCGTCAACTACGGCGAAGACCGCCACGGCTTCCTGCCGTTCAAGGAAGTCGCCCGCCAGTACTTCAAGGACGGCATCGACATGCGCTCCGCGCGCATTCAGGATGCCCTGCGCGAAGGCCAGGAACTGATCGTCCAGGTCGAGAAGGAAGAGCGTGGCAACAAGGGCGCCGCCCTCACCACCTTCATCTCGCTCGCCGGCCGTTACCTCGTCCTGATGCCGAACAACCCGCGCGGCGGTGGCGTGTCGCGCCGGATCGAAGGCGACGAGCGCCAGGAACTGCGCGAAACGATGGCGCAACTGCAGATTCCGGACGGCATGAGCATGATCGCCCGTACCGCGGGCATCGGCCGCAGTGCCGAGGAACTGCAGTGGGACCTGAACTACCTGCTGCAACTGTGGCGCGCGATCGAGGCCGCGTCGCAAAGCGGCAACGCCGGCCAGCCGATGCTGATCTATCTGGAATCGAGCCTCGTGATCCGCGCGATCCGCGACTATTTCCAGCCGGATATCGGCGAAATCCTGATCGATACGAATGAAATCCACGATCAGGCCCGGGCATTCATGGACATCGTGATGCCGGACAACGTCGCGAAAGTGAAGCGCTACCACGACGACGTGCCGCTGTTCTCCCGCTTCCAGATCGAGCACCAGATCGAAACCGCGTACTCGCGCACGGTCCCGCTGCCGTCCGGCGGCGCGATCGTGATCGACCACACCGAAGCGCTCGTCGCGATCGACGTGAACTCGGCGCGCGCGACCAAGGGCGCGGACATCGAGGAAACGGCCACCCGCACGAACCTCGAAGCGGCCGACGAAGTCGCCCGCCAGCTGCGCCTGCGCGACCTCGGCGGCCTGATCGTGATCGATTTCATCGACATGGAATCGGCGAAGAGCCAGCGTGAAGTCGAGCAACGCCTGAAGGACGCGCTCAAGCACGACCGCGCGCGCGTCCAGATGGGCAAGATCTCCCGCTTCGGCCTGATGGAACTGTCGCGCCAGCGTCTGCGTCCGGCGCTGTCGGAAGGCAGTCACGTCACGTGCCCGCGCTGCAACGGCACCGGCCACATCCGCGACACCGAATCGTCCGCGCTGCAGGTCCTGCGGATCATTCAGGAAGAAGCGATGAAGGAAAACACCGCGGCGATCCACTGCCAGGTGCCGGTCGAGGTGACCGCCTTCCTGCTGAACGAAAAGCGTCAGGAAATCAACAAGATCGAGTCGCGCTTCAAGGTCGGCATCGTGCTGATCCCGAACAAGCACCTCGATACGCCGCACTACAAGCTCGAGCGCCTGCGTCACGACGACGCGCGCCTCGACGATCCGCGCGCGTCCTGGAAGATGGCCGAGGAAGCGGCCCGCGAGCTCGAGTCGGAAACCGGCTACAGCAAGCGTGCGGCCGAAGTGAAGCCGAAGCAGGAAGCCGCGGTGAAGGGCATCACGCCCGAGCGTCCGGCGCCGAGCCCGGCCCCGCAGCGTCCGGTCGAGCCCGTTGCGGCCCCGGCGGCGCCCGTCGCCGCGGCAAGCGGTGGCTTCATCGGCTGGCTGAAAGGTCTGTTCGGCGTGTCGCCGGCACCGGCACCCGCACCGGTCGCGCCGGCACCGGCGAAGGAGCAGGCAGCCCGTCCGGCTCGCGAGCGCACCGAAAAGACCGAGCAGCGCGGCGGCGATCGCAATCGCAACCGTCGCGGCGGCGCCCAGCAGGCGCAGGGCGGCCGCGATCAGGCAGCGGCGGGCCGTGGCCAGCCGCAACGCCAGGAACGCGAAGGCAAGGAAGTGCGCGAACCGCGTGAAGGCCGTGAGCCGCGCGAGGGTCGTGAACTGCGCGAAGGCCGGGAAAACCGCGAGGGTCGCGAGGGCCGTGGCCCGCGCGAAGGTCGCGAGCCGCGCGAAGGCCGTGAGCCGCGCGAACCGCGTGAAAACCGCGAACCGCGCGAGCGTGTCGAACAGCCGGAAGGCGTCGAAGCAGCCGGCCGTGGCGAGCGACAGGAACGCGGCGAGCGTCGCGAGCGCGGCGAACGCCGTAAGCCGACCCAGCATGCGGCCACGCTCGAAACCGTCACCCGCGGCGAAAACCACCCGGAACCGGAAACCGACAAGGCCGTCGCAGAAGCCCTGCCCGGGGCGGAACCGGCAGCCGATGCGGAAGCTGGCGCACGTGACGGCGAAGAACGCCGCCGTCGCCGTCGCGGCCGCCGCGGCGGTCGTCGCGAGCGCGAGGAAGATGGCGCAGTCGACCAGGCCGAGCAAGGCGCCGAAGGCGAAGTCGCAGCGCAAGCCGTGACGCCGAACGCACCGGTCGCAGCCGAGCCGGCCCACACGGCCGCACCGGCAGTCGCCGCGGCCGTTGCAAGTGCGGTCGCCGCGGAAGCCGTCGCCGAGCAGCATGCCGCTCCGGCCGCCGTCGAAGCGCAGCCGGCACCGGCAGCCGAAGCGGCACCGGCCGCGCCGGCCGAGCCTGTCGTCGCCGTCGAGGCAGCCGAACCGGCACCGGTCGCACCGGCGGTCCCGGAAGCCGGCCCGGCGCCGGTCGCGGTGTCGCCGACCGATGCGTTCGAAGTGCCGGCAGCCGCACCGGCCGCTGTCGAAGCGCCGCAAGCCGCGCCCGTCGAGGCAGCCGCACCGGCCGTCGCGACCGAAGCCGCTCCGGTGGCGGTCGAGGCGCCGGTCGAGGCAGCACCGGCCGAGGCCGTCGCTGCACCGGCACCGGCTCCCGGCCCGACACCGACACCGGCACCGGCTCCCGCCCCGACACCGGCACCGGCTCCCGCCCCGACACCGGCTGCCGCTCCCGCGCAACCGGCAGCCGCGCCCGCTTCGGCGAGCCTGGATGCCGTGCTGGAGCAGGCCGGTCTCGTCTGGGTGAACACGGACGCCGACAAGTTCGCGGCCGCGCAGGAAGCCGCGTCGCGACTCCCGCGCCCGGCCCGCGTGCCGCGCGAGCGCAAGGTGCTGCCGCCGGTCGATACGGCCCCGATGCAGCAGGTCGAAACGACGCACCACTGAACGGCGCATCGCACGACCAGGAAAAGCCCGCCTCCGGCGGGCTTTTTCATGTCCGCGCTGCGGGTTTCCGCCCACCGGACCCGCCGGCCGGTTGCGGCTAAAATAGCAGTCTGGTCCGCACTTCTTCCAACATGTCCCGACGCATCATTCCTCTCGCCAACGTCAGCGGGATGCCGGACGTCTCCGGCGTCGCGCATGCCCCCGACGGAACGCTGGCCGACACGTTCGCCAGGCGGCTGCGCGACCTGCGCATTTCGGTGACGGATCGCTGCAATTTCCGCTGCGTGTACTGCATGCCGCGCGCGGTCTTCGACAAGGACTACCCGTTCCTGCCGCACAGCGCGCTGCTCACGCACGAGGAAATCGAGCGCGTGGCGCGGCTCTTCGTCGCACACGGTGTCGAGAAGATCCGCATCACTGGCGGCGAGCCGCTGCTGCGCAAGAACCTCGAATTCCTGATCGAGCGGCTCGCGCGTCTGACGACGCACGCCGGCCGCCCGCTCGACCTGACGCTGACGACCAACGGCTCGCTGCTCGCCCGCAAGGCGCGCGCGCTGAAGGACGCCGGGCTCACGCGCGTCACGGTCAGCCTCGATGCGCTCGACGATACGCTGTTCAAGCGCATGAACGATGCCGAGTTCGCCAGCGCCGACGTGCTCGACGGCATCTTCGCCGCGCAGGCCGCGGGCCTCGCGCCGGTCAAGGTCAACATGGTCGTGAAGCGCGGCACCAACGACGGCGAGATCCTGCCGATGGCCGAGCGGTTCCGCGGCACCGGCGTAATCCTGCGTTTTATCGAATACATGGACGTCGGCACGTCGAACGGCTGGAACATGACCGAAGTGCTGCCGTCGGCGGACGTCGTCGCGCGTATCGCCGAACACTTCCCGCTCGTGCCGCTCGAGCCGCACACGGCGGCCGAAACCGCGCAGCGCTGGGGCTATGCGGACGGCAGCGGCGAGATCGGCGTGATCTCGAGCGTCACGCAGGCCTTCTGCGGCGACTGCACGCGCGCGCGACTGTCGACCGAAGGCAAGTTGTACCTGTGCCTGTTCGCGTCGACCGGCCACGACCTGCGTGCGCTCGTGCGCGGCGGCGCAAGCGATGCCGAGATCGCGACCGCGATCGCCCGCATCTGGCAGGCGCGCACCGACCGCTATTCGCAGCTGCGCGGCAGCGCCTCGTCAGACGCCGCGCCCGAAGGCGCCGGCAAGCGCGTCGAAATGTCGTATATCGGCGGCTGACGCACGCCGCTCTTTCCGCCCGCGCCCGATGTCCGCTCCCGCGTCCGCCTCTCCGTCGATCGCCGGCCTGCTGCTCGCAGGCGGGCGCGCGACCCGCATGGACGGCGTCGACAAGGGCCTGCAACTGCTCGACGGTACGCCGCTCGCGCTGCACGTGCTGCGCCGGCTGTCGCCGCAGGTCGACGAGACGCTCATCAGCGCGAATCGCCATGCCGATCGCTATGCCGAACTCGGTGCACCGTTCGACGCGCGCATCGTCGCCGACGAAACCTCCGACTTCCCCGGGCCGCTCGCGGGCCTGCTTGCCGGCATGCGCGCGGCGCGCGCGCCGCTGCTCGCGTGCTCGCCATGCGATACGCCCTATCTGCCCGCCGACCTCGTCGCGCGGCTGCATGCGGCTCTCGACGCGCAGCAGGCCGACATCGCGATGGCGGTTACCGTCGACGCGCAGCAGATGCACTCGCCGCAGCCGACGTTCGCGCTGCTGCGCACGTCGCTGGCCGACGACCTGGCCGCCCGGCTCGCGGCCGGCGACCGCAAGGTGCGTGCGTGGTACGCACGCCACAAGACGGTCGAAGTCGAGTTTCGCGACGAGCGTGCGTTTTACAATGCCAACTCCTGGCAGGAACTCGCCGCGCTAGCCCGCCGCTGACGGCTCGCGCCGTTCCCGCCCGGCGCCCGCCGCACGCGAAACCCGCGCCCAGGCACCCTCATCCTCGCGCCACCGGCCACGAACCCGATACGCCTTGCGGCGCAGTCCGACTGATGATCACGCAATCCTCGCCCGCTTCCCGAACCGCACCCGGCCCCGATGCCCCGCTGTCGCTCGCCGACGCACAGGCGCTCGCGTGCCGCTTCGCGGCGCCGGTCGACGCATACGACACGGTGACGCTGCGCGATGCGCTCGACCGCGTGCTCGCGGCCGACGTGAGCGCACCGTTCGACATTCCCGCGTACGACAACTCGGCAATGGACGGCTATGCGTTCGACGGCAGCAGCGCAGCATTCGCATCGGCGCAGGGCGAGGTCGCGATGACGGTCGCCGGCACCGCGTTCGCCGGCCATCCGTTCGACGGCGGCGTGGCGGCCCATGCCTGCGTGCGGATCATGACGGGCGCGCCGATGCCGGCCGGATGCGACACGGTGATTCCGCAGGAACGCGTACGCGTCGATGGCGACACGATTCGCTTCGCCGCGCGCGACGTCTCGCGCGGCGCGAACTGCCGCAAGGCCGGCGAGGATCTCGCACGCGGCGCCTGCGCGCTGGCCGCCGGCCGTATCCTGCGGCCATCGGATCTGGGCCTGCTCGCGTCGTTCGGCGTCACCGACGTCACGGTGCGCCGGCGTGTGCGCGTCGCCGTGTTCTCGACCGGTGACGAGCTGCGCGAGCCCGGCGAACCGCTCGGCCGCGGCGCGCTGTACGACAGCAATCGCGGGATGCTGATCGCGATGCTCGAACGGCTGCACGTGGACACGATCGATCTCGGAATCGTCCGCGACGACCCGGCCGCGCTCGAGGCCGCATTGCGCGACGCCATCGCCGCGCAGGCCGATGCGGTCATCACGTCGGGCGGCGTGTCGGTCGGCGAAGCCGACTTCACGCGCGACGTGATGGCGCGGCTCGGCGACGTGACGTTCGCCAGTCTCGCGCTGCGGCCCGGCCGGCCGCTCGCGTGCGGCACGCTCGCACGCGAGGGCGACAGCGCCGTCCACGCGCTGTTCTTCGGGCTGCCCGGCAATCCGGTCGCCTCCGCCGTGACGTTTTACGCGATCGTGCGCCCCGCACTGCTGACGCTGGCCGGCGCGCAGACGCCGCCGCCGGCCATGTACACGGCGCTCAGTACGCAGCCGTTGAAGACGCGTCCCGGTCGCACCGAATACCTGCGCGGCATCGCGACGCGCGCCGCCGACGGCCAATGGCACGTCGCACCGGCCGGATCGCAAAGCTCCGCGTCGCTGAGCGGTCTCGCAGCCGCCAACTGTTTCATCGTCCTGGGCCACGATACCGCGGTAGTCGACGCGGGCGCCCCGGTCGACATCCTGCCGCTCGACGGCCTGGTCTGAATTCCAATCGGTATATCACTACGGGGGCAATCCGCACATGAAGAAACAAATCTCGTCGATCGCCGCGGGGCAGACCGCAAAGGCGCTGATCCTCGTCTACCTGACGTTCAGCGTGCCGATAGTGCTGCTCGGCATTCTCGTCGCGTATATCCGTTACGGGATGGTCGAGTTGAGCACGATCCTGAGCGCACTGCTGCTGAACGCGATCCTCGGTTTCGTGCTGCTGTGGATCGCGTGCCATGCGTACAACTGGGTCGCGTCGCGCTTCGGCGGCATCGAGATCGTGCTGTCCGATCCGCCGGAGGAAGCGTGAGCGGCACGCCGCTGATCCGCGCGGCCGACCCACGCGACATCGGCGCGATCCTCGCGCTGATGCGCGAGCTGGCCGAGTTCGAGAAGCTCGCGCATCTGTTCGTCGCGGCCGAAGCCGATCTCGCCGACGCGCTGTTCGGCGAGCACCCCGCTGCCGAAGCGCTGGTGGCCGAGCGCGACGGCGCGATCGTCGCGTACGCGCTGTTCTTCCACAACTATTCGACGTTCCTCGGCCGCCGCGGGCTCTATCTCGAGGATCTGTACGTGCAGCCGTCGCAGCGCGGCACGGGCCTCGGCACCGCGATGCTGCGTCATCTCGCGGCACTCGCCGTCGAGCGCCGTTGCGCGCGCTTCGAATGGTCGGTCCTCGACTGGAACCAGCCGGCGATCGATTTCTACGAAAAAATGGGGGCAACCGTGCTGCCGGAGTGGCGCATCGTGCGCGTGACGGGCGACGCGCTGGGCACCCTCGCCGCGCATTGAGCGCGAGCCGGCCGCGCCGGCGACCGCCGCCAACGAAAACGGGCGCCGCGTGAACTGAACCCCAGAAGTTGGACGGTTCAGGAATGCTAGGGCAGTTGCCGCCAACGCGCGTCACGCGTCGTCCGCATCGGCGCCTTCGGCCCCTTCCGCGCCGAGCAGACCGGCCGCCGCATCGCCCGGCAGCGCCTCGACCTGCTTCAGCTTGCGGCTCATCACACGCGTGCGCTGCTCGGCAGACTCGATCGAACGCGTGACCGTTTCGAGCTGCGCCTTCGTGCGCGCGAGCACGTCGCCGAACTTGCCGAACTCCGTCTTGACCGCACCGAGCACCTGCCACACCTCGCTCGAGCGCTGCTCGATCGCGAGCGTGCGGAACCCCATCTGCAGGCTGTTCAACAGGGCGGTGAGCGTGGTCGGCCCGGCGACCGTCACACGATAGTCGCGCTGCAGCAGGTCGGTCAGCCCCGGGCGGCGCAGGATCTCCGCATAGAGCCCCTCGGTCGGCAGGAACAGCAGCGCGAAATCGGTCGTGTGCGGCGGCGCGACGTACTTCTCGGCGATCGTGCGCGCTTCCATCCGCACCCGCGCCTCGAGCGCACGCGCCGCCTCCTCGACGGCCACCGCATCGGCGCGCTCCTGCGCGTCGATCAACCGCTCGTAGTCTTCGCGCGGGAATTTCGCGTCGATCGGCAGCCACACCGGCGGCGCGTCGCGCGTGCCGGCAGCGCGGCCCGGCAGCCGGATCGCGAATTCCACGCGCTCGGTACTCTTCGGCACCGTCGCGACGTTCTTCGCGTACTGGTCAGGCGTCAGCATCTGTTCCAGCAGCGCCTCGAGCTGCACTTCGCCCCAGGTGCCGCGCGTCTTCACGTTGGTCAGCACCTTCTTCAGGTCGCCGACGCCGGCCGCGAGCGTCTGCATCTCGCCGAGCCCGCGATGCACCTGTTCGAGCCGGTCCGACACGAGCTTGAACGATTCGCCGAGCCGCTGCTCGAGCGTCGCGTGCAGCTTCTCGTCGACGGTGCGGCGCATCTCCTCGAGCTTCGCTGCGTTGTTCGTCTCGATTTCCTTCAGCCGCTGTTCGAGCGTCGCACGCACTTCGCCGATCCGGCGGTCGTTCGCCTCGGTCAGTTGCGTGAGCTGCCGGTTCAACGTGTCGCCGAACAGCCGCAGCGCGACGGTCTGTTCGTCGCGCGCCTGCTGGGCCTGGCGCTGCACGCTCTCGCGCATCGCATCGAACTGCTGTGCATTGCCGGCGACGAGCTTGCCGAGCTGCTGCGCGAACCCCTCGATCTGGCTGTTCTGCACGGTCGCCACGCTCGTCAGTTGCGCGGCGAGCGTCTGCTGCAACTGGGCAAAGCTGCCAGCCAGCTCGGTACGCGACCCGCGCGCATTTTCGACGATCTCGCCGCGTAATTCGCGTTCGAGCCGCTCGACCGCGCGCGCCTGCGCATGCGCGGCATCCTCGATCCGGTCGCCGAGCACGGCCGCGTCGTCGTGGCGGCCGCCGCCGCGCACGAGCGCGACGATCGCCACCGCGAGCGCGACGGCCAGCACGACGACCGCCGCAAGCAACAACGTAATCGTCATGCGCGCGGCTTCCCGATCACGTCAGGGTTGATCGGATTCGGCGGCTGCCCCGCACGCGGCCCCTCGCCCAGCGCGGCGATCAGGTTGTCGGCGGCGAGATTCGCCATCGCGCGGCGCGTCTTTTCGGTCGCGCTCGCGATATGCGGCGTCAGCACGACGTTCGGCACTTCGAGCAGCGCCGGATGCACGCTCGGCTCGCCCTCGTACACGTCGAGGCCGGCCGCGGCGATCGTCCCGTCGCGCAACGCGGCGGCCAGCGCCGCATCGTCGACGATCCCGCCGCGCGCGATGTTGGTCAGCGTCGCCGTGGGTTTCATCTTCGCGAGCTCGGCCGCGCCGATCGTGTGATGGTTCTCTTTCGTGTACGGCAGCACGAGCACGACATGATCGGCGCGCGCGAGCAGCGCATCCTTCGACACGTATTCGGCATCGAGCTCGGCTTCGATCTCGGGCGCGACCCGCGACCGGTTGTGATAGATCACCTGCATCCCGAAGCCGCGCGCGCGGCGCGCGAGCGCCTGGCCGATGCGGCCCATCCCGATGACACCGAGCGTCGAGCCGTAGATGTCGGCACCCAGGAAGCCGTCGTACGCCCACTTCTGCCAGTGACCGGCGCGCAGCCAGTGTTCGGATTCGGCGATCCGACGCGCGGCGGCCATCATCAGCGCCCAGCCGAAATCGGCGGTCGACTCGTTCAGCACGTCGGGCGTGTTGGTGCCGAGCACGTTCGCGGCGTTGAACGCGGCCATGTCGAAGTTGTTGTAGCCGACCGCCATGTTCGCCACGACGCGCAGGCGCGGCGCGGCCGCGAGCGTCGCCGCGCCGACCGGGTCGCCGGCCGTCAGCGCGCCGTCCTTGTCGGCCAGACGCGCGGCGAGCGCGTCGGGCGTGAGCACGTCGCCGTCGTTCCAGTCGACTTCGAAATACTGCTCGAGCCGTTCGATCACGTCCGGAAAGATCGGACGCGCGACCAGGATCTTCTGCATCGCCATCTCCGCATGCCGCGGACGGGTCGCAGCGCCGTGCGCCGCCGGGACCGCCCGCTCGGGGTTGAAAATCGTCAGCTTACGCCGGGAAGAAAAGCCACGACGTCAGCAGGAATACCGGTATCAGCACGACGAGCGCCCAGCCGAGGTACGCAAAGAAGCTCGGCATCTTCACGCCGCGCGATTCGGCGATCGCCTTCACCATGAAGTTCGGCGCGTTGCCGATATAGCTGTTCGCGCCCATGAACACCGCGCCGGCGGAAATCGCGGCGAGCGTCGATGCGCCGGTCGTCATCAGCGTCTGCGCATCGCCGCCCGCGAGGTTGAAGAACACGAGATAGGTCGGCGCATTGTCGAGGAACGACGACAGGATGCCCGTCGCCCAGAAGTACATCGCATCGATCGGCTTGCCGTCGGGCCCCGTGACGAGATGGACGATCTGCGCGAACGCGCCGTCCGCCCCCGCGCGCAGGATCACGATCACCGGCGCGATCGTCACGAAGATGCCGGCGAACAGCTTCGCGACCTCCTCGATCGGCGCCCAGTTGAACGCGTTGCCCTCGCGCGCGGAACGCGGCGTCAGCGCGAGCGACACGAGCGTCACCGCCATGAGCGCGACGTCGCGTACGAGATTCTGCAACGCGACGTGCGTGCCCCACACGTCGAACGAGATGCCCGGCTTCCACACGCCGCTCATCAGCACGAGCGCGATCACGGCCGCCAGCAGCACGAAGTTGATCTTGCCGTCGATCGACAGCGCCGCACCGTCGGGCGTCGGATCGAGCGCGGCCGGCCGCTCCTCGCCGCCCTTCCGGTAGAAGTACGTATCGAGCGCGAAGAACAGCGTCAGCAGCACCACGCAGATGAACAGCATCGGCAGCGCGAGATGCGTGGTCGTCCAGAAGAAGCTCACGCCGTTCAGGAAGCCGAGGAACAGCGGCGGATCGCCGAGCGGCGACAGCGAGCCGCCCGCGTTCGCGACGAGGAAGATGAAGAAGATCACGACGTGCACGACATGCTTGCGGTTGTCGTTGGCGCGCAGGAGCGGCCGGATCAGCAGCATCGCGGCGCCCGTCGTGCCCATCACGCTCGCGAGCAGCGTGCCGAGCGCGAGGATCGCGGTATTCAGTTTCGGCGACCCATGCAGGTTGCCGTTCACGCAGATGCCGCCCGCGACCGTATAGAGCGCGGTGAGCAGCACGATGAACGGAATGTATTCCTCGAGCAGCGCATGCACGAGCGTGCCGAACGCGGTGCCGGCGCCGAACGCGACCGCGAACGGCGCGAGGAACACGATCGCCCAGCCGGCGGCGATCTTGCCGAAGTGGTGATGCCAGAACACGGGGGCGACGAGCGGAAACAGCGCGATGGACAGCAGGATCCCGGCGAACGGGATCCCCCAGAGCGCCGACAGCGTGGAACCGTCGAGCGTGGCGGCCGATGCGAGCGCGGGAGCGGCGCCAAGCGCGATTCCCGACGCCATGCCCGCCCAGGCGGCATGTCGTTTCATGCGGAACTTCCTTGTTCGAGTAAGGGTGAAGGCAGCGGGCGCGTCATGCGCCCCGTACGACGATCGCGTGCACGCGGTACGGACCGTGTGCGCCCAGAATGATCGTTTGCTCGATGTCGCCGGTGCGCGACGGGCCCGACACGAAATTGACCGCGCGCGGCAGTTCGCCGCGCTCCGCGCGAATCAGCGCGAACGCGTCTTCATGACCGGCGACGATGCGCGACGCCGGCACGATCGCGATGTGGGTTTCCGGCAGCAGGCCAGCCGATGCGTAAGTGTCGGGGCCGGACAACAATACCAGCGACCCCGTTTCGGCGGTCGCGCAAAAGCAGCCGGTCAGGCCGACGAGATCGCCGTCGCGCGGCTTGCGGCACTCGACCGACAGGCCGGCGGCGGCCCAGTCGAGATCGGCCAGCGTGCGCCACGCGATGGCCTGCGCCGGCAGGCCGTGAGCGGCAAGATAGCGGGCGGCGGCGGCAGGCACGTCGGCCAGCGTCGCGACTTCGTCGACCGTGGTCGACAGGCGCTGCGCTTCGTCGACGAAAGCGGCGACGAGGTCGGCCGGCATCGGCGGGCGCGGGCCTTGCGGATGACGGGCAAGGTAGTCGGCGACGCCGTCGCGCTCCGCTGCATCGGGTTCGGCCGCGCGCCCCTGCGCCGCGCGGATGCGCGCGAGGATCTGGCGACGGGCAGCGGAAGTGTCCATGAACGGTCCTCGTGACGTTGCGTGCAATACGTCGGATTATACCGGCCACCCCTGCTGCGACACACCTTCGGCCGAACGGCCGACGCCTACTTCGACGCGTCTTCCTCGACCGGCTGCGCGATGCCGAACACCTGGCGCAGGTACGCGAGATACGCCTTGTCGTCGCACATGCTCTTGCCCGGCGAATCCGACAGCTTCGCGACCGGCTGGCCGTTGCAGCGAACCATCTTGATCACGATCTGCAGCGGCACGTAGCCGAGATCGTTGGTGAGGTTGGTGCCGACGCCGAACGCAAGCTTGCAGCGGCCGCGGAACCGTTCGTACAGCTGCATGACCTTCGGAATGTCGAGCGCGTCCGAGAACACGAGCACCTTGGTGCGCGGGTCGCACCGGTTCGCCTCGTAATGACGCAGCATCCGCTCGCCCCAGTCGAACGGATCGCCCGAATCGTGGCGCGCGCCGTCGAACAGCTTGCAGAAGTACATGTCGAAGTCGTTCAGGAACGCGTCCATGCCGTAGACGTCCGACAGCGCGATCCCGAGGTCGCCGCGATACTCCTTTGCCCACATCTCGAAGCCGTAGATCTGCGAATCGCGCAACCGCGGGCCGAGCGCCTGGCACGCCTGCAGGTATTCGTGCGCCATCGTGCCGAGCGGCGTGATGCCGTGCTTCATCGCGTACAGCACGTTGCTGGTGCCCGCGAACTGCGGGCCGAGCCCGTCGCGCAGCGTGAGCGCGACTTCCTCGTGCCAGACCTTCGAGAAGCGCCGGCGCGTGCCGTAGTCGGCGATCTTGCAGTCGGCGAATTCGGGCTTCGCGCCGAGCAGCTTGATCTTCTCGCGCAGCCGTTCGCGGCCTTCGCGATAGTCGGGCTCGCGCTGCGTGTTGCGGAAATAGACTTCGTTGACGATCGCGAGCACCGGGATCTCGAACAGGATCGTATGCAGCCACGGCCCCTCGATCACGATGTCGATCTCGCCGTTGCCTTTCGGCGACGGCGTGATCGAGATGTACTTCTCGTTCAGGTGGAACAGCGCGAGGAAGTCGACGAAGTCGCTCTTGATGAAGCGCATCCGCCGCAGATAGTCGAGTTCGACGTCGGAAAAGCGCAGCGAGCACAGGCCGCGCACCTCGTCGCGAATCTCGTCGATGTACGGCACGAGATCGACGCCGGGCGTACGGCACCGGAAACGGTATTCGACGTTTGCAGCGGGAAAGTGATGCAGGACGACCTGCATCATCGTGAACTTGTAGAGATCCGTGTCGAGCAGCGAAGTGATGATCATGATGACGGCAGCGCCAATAGCGTGACCGGCCCCGACGCACCGCGCGCCGCCCGGTCTGTCGACCATGTTACCCGAATGCGTGCCGGACCATCGCGAAACCGCCCCCGCCACGCCGCATCGCGCTCGTGCCCGGCGCGCGGTTGTGTCCGTCTTGCGCCCACCATAAACTAATCACGAAACGATATAAGCCGGATAGCCGACCACGCCATGCGGGTTTTGCGCTTCAGTTACAATGCCGCTTTTGGCGCAAACGCCACCCCATATATACCGCCAAGCAGGAGCGTTTTAATGACTCACGTTGTGACCGAAGGCTGCATCAAGTGCAAATACACGGATTGCGTGGATGTGTGCCCGGTGGATTGCTTCCGTGAAGGTCCCAACTTTCTCGCCATCGATCCGGACGAGTGCATCGACTGCGCCGTGTGCGTCGCAGAATGCCCGACCAATGCGATCTATGCCGAAGAAGACGTTCCGGGCGACCAGCAGCAGTTCACCGCGCTGAACGCGGAGCTGGCGAAGAACTGGCCGTCGATCACGAAGACCAAGCCGGCGCCCGCCGATGCGGACGAGTGGAAGGACGTGCAGGACAAGCTGCACCTGCTCGAACGCTGATCGCACGACGGCGACTGAAAAAAATTTTATTCGCTGCGGCTCCAAAGTATTGACAGGTTAGCGAACACTCCATACAATCTCGTTTCTCTGCTGTTGTTGTTTGTTCCCCGATAGCTCAGTCGGTAGAGCGCCGGACTGTTAATCCGTAGGTCCCTGGTTCGAGCCCAGGTCGGGGAGCCAAATAGCGAAAGGCCCGTTGAAAGTGGACGGGTTTTTTGTTGAACGAAGCAACACGCAGATGTACCGATTTATTCCCCGATAGCTCAGTCGGTAGAGCGCCGGACTGTTAATCCGTAGGTCCCTGGTTCGAGCCCAGGTCGGGGAGCCAAATAGCGAAAGGCCCGTCATTCGACGGGCCTTTTGTTTTTTCCGGCCGCCGTTCCGCCCTTCCGCTTTTCGTGGCCCGGTCACGCGCATGCTAGAGTCTCTGTCCCGCATTCGCATCCGGTTCCGTCGATGAAGCATCGCCTACTGCTCTCCGCCCCTCTCGCCCTCCTGCTCTCCGCGTTCGCTGCAGCGCCGTTCGCGCAGGCGGAGGAAGTCGGCAGCGTCAATACCCATTTCCGCGTCACGGGCTCCGATCGCGTGGTCGTCGAGGCCTATGACGATCCGGTCGTGAACGGCGTGACCTGCTACGTGTCGCGCGCCCGCACCGGCGGGATCAAGGGCACGCTCGGCGTGGCCGAGGATCCGAGCGAGGCATCGATCGCGTGCCGGCAGGTCGGCCCGATCAGCTTCAAGGAACCGCTCAAGCAGCAGACCGACGTGTTCAGCGAACGCATGTCGTTCATCTTCAAGACGCTGCACGTCGTGCGCGTGGTCGACAAGAAACGCAACACGATCGTCTACCTGACCTACAGCGACCGCATCGTCAGCGGCAGCCCGAAGAACGCCGTCACCGCGGTGCCGATGCCGGCCGGCACGACGATTCCGGTCAAGTAAGCCCGCTCCCGCCGGGCGCGCGAGCGATACACTGTCGGTTCGACCGCTCCCGCGCCCGCTCATGTCCGCCACCCGCCTTCCCGATTCCGCACGCTACTGGCGCACGCCGCTCGTGCCGGACGCGGATCTCCTCACGGCCACCTATCGCGATCACGCGTTCGCGCCTCACTGGCACGACGCATACACGATCCCCGTGATTCTCGAAGGCGCGGAACGCTTCACCTATCGCGGCACCGGCCATGTCGCCGAAACGGGCACCGTGCCCGTGATCAATCCCGGCGAAGTCCATACGGGGTCGCGTGCCGCCGACGAGGGCTGGTGCTATCGCGTCAGCTACATGCCGGTCGAATTCATCCGCGAACTCGCCAGTTCGATCGCGGGCCGCCCGCAGGATGCGCCGTGGTTTGCGCCCGACGTGATCCGCGACGCCGATCTCGCGGCCCGGCTCACGCTCGCGCACCGGATGCTGGAAGCCGGCAGCGAGCAAGCGCTGTCGTCGCATGCGCCCGTGCAGTCGGCCGACGCGCGGGCGGCCGGCGGTCCGGCCACCACCGGCGCGCCGCGCATCTACGATCCGCTCGCCGCCGAAACCGCGATGCTCGACGCGCTGTCGACGCTGATCGCGCGCCATGCCGTCGTGCGGCCGCAGCCGGCGCCGCTCGCGGCCGACGAACCGCGCGTCGACGCGATGCGCGAGCGGCTCGCCGCCGATCTGACGTGCACGGTGACGCTCGACGATGTCGCGCAGGCGGCCGGCCTGTCGCCGTTTCACGCGGCGCGCCTGTTCACCCGTACGGTCGGCATGCCGCCGCATGCGTGGCGCAATCAGCTGCGGCTGCAGCGGGCGCTGGCGCCGCTGCGCGCGGGCATCCCCGTCGCCGATGTCGCGGCGGCCAGCGGCTTCGTCGACCAGAGCCATTTCACGCGGCATTTCAAACGGATGTTCGGCGTGCCGCCCGGGCGCTGGCAGGCAAGCTGACGCGGCTTCCCGCAGCCGTCGGCCGCGCCGTGACCCGCGCCGGCCGGCACGCGAACCGGCACCGCTCCGGCGAGCGCAAGAACATACAAGCCGGCTCGCCACCGGCACGCTATCCTCCCCCTCATGGAGGAGCGCTTCTTGAACAAGACACCCGTATCGCCCCCGCGCCGCCCGCTCAACGAATGGCTCGACGGCGCACGCGACACGATTCCGATGATGATCGGCGCGGCACCGTTCGGCGTGATTTTTGGCACGCTCGTCGGCGGCGGCCCGCTCGCCGCATGGCACGGCGCGCTGATGTCGCTCGCAGTGTTCGCGGGCTCCGCGCAGTTCATCGCGCTCGGCCTGATCGCCGGCAGCGCGGGTTTCGCCGTCGTGCTCGCCACGACGCTGATCGTGAACCTGCGCCACCTGCTGTACAGCGCGACGCTCGCGCCCTATGTCGCACACCTGCCGCTGCGCTGGCGCGCGACGCTTGGCGCGTTGATGACCGACGAGGTGTTCGCGGTCGCCTACGGACACTACCGGCACTACCCGCCCGGTACGATCGGCCCCCACTACTTTTTCGGCTCCGGGCTCGCGATGTACCTGAACTGGCAGGTCTGGACGCTCGCGGGCATCGGCTTCGGCACGGCATTCCCGGGCCTGCAGTCGCTCGGCCTCGATTTCGCGATGGCGGCAACCTTCATCGCGATCGTCGTCCCGCAGCTCGGCACGCTGCGCTACTTCGCGGCGGCCGCCACGGCCGGCACGCTCGCGTACTTCTGGCAGAGCTGGCCGTACAAGCTCGGGCTGCTCGGCGCGGTCGCCGCCGGCGTCGCGATCGGCGTCGTGCTCACGCTGCTGCACGATCGCACGCGCGCCGGCTCCCGCCCGGAGGCTGCGTCGTGAGTTACGCGCTGCTGATCCTCGGGATGGCCGTCATCACGTATGCGATCCGTTCGACGCTGTTCCTGTTCGGCGAGCGGCTGACGTTCCCGCCGCTCGTGCGGACCGCGCTCGGCTTCGTGCCGGTCACCGTACTGACCGCGATCATCGTGCCGATGACCGTCTCGCCGCACGGCGGCACGGCCGAGCTGACCTGGCGAAACCCGCAGCTCGTCGGCGCGCTCGCGGCCGTGCTCGTATCGGCCGCGACCCGCCGCCCGCTCGTGACGATCGCCGCCGGGCTCGCGGTGTTCTTCCTGTGGCAAGGGGTCGTACTGCCGCACTGGCTGCCCGCCTGAGCGCAGGCTCCGTCGCGCACGCTCAAGTTTCCGCCCGGTGCGCCGATATAGGAGATGAAGACCCGCCACCGGCCCCGGCGCGCATCGGTCAGTCGACGCCGTGCCCCGTCCCCGGTGCACCGCGCCGGCGCCGGCTTGCGCGGGCCGCCATCGAGACGATTCATGGGCCAGATCACCCTTTCCCTCAAGGACGACACGCTCGAGTCCCTGCGCAAGGACTACGATGCGTTCGTCCGCGTGTCGCTGAAACTCGACCCGCAATTCGCGACGCCGTCGTTCGAGGATTTCCTGCGCGCCAAGCTGCTCGACAACATGGTGCCGCTGACCGAACACGCCGTGCAGCGGATGCTGCAGGGCGGCCAGTACGCGTGGGCCAAGCGCACGCTCGACAAGGAATTTCCGGACGTCGTCGCGATCCTGATGCGGCAGGCGAGCGAATTCGGCTTCGGCTTCGCGTCGCGCTCGGAATGGACCCCCGACGAACTCGCGAAGGCATGCCGCGACTGGGCGAAGGCGATCGTCGCCGAAGCGCAGGGCGACGCGTCGCTGATCGACCCGCTCGCGTCGCAGATCAAGAGCGCGGCGCAGGACATCCAGACGCTCGAGGAACAGATGCAGACGCCTGCATGGCGGCTCGTGGAATCGCTGCGGCAGCGGATCTACGAGGCCAAGCTCGCGTGCGAGATGAGCGTCGGCAGCACCGCGCGCGACAAGCTCGGCGAACTGCGCGGGCTGCTGCGGCTCGGGCTCGCGCACGGCTCGTTCCAGAAGCAGGAAGCGCAGCAGATCATGGAATACCTGCGGCTGCTGAAGCCGGAGATCTTCGTCGAGGAACCGTACGACGTCTTCGCGCGCCTGGCCGCGTGGCTTCGCAGCGTGTTCACGCCGGCCGCCGTACGGCCGGCCCAGGGACAGGGGCAAGGCCAGCGCCGGCCCTGAGCCCGCTCGTCCCGCGCAACGCATCACCCCACGAAAACGGCCCGGTCGCGCGAAGCGAACCGGGCCGCCTGACGATTGCCGTCGCGCCGCGCCGTTCCAGGCAAGCGTCGCGACGGCGTCGCGCACGCTTACTGCGTGGCGCCCTGGGCCGATGCACCGCCCTGCGCGCCGACCGATGCGCCGCCTTCGGTCGCCTCGTCGGCCTTCGCCTTGGCCGAGCCCGCATGGCCCTTGGCCGACTTCGCCGCATGCTTCGTGTGCTTCTTAGCCGAATGGACGGCCGACGACGTCGTATCCTTCGCGCCATCGGCCGCCGCGCCGACTGCATCGGTCGCACCGCCCGTCGCATTGCCCGACATGTTCGCGCCGGCACCGCCCTGCGCGCCCGCACCGACACCTGCCGCCGGCGTCTGTGCCTGCACGCCGGCACCGGCCGCGCCTTGCGCCGTCGTGCCCGTCTGGGCGAATGCGGCCGAAGTGGCGAACGCCGTCAGCGCGGCACCGATCAGCATCGTACGAATCTTGGACATGGCAATTCTCCTCAAGAAGTTGTGCGCCCGGGCCGCAGCGAAGCGGTCCGGCGCGTTCCCCGCCGCAACGCGCAGCAGGTACGACAGAAGACCGGCCGCCCGCGCGGCCGGTTCGCGAATCTCTCAGACTGTTACCCACCGTTTCATTTGCTGACGAATCGCTCACAGTCCTTTACATCCGCCGGCGGCCGCCCGCGCTCGCGTGCGGGCGCGCGGTGCCGTATGATGCGGAGCGTTTCCTCCCGCGCGTCGCGCACCTTCCTCGTCATGCCCAATCTGGATTTCACGCTGACCGGCGAATACGTCGAGCTGCACAACCTTCTCAAGATCACCGGCCTCGCGGACAGCGGCGGCACCGCGAAGCTGATCGTCGCGTCCGGCGCCGTGAAAGTCGACGGCGCGATCGAGCTTCGCAAGACCTGCAAGATCCGCGCGGGCCAAGTCGTGCTGCTCGGCGACACGCGCATCGCGGTGCGCGAGGCCTAGCGCCCGCGCGGGTTCCCCCTGCCCGCGACATGGCCATCGGCGCGCGCGTTCGACACGGTACGAATAAAGCCGTAAGCTAGCCGTCTCTCAAAATAAATACATATAGCGCGGGCCCGCACCCGCGCGAGCGCCCATTCCATGTCGCATTCCGGTCTTACGAGGACGGCCGCCGCGCCGCCGTCCCTGTCCAGTCATGCCGCCGATACCGCGCGCCTCGCCGCGCCGCTCGCGATCGCGCAACTTTCCCAGATGGCGATGAGCGTCACCGACACGGTGCTGCTCGGTTCGCTCGGCCCCGATTCGCTCGCGGCGGGCGGGCTCGGCGCGAACTTCTTCTTCGTCATCGTGACGATCCTGCAAGGCGTGCTGTCGTCGGTCAGCGTGAGCGTCGCGCATGCGCGCGGCGCCCAGGCCGAGGATCGCGTGCCGCACATCTACTGGACAGGCTTCGCGCTGTCCGTGCTGCTCGCGATTCCGGCCATCGTCGCGCTGTCGCTTGCCGAACCGATCCTGCTGATGTTCCACGAGCCACCGCTGCTCGCGCATCATGTCGGCGAATACACGGGCATCCTGCGCTTCGCGGCGCTCGGCAGCCTGATCGGCGTCGGGCTGATGCGCGCGTTCCTGCCGGCGATCGGTGCCGCGCGGCGGCTCTTGTGGGTGTCGATCGGCGGCGTCGGCGTCAACGGCGTGCTGAACTACGGGCTGATCCACGGCGCCTTCGGGTTGCCGCGCCTCGGCTTTCTCGGTTCGGCCGTCGCGACGACGATCACGATCTGGCTCACCGCGCTCGCGCTGATCTGGCTGCTGCACGGCCGGCAGCGCTTCCGCCATTTCGTGACCGCGGCGCGCCCGAAGCTGCCCGTGATGGGCGAGTTGATCGGCATCGGCTGGCCGGTCGCGATCACGTACGGGGTCGAATCGATGCTGTTCCTCGCCACCGGCCTCACGGTCGGCGTGCTGGGCGCGACGTCGCTCGCCGCGCACCAGATCGCGCTGAATGTCGCGTCGGTGTCGTTCATGGTGCCGCTCGCGATCGGCCAGGCGGCCAACGTCCGCGTCGGCTACTGGATCGGCGCGGGCTCGCCCGTCGCCGCACGGCACGCGGGCTTCGTCGCGCTCGCGCTCGGCGTCGGCTTCATGTCGCTGTCGGGCCTCGTGATGATCGTCGCGCCGCATACGATCGTCGGCCTGTACCTGCACCTCGACGACCCGGCCAACGCGGCCACGGTATCGCTCGCCGCGTCGCTGCTCGGCATCGCCGCGGTATTCCAGATCGTCGACGGCATGCAGACCGTCGCGTCGGGTGCGCTGCGCGGCCTGAAGGACACGCGCATCCCGATGCTCGCCGCGACCTTCGGCTACTGGGGCATCGGCTTCCCGACCGGCTACTGGTTCGCATTCCACGCGGGCATGGGCGCGCGCGGCCTGTGGTGGGGGCTCGCGGCCGGGCTCGCGAGTGTCGCCGCGCTGATGGCATGGCGCTTTCACCGCAAGACCACGTCGCTCGTCGCGACGGCCCGCTAGGCGCGACACGACGCAAAATCGCAGCCGGCGCTATGCTTGTCGATCGGAACCCCTCGAGACGCCGCGCCAGCGGCGCGACTGCCTCACGATACGTCTGATTACGCCTGACGCCGCGCGACGACGCGCGGCCTTTCCCCTTTCCTGGAGGAGTGCATCATGAACGAAGCAGTTCGGATGGAACGCGACACGTTCGGCGAGATCGCCGTGCCCGCCGACCGGCTCTGGGGCGCGCAGACCGAGCGCTCGCTGCAGAATTTCCGGATCTCGACGGAGAAGCAGTCGCCCGAGCTGATCCACGCGCTCGCGATCGTCAAGCGTGCCGCGGCGGCCGTCAACCAGTCGCTCGGCGTACTCGCCGACGACAAGGCGCGCGCGATCATCGAAGCCGCCGACGAGATCATCGCCGGCCGGCATCCACGCGAGTTCCCGCTCGCGGTGTGGCAGACGGGCTCCGGCACGCAGACCAACATGAACCTCAACGAGGTGATCGCGAACCGCGCGAGCGAGCTGATGGGCGGCGAGCGCGGCGAAGCGCGCAAGGTTCATCCGAACGACGACGTGAACCGCGGCCAGTCGTCGAACGACGTGTTCCCGACCGCGATGCACGTCGCGGCCGCGTACGCGATCGTCAATCACCTGCTGCCGGCGCTGCGCACGCTGCGCGCGACGCTCGACGCGAAGTCGAAGGCGTTCGCCGACATCGTGAAGATCGGCCGCACGCACCTGCAGGACGCCACGCCGCTCACGCTCGGCCAGGAGTTCTCCGGTTATGTCGCGCAGCTCGACCACGGCATCCGTCACGTCGAATCGTCGCTGCCGCACCTGTACGAGCTCGCGCTCGGCGGCACCGCGGTCGGCACGGGGCTGAACGCGCATCCGGAGTTCGCGGTGCGCGTGGCCGACGAGATCGGCCGGCTGACGAAGCTGCCGTTCGTGACCGCGCCGAGCAAGTTCGAGGTGATGGCCGCCGCCGACGCGCTGGTCTTCGCGCACGGCGCGCTGAAGACGGTGGCAGCCAGCCTGATGAAGATCGCGAACGACGTGCGCTGGCTCGCGAGCGGCCCGCGCTGCGGGCTCGGCGAGCTGTCGATTCCGGAAAACGAGCCGGGCAGTTCGATCATGCCGGGCAAGGTGAACCCGACACAGTCGGAAGCCGTGACGATGCTGTGCTGCCAGGTGTTCGGCAACGACGTCGCGGTCAACGTCGGCGGCGCGAGCGGCAATTTCGAGTTGAACGTGTTCCGGCCGATGATCGCGCACAACGTGCTGCAGTCGGTGCGGCTCCTCGCCGACGGCGCGCAGAGCTTCAACGATCACTGTGCGGTGGGCATCGAGCCGAACCGCGCGCGGATCGACCTGTTGCTGAACGAATCGCTGATGCTCGTGACGGCGCTCAATCCGCACATCGGCTACGACAAGTCCGCACAGATCGCGAAGAAGGCGCACAAGGAAGGCACGACGCTGAAGGCGGCCGCGCTCGCGCTCGGCTACCTGACCGAGGCGGAATTCGATGCATGGGTGCGCCCCGAGCAGATGATCGGCACGCGGTAACGGCAGGACGACGGGCGCGGCGCGGAAGGCGCGGCGCCCGCGGCACTCAGACGGTGCCCTTCGCGACTTCTTCCGGCTTCATCTCGACGATCTTGTCGAGCGCGGCCCGCACGTCGGCCGCGTATTTCGCCAGCACCCGCTGCTCGTCGGTTTCGGGCACGAACGGCGGCACCGGCACCGGGTTGCCGTTCTCGTCGACCGCGACGAACACGACGAGGCAATCGGTCGTCTGACGCAGCACGCCGCCCTTCGGATCGCCGGCGTGCACCGACACATGGATGTGCATGCTGGTACGGCCCGTCGCGACAACGCGCGCCTTCAACTCGACCAGATTGCCGACCAGGATCGGACGCTGGAAACGGATGTTGCCGACGCTGACCGTCACGCAATAGCGGCTCGACCAGACGGCCGCGCACGCATACGCGACTTCGTCGATCCACTTCATCAGCGCGCCGCCGTGCACCTTGCCGCCGAAGTTCACGGACGAAGGCTCGGCAAGGAAGCGGAATACGGTTTCGGTGCGGTCGAGGGCAGCCGGCACGGGGGACGGTTGAGGCATTGTTCTGGCTCCAGGCGGCAGGGGCGCCGTCATCGGGCCATTATACGTTGCACTGCGGCAACGCGGCGCGGCAAGCCCCGCGTGGCGGGGCTGCGGCGACCATGCCGGCTCGCGCCGGACCAGCGCCGCTCAGCGGCGTACCGTGACGCCCTGGTCGATCGTTCCGTACATCTCGATACTGCCGCCGCGCTCGCCGGTCGCGCCGGTGCCGCCGGGTGCACAGGCGGCGCACACGAGCGCCGCCGCCAACACACAGAAAATCGTCTTCATCGTTGCATCGCGTCTCATGCGGCGGCCCGCTGCCGCCGCGTCCGGCCATTCTACGCGTGCCCTGCAACGGGCTGCAGGCCGGGCCGCGCAGCGGCACCGTCGCTGCATCCGACATTTCATCCGAAAGCGAAACGTCGAATGCGCGCACGGACTACACTGCCCTCATCCCGCTCGACGAGACACGACGATGACCGATCAAGACGACCACCATTTTCCGGGCTTGAGCCGCATCGGCGCGCTGATCGCCGATCCCGGCCGCGCCGCGATGCTATGGGTGCTGATGGACGGCAGCGCGCGACCGGCCGGCGAACTGACGATGATCGCGGGGCTGTCGCCGTCCGCGGCCAGCGCGCACCTCGCGCGCTTGACCGAGGGCGGCCTGCTGGCCCTCGACGTGCGCGGCCGGCATCGTTACTACCGCATTGCGTCGGCCGACATCGCGGCCTCGCTCGAAGCGCTGGCGAACGTCGCCCGCGCGGCCGCGCCGCATCGCCCGGTCCCGCCGCCGTCGCGCACGGTCCCGGCCGAACTGCGCTATGCACGCACCTGCTACGACCACATGGCCGGCGAGCTCGCGGTACGGATCTTCGACGGCCTCACCGCGCGCCGCTGGCTATTCGCGAACGGCGACGCGATCGAGACCACCGAGCTCGGCACGCAGGCGCTCGCGCAATGGGGCATCGACGTCGCGCAGCAACGCACGCGCCGGCGACGCTTCGCGTGCGGCTGCCTCGACTGGAGCGAGCGGCGCTCGCATCTCGGCGGCGCGCTCGGCGCGGCACTGCTCGAAAGCTTCTGCGCGCACGGCTGGATCGAGCGCGCCGCCCGACCGCGCGTGCTGAGCGTCACGGTGCCCGGGCAGCAGGTTTTCGACGCGTGGCTTACGTCCGCTTGACGCCGGCATTGCAGCCGCACGACAACAGCGCGCGATGGACAGGTTTTGTTACATCGCGTGCCATTCGACTTACAAAACACCGTGCCTTGAAACAGGCCAAGCGGATATCGTGAACTGGACGGCACGAATCGACGCGCCGCGATCACAACGATGACGCTCACCATGGCCTCCCTCTTCACGCTCAAGCGCACCGCCCGCTACACGCTGCTCGCGTTCGTCGCGCTGGCGACGCTGCCGCCCGCCTTCGCGCAATCGGCCGATGCGCCGCCGAATATCGCCGCGGCACGGCAACCGGCCGGCGATCCGCCGGGCCGCGTCGCGCGGCTCAATTACCTGTCGGGCGCCGTGACGACCGAACCGGCCGGCACCGATACGTGGTCGTATGCGGCGGTGAACCGGCCGCTGACGACCGGCGATCAGCTCTGGAACGATGCCGGCGCGCGCTCGGAACTGCACATCGGCTCGACCGCGGTGCGGCTCGGCGAATCGACGAGCCTGTCGGTGCTGAACCTCGACGACACGACGACGCAATTGAAGGTAGGGCTCGGCACCGTGTCGACACACGTGCGCGACTTGCCGGCCGGCGGATCGTACGAAATCGACACGCCGAACCTCGCGCTCGGCATCGCCGGCCCCGGCGACTATCGCGTCGATGTGGCGCCGAACGGCGCGAGCACGACGGTGACGGTACGTAGCGGGAGCGCGACCGTGTACGGCAGCAACGGGCAGTATCCGCTGTCGCCGGGGCAGCAGGTGGTGTTCACCGGCACCGACCTGCAGGTCGCGCAGCAATCGGGTGCACCCGGCCCCGACGCGCTCGACCAGTGGGCCGCCAGCCGCGACGCGGCCGAAACGCGCTCGGTGTCCGCCCGCTACGTGTCCCGCGACATTCCCGGCTACCAGGATCTCGACGCGAACGGCACGTGGCGCGAAACCCCGAATTACGGCGCGGTATGGGTGCCGAACGACACGCCGGCCGATTGGGCGCCGTATCACGACGGCCACTGGATCTGGCAGGCGCCGTGGGGCTGGACCTGGGTCGACGACGCGCCGTGGGGCTTCGCGCCGTATCACTACGGCCGCTGGGCGTACGTGGACGACAACTGGGCATGGGTGCCCGGCCCGATGGTCGTCAGCCAGCCACCCGTCTATGCGCCGGCGCTCGTCGCGTTCGTGGGCGGCGGGGGCGGCGGCGGTTCCGACTGGAGCGTCGCGCTCACGGTCGGCGGCGTCGCCGCGGCCGGTTGCGCATGGTTCGCGCTCGGCCCCGGCGAACCGTGGCATCCGGGCTGGGGCGGCTGGAGCCCGCACTACTACGACCGCGTCAACCGCAACATCGTGGTGAACAACGTCAACGTGAACAAGACCGTGAACGTGACGAACATCACCAATATCACCAACATCAACAAGACATATGTGAACTTCCGTGCACCGCACGCGATCACGGCCGTGCCGGCCACCGCGTTCGTGCACGGCCAGCCGGTCGCGCATTTCTCGCAGCACGTCGATCCGCAGCAATGGCGCAACGCGCGCGTCACGCCGGGCACGCCCGGCATCGCGCCGGTGCGCCAGAGTTTCACCGGCGGGCTGCGCAATGCCAGCTACCGCCCGCCGGCGGCGATCGCGCAGCACCCGTACGTCGCGACGCGCAATCCGGCCGTGCCGCCCGCGTATCGCGACCAGGCCGCCGCCCACCTCGCGCAGCAAGGCGGGCGCGTACCGGGCGCCGGCGCGCCCGTCGTGAAGACGAACGTGCCGGCCGACTATACGGCTCGCCCGGTCCGCGTTCCGGGTCAGTCGCAGGGCGGCGGCGCATGGGCGATGCACAACGTGCAGCTCGTGAATCCGCACGGCCCCGTCGTGCAGCCCCGTGCGTCGCGCGAAGGCCCGCCGGCGGGCGAGCAGGCCGCGCGGCCTGGCGCGCCGACGCCGGGCATGTCGAATGTCGCGCGGCCGCCGAACGGCGAAAGCGCCAACGCACAGCGTTTCGCCAACGGTGGCACGCCGCCGGCACCCGGCAACCCGATGGCGCATCAGGCGTTCGCGCCCGGCAACGGCGTCCCGCATCCACCGGGCGCGAACAACGCTCCGGCAGGGACCGGCAACGCGCACGCGGCCAACGCGCCGTCCCCCGTGTGGATGCAGCCGCACACGCCGATGGCGCGTCAACGCCCCGATTCACCCACCGCACTGCATGCGGCAGGAGAGAATGCGCTGCCCCCCGTGCGCAGCGCCGCGGTGCCGCATCCGAACGGCGTGCCGGCGCCGCAAGGCGTACAGCCCGGCGGCCGCAACGAAGCGCCGCGCGCGCTGCCGCAACCGCGGGTCGACAATACCGCACAGATTCAGCAACCGCGTCCGCACCCTGATTTCCAGACGCCGGCCCGGCATGCGCAGCCGCAGCCGCAGCCGCAACCGGAACGGGCCGCCCCCGCGCCGCAACCACGCCCGGACTTCGCTCAACCGGCGCCGCATCGCGAGGTCGCGCCGCCGCGCGTGAACGAGTACCGTCCGCCCGCGCCCGCAGTGCACGACGTGCCGCGTCCGCAGCCGCAGGCGCCGCACATGGAGCCGCGACCGCAGCCGGCGCCCCGCATGGAACCGCGCCCGTCGATGCCCGCTCCCCGGATGGAACCGCGGCCGCAGCCGGCGCCGCACGTCGAGGCGCCGCATCCGGGCAATCCGCCGCCGCAGGGCGGCCACGACGAGCGGCATCGCCAGTAAGTGCAGCAAAGATGAAACAAAAAGGCTCGACCGGCTAATACCGGTCGAGCCTTTTTGCAGGGTACGGATCGATGAAACCGTGCGGCCTCGCCCGCGCGATCAGACCGCCATCGGCGCGGTCAGCGGCTCGTGGTGGCGATAGCCGACGAGCGAGAAATCGGACGGCTCGACCTGCTCCAGCCATTCGGGCGCATAGACGCCCGTTTTCGCGTACTCGGGCACGCGCTCGGCAATCTCGAGCCGCGGGCTTTCGTACGGCTCGCGCGTGAGCTGCTGCTGCAGCATGTCGAGCTGGTTCTCGTAGATGTGGGCGTCGCCGATGAAATACGTGAACCAGCGCGGCGTGTAGCCCGTCAGCCGGCCGACGAGCGACAGCAGCGCGGCCCCTTCCGTCAAGTTGAACGGCGTGCCGAGACCGACGTCGTTGCTGCGGATGTACAAGCACAGCGAGATCTCGCGCTTCGTCGCATTCGGCAGGAACTGGTACAGCAGATGGCACGCGGGCAGCGCGATCTGGTCGAGCACGGCCGGATTCCACGCGTGAAACAGGATACGACGATCGGACGGGTTCTCCATGATCGTGTCCAGGCACTGGCGCAACTGGTCGATCGCCTTGTACAGCAGCACCTTCGGCGCGCCATCTTCGTCGAAACGCGTGACGATCCGGAAGCCGCGGCGTGTCGCATCGGCGATCTGCGCGTCGGCGCTCGCATCGAGCACCTTGTAGCCAGGCCACTGGCGCCATTGCACGCCGTATACGTCGCCGAGATCGTCGACGCCCTGGCGATACGGGTTCGCGAGCCACTGCGCGTTCTCGTTCGCGTTCGCATCCCACACCTTGCAGCCGAGCGCGCGGAAATCGGCCGCGCTGCGCGACGCACGCAGGAAGCCGACCAGTTCGCCGATCGCCGACTTGAACGCCAGCTTCTTGGTCGTCACGGCCGGAAAGCCTTGCTGCAGGTCGAAGCGCAGCATCGCGCCCGGCATGCTGATGGTACGGATCCCCGTGCGGTTCTCCTGCCAGGCGCCGGTATCGAGAATGGTACGAACGAGATCGAGATACTGTTTCATGCGGGTTCCTTCGGCCGCGAGAGGCGGCCGTACCCGCCGATTTTAACAAGCGTGGCGCGGAAGCTCCGGCAACGGCGCCGAAAACCCTGCCAGCGTGTCGCCACGGTCGCGCATGCCGTGCGCGCACATCAGCCGGTAGAGCGTGACGCGCGACACGCCGAGCTCGCGCGCGGCATCCGCGAAACGGCCGCGATGGCGCAGCAGCGCCTGCTCGATCGCCTGCCGTTCGGCCGCCTCGCGCGCCTCCAGCAGCGACACCGGCGCGAGCGTCGCATAGTCGTTCAGCTCGAGATCGGCGGCGGTGATCATCCGGCCTTCGGACATCACGATCGCACGGCGCACACGGTTGATCAGCTCGCGCACGTTGCCGGGCCACGAATAGCCGTACAGCGACGCGACCGCATCCGGGGAAAAACCGCGCAGGCGCCGATGCGCATCGCCCTTGAAGCGCTCGAGCATGTGGCGCGCGAGCACCTCGATGTCCTTGCCGCGCGCGCGCAGCGGCGGCTCCTCGATCTTCAGCACACACAGCCGGTGAAACAGGTCCTCGCGAAAACGCCCTTCACGCAGCGCCGCCTCCATGTTCACGTGCGTCGCGCAGATCACGCGTACATCGACCGGCATCGACGCATGCGCGCCGAGCCGCTCGATCTTGCCTTCCTGCAGGAAGCGTAGCAGGCTGGCCTGGCTTTCGAGCGGCAGATCGCCGATCTCGTCGAGAAACAGCGTGCCGCCGTTGGCTGCCTCGACGCGGCCGATCTTGCGCTGGTTCGCGCCGGTGAACGCGCCGCGTTCATAGCCGAACAGTTCGGCCTGCAGCAGCGTCGACGGTATCGCACCGCAATTGATCGCGATGAACGGCGCCTGCGCGCGCGCCGAGCGCTCGTGAATCGCGACCGCCGTCAATTCCTTGCCCGTGCCCGACTCGCCGGAGATGAACACCGGTGCGTCGGTCGCCGCGACACGGCGGATCGTCCTGAAGAGCCCGAGCATCGCATCGCAGGTGCCGACCATCTCGCCTTCGCTGCGCCCCGCGCCGACGGGCGGCGAAACGGGATCGGTCAGTGCGACCATGCCGTGCGCATGACCGACAGTCTCGACGATCCGCGCCGTTTCGTACGGCATCGTCACGTAGTCGAAGCAATAGTCGCGAATGAGATGGCGCAGCGTCGCGTCCTGCAACTGGCCGCGCCGCGTCGCCGCGATCCAGCCGATGTGCTGGATGCTCAGGCAGGATTCGAGTTCGCGCAGGTCCGACGGCTTGAAGCCCGGCGAGAAATCGAGCAGGCCGGCGGTGGCCACGCCGTGCTGCACGACGCGCCGCACATCGCGCACGGTCTCGGCCAAGTCGACGCGCCAGCCGCATTCGTCGAAATGGCCGCGCAACGCGTCGTTCGGTTCGCGCGAATAGTAGACCACGTGCCGCTGATCGGCTCCCATATGCTCACCCCGTTCATCAACCGTCCAACGATTGCTGCACACGTCGGATTGCGTGCAAAAGGATCGAATCGGGTCAGCCAGAGGTGGCTCGATTCGCCATGCCGATGCGCGGCAACGACACAGCCTCGCATGATGGCGCTTGTCTCGCGTCCAGTAATTTTTTGATCGAGACAACCCGGTTATAGGCACCGAATACGACAAATCCGTTTCATTGCCGATGGCGACACGGCCGAATCGCTCGGGAGTCGATGCAGATCAATCCTCTGCACATAGCACATGCGCAGGAACGGTTTCGTCATCGACACACGCGCCGATTTTCATCCTTGAAGCGTGTCGATTGAATCAGCAGTATTCCCGAGCCCCATCGTTTCAGGCCTGAAACATTTTCAGGCGTTTTCGGCCACCGTTCGCAACGCTCGAGCGCGAGTCGCAATGGCGGCAATGGCCCCGGTACGGTGGCATGTATTTCGCTGAATACGTACACGATCGGAGACATCCGCCATGCGAAAACCTCGTTTACTTTCTTTCGTGCCGATGGCGCTCGCGCTCTCGACCGCCGGCCCGCCTGCTCCGGCATGCGCGGACGATGGCATGCAGCCGGATCGCGCCATGCTGCTTGCCGAAAACACGTCGAGCAGGCAGCACGGCAACGGGTTCGGCATCCTGACCGTGTCGGCACCGCAATCGCTGCCGGCCGCCAGCGCCTCCGTGACGCTGTGGGACGAGATCCCGCCACCGCCCCAGTTGCCGATGCCGCTGCCGGCGCCGCAACCGGGCGACATCCGGCATGCGATGGAAGGCAATGCGCGAGGCAATACGCATCCCTGATGCATGTGCCTCTTCAATTCGATCAGGATAACGTATTGAACTGACGAGCCAGTCGAACGGGATGCCGTCGAGCGGAACCGGCTTCGCCGATCTCGCGACATAAAACGTTTTGGTGCTCCGTCCCCCGGCGGGCACTCTTTTTATTCGGACGGGCCGCCGCGACGCGGGGCATCGCGCGTCGCGGCGCACGACGCCGGAAACGCCGGTCCCCGTGCGGGCGGGCGGAATCCGGCGCACGCCGTCGTTCCGGTAAAATCGGCCCCGTTCCCCTCTTTCCCGACCTTCATGACGACGTTGACCCTGATCGTCGCGCGTGCCCGCAACGGCATCATCGGCCGCGACAACCAGTTGCCCTGGAAACTTCCCGAGGATCTCGCGTTCTTCAAGCGCACGACGATGGGCGCGCCGATCGTGATGGGCCGCAAGACCCACGAATCGATCGGCCGGCCGCTGCCCGGCCGCCGCAATATCGTCGTCACGCGCGATGCCACGCGCCGTTTCGACGGCTGCGATACGGTCACGTCGCTCGCCGACGCACTGGCGCTCGCCGAGCGCGACGGCGCGCCGGAGGTATTCCTGATCGGCGGTGCGCAACTCTACGCGGAAGGTCTCACGCTCGCCGACAGGCTGGTCGTCACCGAGATCGACGCCGACTTCGACGGCGACGCGTCGTTCCCGGCGCCCGACGCCGCGCACTGGCAGGAAATCTCGCGCGACGCGCATCAGGCTGCCGCGCCGAACACGTTCGGCTATGCGTTCGTCGTCTACGAACGCAAGCGCGGCTGACGTCTTCTTCCGCACGATGAAAAAAGCCCGACCGGCTTCGCGCGCCGGTCGGGCTTTCGTTTTCTGGCGGCCTGCGCCGCGTGCGGCTTACTGCCCTGCGATCGTCATCTGCTCGATCAGCACCGAGCCGGTTTCCTTCGTACCGCGCACGATCGAATCCGCACCGATCGCGACGATATGGCGGAACATCTCCTGCAGCGTGCTGGCAACGGTGATTTCCTCGACCGGATACTGGATCACGCCGTTCTCCACCCAGAAACCCGCAGCACCGCGCGAATAGTCGCCCGTCACGTAGTTCACGCCCTGCCCCATCAACTCGGTCAGCAGCAGCCCCGTGCCGAGCTTCTTCAGCATCGCGTCGAAGTCGTCGCCCGCCTGCGTGTTCGCGCTGCGTAGCGCGAGATTGTGCGAGCCGCCCGCGTTGCCGGTGGTTTGCGTGCCGAGCTTGCGTGCCGAATAGGTCGACAGGAAATAGCCTTCGACGACACCGTCCTTCACGACGCTGCGCGCACGCGTGCGCACGCCTTCCTCGTCGAACGGCGCGCTGCCCATCGCGCGCGGCACGTGCGGATCCTCGACGATCTGGATGTGCGGTGCGAACACCGGCTTGCCGAGGCTGTCGACGAGGAACGACGTCTTGCGATACAGTGCGCCGCCGCTCACCGCCTGTACGAATGCGCCGAGCAGGCCGGCCGCGAGCGGCGCCTCGAACAGCACGGGCACCTTGCGCGTGTCGAGACGACGCGCGCCCATCCGCGCGAGCGCGCGTTCGGCCGCGTAACGGCCCACCGCTTCGGGCGCGGCGAGATCGATCGCGCTGCGCTTCGACGAATACCAGTCGTCGCGCTGCATGTGGCGGCCGCTGCCCGCGATCGGCGCGCATGCGATGTAGTGGCGCGAGTACGGATAGCCGGCCAGGAAGCCGCGCGACGTCGCGAGCACGAACTGCGAGTGCTGCGCCGACACGCTCGCACCTTCCGAATTGCGAATTTGCGGGCTGACCGCAAACGCGGCGTCTTCCGCGCGGCGGGCAAGCTCGACCGCGTCGTCGGCCGTCAGCGCCCACGGATGGTACAGATCGAGGTCCTGCGGGTCGGTTTCGAGCAGCTCGGCTTCGGCGAGACCGGCCGCTTCGTCCTCGGCCGTGAAGCGCGCGATGTTGTAGGCGGCGGCGACGGTATCCTTGATCGCGGCCGGCGAGAAATCCGACGTGCTCGCGTTGCCGCGTTTCTTGCCGATGAACACGGTGACGCCGACCATCTTGTCGCGGTTGTGCTCGATCGTTTCGACCTCGCCACGGCGCACCGACACCGACAGGCCGTCGCCCTCGGAGATTTCGGTCGCGGCGTCCGTCGCGCCGAGCGCCTTCGCATGGCGAAGGATGTCCGATGCGATTTCTTTGAGCTGGTCCTGCGTGTGCGGGAAATAGCGCGCTTGTACGTCGAGATTGGCTGCCATCGTCTTGGTATCCGGTGGCGGGCGGGCGCCCGCATGGTCAAAATGTTGCGTATCCCGCGATCATAGCAAGGTCCGGGGCCGGACACAGACAAGCTTGGGGTATCCGCGCCGCGATACAATGCGGTCCATGACACGCAAAACCCGAATCCAGCCGATCGAACATGCCGTCGAGGACGACGACAATGGCTACGATCGCCCCAGCAAATCCCAGTTGAAGCGCGAAATGCACGCGCTGCAGGAACTCGGCCAGGCACTCGTCGATCTGCCGAAGGACGCGCTCAAGCGCATGCCGATGCCCGAAGATCTCGCGGACGCCGTGCGCGAGGCCCGCCGGATCACCGATCACGAAGGCAAGCGCCGCCAGCTCCAGTACGTCGGCCGCGTGATGCGCTCGCTAACCGACGACGAAACGGCCGCGCTGCGCACCGCGCTCGACGCGCAACGCGGCGTGAACAAGGCCGCGACGGCCCGGCTGCACTGGATCGAGCGCACGCGCGAGCAACTGCTCGCGAGCGACGACGCGCTGACCGAATTCCTGCGCCAGCACCCCGACGCCGACATCCAGGAAGGCCGTACGCTGATCCGCAACGCGCGCAAGGAAGCCCAGCAAGGCAAGCCCCCGCGCTATTTCCGCGAGCTGTTCCAGTGGATCAAGACCGCGAGCGGCACGCCCGGCGGCGATGACGAAGGGGACGACGCCACTGGAGACGACCATGACGACGAAGCGTAACCATCCGGACGAGCTCGTGGTCGGCCTCGTGTCGATCAGCGACCGCGCGAGTACGGGCGTCTACGAGGACAAGGGCATCCCGGCGCTGCAGGAATGGCTCGCCGGCGCGCTCGTCTCGCCGTGGCGCGCGCAAACGCGCCTGATCCAGGACGACGCGCCGACGATCTCGGCCACGCTGACCGAACTGGTCGACGTCGCCGGCTGCGATCTCGTGCTGACGACGGGCGGCACCGGTCCCGCGCGCCGCGACGTGACGCCGGAAGCCACGCTGGCCGTGGCGACGAAGGAAATGCCGGGATTCGGCGAACAGATGCGGCAGATCAGCCTGAATTTCGTCCCGACCGCGATCCTGTCGCGGCAGGTCGCGGTGATCCGCGAAACGGCCGACCATGCGGCGCTGATCATCAACCTGCCCGGCCAGCCGAAGTCGATCCGCGAGACGCTGGAAGGGCTGCGCGATGCCGACGGCAAATCGACCGTGCCCGGCATCTTCGCCGCGGTGCCCTACTGCATCGACCTGATCGGCGGCCCGTATATCGAGACCGACGCCGCGGTGGTCGCGGCGTTCCGGCCGAAAAGCGCGCGGCGCTGAACGTGGCTCGAGCGCCGCGCGCGTGCCGGCCCGCTCAGGCGGCCGGCACGGAGTCGCCTGCCGGCGCCGATGCGGCCGGAATCAGGAAATGCTCGCGATAGTACTTCAGCTCGTCGATCGACTCGTGGATGTCGGCGAGCGCGGTGTGCATCGCCCGCTTCTGGAAACCCTTGTAGATGGCGGGCTGCCAGCGGCGGCACAGCTCCTTGAGCGTGCTGACGTCGAGGTTGCGGTAATGGAAGAACCGCTCGAATTCCGGCATCCAGCGCGCCATGAATCGGCGGTCCTGGCAAATCGAGTTGCCGCACATCGGCGACTTGCCCGGCGACACGTACTGCGCGAGGAACGCCTGCAGTTGCGCGGCGGCTTCCGCCTCGGTCACGGTCGATGCGCGCACGCGGTCGATCAGCCCCGAGCGGCCATGCGTCGACTTGTTCCAGTCGTCCATCTTCGCGAGCGTCTCGTCGCTCTGGTGAATCGCGAACACCGGGCCCTCGACGGCAACGTCGAGCGTGGAATTGGTCACCACGACCGCGATCTCGATGATGCGGTCGTTTTCCGGGTCGAGGCCCGTCATCTCCATGTCGAGCCAGACGAGGTTCAACTCGTTGCGCACGAGCGCGGGCTGGCTGGCGGAAGCGGCGGTATCGGTCATGATTCATCCTGGAAAATGGCGGACCGGGCGCGCCGATGCGGCGCCGCCCGGGCGGCCGGCATCGCATCAGCGGGGCCGGTCCGCAAGAACATATAATTCTCGCATAGAACCCTTTGGCGCCTTCGATGTCACCCTTTTCGTTCACCCTGCTGTTCGCGATCGCCGTACTCGCGATGGTCGTCACCAAGCTGTGGCTCGCGTCGCGGCAGATCCGCTTCGTCGCCGCGCACCGCAACGGCGTGCCCGCGCAATTCAGCGCCACCATCCCGCTGACCGCCCACCAGCGCGCCGCCGACTACACGGTCGAGCGCACCCGGCTGACGATGCTCGAGATCGTCGTCAGCGCGGCCGTGCTGGTCGGCCTCACGCTGCTCGGCGGCGTCGGCGCGCTCGACTCGCTGCTGACCGGCTGGCTCGGCCGCGGCTACGGGCAACAGGTCGCGCTGGTCGCCGCGGTGCTCGTGATCATGAGCGCGATCGACGTCCCGTTCGAGTATTACCGCCAGTTCGGGATCGAGCAGCGTTTCGGCTTCAACCGGATGACGAAGCGGCTGTTCTTCGCCGACATGCTGAAAAATTCGCTGCTCGGCGCCGTGCTCGGCCTGCCGCTGCTGTTCGTCGTGCTGTGGCTGATGAACCAGGCCGGCAGCCTGTGGTGGCTGTGGACCTGGATCGTGTGGGTCGCGTTCCAGATGCTCGTGCTGCTGATCTACCCGACCTTCATCGCGCCGCTCTTCAACAAGTTCGAGCCGCTGAAGGACGACGCGCTGCGCGCACGCATCGAGTCGCTGATGAAGCGCTGCGGCTTCGCGGCGAAGGGCCTGTTCGTCATGGACGGCAGCCGCCGCTCGGCGCACGGCAACGCGTACTTCACGGGCTTCGGCGCATCCAAGCGGATCGTGTTCTTCGATACGCTGCTCGCGCGCCTGTCCGGCCAGGAGATCGAAGCCGTGCTCGCGCACGAGCTCGGCCACTTCAAGCGCCGCCACGTGATGAAGCGGATGCTCGTGTCGTTCGTGCTGAGCCTCGTGCTGCTCGCGCTGCTCGGCTGGCTCGCCCAACGTACGTGGTTCTATACGGGGCTCGGCGTCACGCCGTCGCTCGACACCAGCAACGCGGGCGCCGCGCTCATCCTGTTCTTCCTCGCGATTCCGGTATTCCTGTTCTTCGCGACGCCGTTCAGCAGCCTCACGTCGCGCAAGCACGAATTCGAGGCCGACGCGTTCGCGGCCAGCCAGACCGACGCGCAGGATCTCGTCAGCGCGCTCGTGAAACTCTATGAAGACAACGCGTCGACGCTGACGCCCGACCCCGTCTACACGGCCTTCTACTACTCGCATCCGCCTGCGTCGCAGCGGATCGACCGCCTGCTGCAGCACGCATGAGCCGGCCGACCTCCCGCAAGCCGGCCCCGCGCGCATCGGGCGCGCAACGGGCCGAAGGCCGCGTGATCGCGGCGCACGGCCGCCACTACATCGTCGCCCCCGACGACGGCGGCCCGATGCTGCAATGCTTCCCGCGCGGCAAGAAGAGCGACGTCGCGGTCGGCGACCGCGTCGCGTACGAACTCGCGTCGGCCGACCAGGGCGTGATCGTGGAGATCGGCGAACGGCGCAACCTGCTGTACCGCTCCGACCAGTTCAAGTCGAAGCTGTTCGCGGCCAACCTCGACCAACTGCTGATCGTGCTCGCGACCGAGCCCTATTTCAGCGAGGATCTGCTCGGCCGCGCGCTGATCGCCGCCGAAGCGAACGAGCTGAAGCCGCTCGTCGTGCTGAACAAGATCGACGTGGAGGCCGCGCTGCCGGTCGCGCGCGAACGCCTCGCGCCGTACCGCGCGCTCGGCTACGACGTGCTCGAGCTGTCGGTGAAAGGCGCGCCGGACGACGCGCGCGCGCAACTGATGCCGCACCTCGCCGGCCATTCGACGATCCTGCTCGGCCAGTCCGGGATGGGCAAGTCGACGCTCGTGAACCTGCTCGTGCCCGACGCCGAAGCCGCGACCCGCGAGATCTCGGCCGCGCTCAACAGCGGCCGTCACACGACGACGTTCACGCGCCTGTACCCGCTGGAAGGCGGCGGTGCGCTGATCGATTCGCCGGGCTTCCAGGAATTCGGCCTCTACCACCTGACCGAAGGCCGCCTCGAGCGCGCGTTCCCGGAATTCCGGCCGCTGCTCGCGGACTGCCGTTTCTATAATTGTCATCATCTGCACGAGCCCGGCTGCGCGATCCTCGAAGCCGTCGCCGACGGCCGCATCGCGCCGTCCCGGCACGCGCTGTACGCGCAGCTCGTGCACGAGGCGAGCCAGATCGTCCGCTGATCGCGCGACGTGTGCGACGGCCGGCCGGCGCCAGACGGGCCGGCCTTCACCGACAGGAGCGGCGATGCGTTTCAAGGCACCCGACCTCGCGACCGCGCAGCATTGGGCCAACGTGCTCCAGGTGGCCGGCATCGGTTGCGAGTTGCACAACTGCTACGCGACCGGCGCGCTCGGTGGCCTGCCCGCCGACGCGTGCACGCCCGAACTGTGGCTCGACGACGAACGCGACGACGCACTCGCCCGCCGGCTCCTCGATGCCGCATCGCACGGCCCGTCTGCCGGCGCCGCACCCTGGCGCTGCCGGCAGTGCGGCGAAGCGCTCGAAGCGCAATTCACCGCGTGCTGGCAATGCGGCGCCGTGCGCGACCCGCTCGACGACTGAACGCATTGCGCCGACGCACAGCGAAAAGGCCGGCATCAAGCCGGCCTGTTCATTTCATCGGGCGCCGGGCTAGCGCGTCACGATACCCAGACCGCCAGCGTCAGCATCAGCAACAGGATCATCCACAGGATCACCGCGCGCCACACGAGGCCGACCGCCGACTGCAGCGTGCGCGGCGTGCAATCGTCACCGACCGTCAACGGACCGCTGTCGCCGACCGCCAGCGCATCGAGGCTCGACGGCTCCGCGAGCGGCCCGGCAAGACGCGCGCCGAGCGCCCCGCTGCCGGCGGCCAGCAGCACGCCGTCGTTCGGGTCGGGCCACTGGCGCGTATGGTTGCGCCACGCGTAGATCGCATCCTCGAAATTGCCGACGATCGCGAAGCCGAGCGCCGTCAGCCGGGACGGAATCCAGTCGATCACGAAGAACGCGCGCTGCGCGAACGTCGAGAAGGCAGCGGTGCGGTCGTCGCCCGGCGTCGACCAGCTGCGCGCGAGGTATTCGGAAATCCGGTACAGCACGGCGCCCGCCGGGCCGAGCGGCAGCACGTACCAGAAGAACACGCCGAAGACGTGGCGATGCGACGCGACGACCGCGTGGATCAGCGTATGACGGACGATTTCGCCGACCGGCATGTCGACCGTGTCGATACCCGTCCACTCGTGCAGGATTTCGCGCGCGCGCGGCACGTCGTCGTTGTTGAGCGCGAGATGGATATCGGTGAAGTAGTGGCTGAACTGGCGGAAGCCGAGCGTGAAATACACGACGACGACGTTCCACAGAAACGCGAGCACGAAGCTCACCTTGTACAGCAGGAAATAGATCAGCGCGACGATCAGTACCCACGGCAGCACGACCGCGAGCCATGCAAGGATTCCGTGCTTCTGCTTGCCGGCGTCGAGGCCATGCGCGACGGTTTCCGCATGAAACTGGAACAGCGCGAACACCGGATTGCTCGGCGACAACGCGCGGACCTGTTCGATGATGAGGGCGAGGAGAACCGAAAAGAAAGTCATGCGTGGCGCCGTCTTCGGAGTTATGTCATTTTTTGCATAACGATAGCACAGCGTCAGCCGCGCATGGCTGCACGGCGCGCTCGCCAGGCAGCCGGCGGCGCGCGCCGGCCGGCGCGCCCGCCTAGCCGGCAGCCAAGAAGCGATACAGATTGCGAAACATGGCGGCAGTTGCGCCCCAAATGAAGTAATGCCCGTCCGGTTTCTCATTCGGATAGGGCATGGCAAAAAAACGACGCTCGCCGCCTTCCCACCGGAACACACGCACCTGATGGTTCGCGGGATTCATCACGAACGCGAGCGGCACCTCGAAAATCTCGGCGACTTCGAACGTGTCGGCCTGCACGGTGAACGGCGGATGCACGAGGCCGACCACCGGCGTCACGCAGAAACCCGTGCCGGTCAGGTAGTCGGGCAGCGCACCGAGAATCTCGACGCGTTCGGCGGCCAGCCCGATCTCCTCCTTCGCCTCGCGCAACGCGGTGGCGGTCGCGTCGCGATCGAACGGCTCGCGACGACCGCCGGGAAAGCTGATCTGTCCGGCGTGGTCGTTCAGGTGATCGGCGCGCTGCGTCAGCAATACGGTGAGGCCCGATTCGCGGACGACGAGCGGCACGAGGACGGCCGCGCTACGCGGATCGACGCCTTCCTGCAGCCTCGCTTCGCCAGGCTCGACGCTCCATTCGAGCGTGCGCGCGAACCGTTCGCGCAGGCCGGACGGCGTCATCAGCCGGGAATCGATGACCGGCAGGCCGGCGCCGGTGCCTTCGACCGGCAATACTTCGGGATCGATGATGGGGCGGCGATTCAATGGGGCTCTCGGGTTCGTGTCGTATCGAGCATATTGTCGCGCCAGAATGAAAAAAGCACCCGGTTGGGTGCTTTTTCCTTACAGCCCTTACTCTTGGGAAGCTGCTGCGGCGCGATCCTTCGACACCAGCTTTTCCTTGATACGAGCCGACTTGCCCGAACGCTCGCGCAGGTAGTACAGCTTCGCACGACGCACATCACCGCGACGCTTCACGACGATGCTTGCCAGCAGCGGCGAGTACGTCTGGAACGTACGCTCGACGCCTTCGCCCGACGAGATCTTGCGGACGATGAAGTTCGAGTTCAGACCACGATTGCGAATCGCGATCACGACGCCTTCGTAAGCCTGAACGCGCTTGCGGTTACCTTCAACCACGTTCACGTTCACGATCACCGTGTCGCCCGGGGCGAAATCGGGGATCGTCTTGCCGGCGAGCGCGCGCTCGATTTCTTCCTGCTCAAGTTTTGCGATCAGATTCATTACTGACTCCTTATGCCATCGTGTCGGCGTTCAACCCGCCTGCTTCCAGGCCTGGTCCCGATAGAGGATGGATTCACATCAGGCGCCGCACACGCATGTACGGCACCGCCAATTCCCGCTCGCGCAGCCGCCTCAGGAGGCGTCCTTCGCTTCGCGTGCGAGGTTCGCGAGCCACGCCTCGTCGGCGCGGCTCAACAACTTCTCGCGGCGCGCCCGGACGATCAGGTCCGGCCGCTTCCGCAACGTATTCCTCAATGCTTCCTGACGCCGCCACCGCTCGATCTCGGCATGATGCCCGCCGAGCAGCACGTCCGGCACGCGCACGCCGGCGTATTCCTCGGGGCGCGTGTAGTGCGGGCAATCGAGCAGGCCGTCGGCGAAGCTGTCCTGCACGGCCGACAGCGAATCGTTCAGCACGCCGGGCAGCAACCGCACGACCGCATCCATCATCGCCATCGCCGGCAGTTCGCCGCCCGACAGCACGAAATCGCCGAGGCTGATTTCCTCGTCGACGCAACGGTCGAGCAAGCGCTGATCGATCGCTTCGTAGCGACCGCACAGCACGACGACGCCGGGTTCCTGCGCCATCCGCACCGCACGATCATGCGTGAGCGGCGCGCCTTGCGGCGACATCATCACGACGCGCGTGCTCGCGATGCCCTGCTCCGCCTGCGCCGCTTTCGCGGCGTCGATCGCGGCTTCGAGCGGCCTGGCCAGCATCACCATGCCCGGACCGCCGCCGTACGGACGATCGTCGACCGTGCGGTAGTTGTCCGTCGTGAAATCACGCGGGTTCCAGGTGCGCAGCCCGAAGCGCCCCTGCTTGACGGCCCGGCTGGTGATTCCCCAGTCGGTCAGTGCGCGGAACATCTCGGGAAAGAGCGTGATGACGTCGAACTGCACCGCGCTCTCGGTAACCTGGTTCATTTCAGTAATCGGCTTCCCAGTCGACGACGATGCGACGCGCCGCCTGATCCACCGTTTTGACGTAGACGCCGACGAACGGAATCAACCGCTCGTCGGTGGTCGGCTGACCGTCTTTGCCGGTTGCCGGATACTCGACGCGCATGATCGAATGCACGCCGTTGTCGATCATCCCGCTCACCTTCCCGAGCGCCACCGATTGCTCGTTGACGACATCGAGACCGATCAGGTCGACCCAATAGAATTCGTCCGCGGCCAGTGCCGGGAAATCTTCCCGGCGCACGAACACGCGAAAGCCGCGCATGGACAGCGCAGCATCGCGGTCGCCGACACCCGCGGGTTGCGCAACGACTGTGTCGCTGTGCGTCTTCGACTGCATGATGCGGACGGAAAGCCGCTCCGCACCGCGTTCCAGCCACCAGCGACGCGCGCTGAGCAGCGCGTCGCCACCGCGACCGGCATCGGCATGCGTCGCCACCTTGACCCAGCCCTTCAGGCCGTAGGCGTCGACCACCGCCCCGACCTCGACGGCATCGTCGGGCCAGGCTTGCGTCGCTTCGGGGCCGCCCTGTTCGGCAGCCTGACCGGCGTTCGCGACCGTGTCGCGCTCGACCGGCTTGCGGACGAATGCGCCGAATGACGCACGCCCGCGCCTTGCATTACCGGAATCGTGACCCGCCATCAATGCACCTCACAGCCGGCACGACCGGCACACCGCGCCATGTCAGGCAGCCGGTTGCGCCTTTTGCGCTTCCTTCACGAGACGCTGGACGGTCGGCGACAGTTGCGCGCCAACGCCTTGCCAGTACGTCAGGCGATCCTGAGCGATACGCAGCGATTCGCCCTTCGTGGCGACCGGGTTGTAGAAGCCGACGCGCTCGATGAAGCGGCCGTCACGACGGTTGCGCGAATCGGTAGCAACGATGTTGTAGAACGGGCGCTTCTTCGAGCCGCCACGAGCCAGACGGATGATAACCATATGATGTCCTTCGGGAAAACCGGGTTCGAAACTACTGAAACACGCGATTATAGCCGGAAACCAGAGGTACAACAAACACTTACGCGTAAAAATCCGCGGACGGCCCGTCGGCCGGGCCTACAATCGTCGTGTCCAGGATGCGCTCGACCATCATGCCGCCCCTTCGCGCCACCCCGATGCGCCGCGTGCAGCGCCAATTGGCGGCGCTGCTTGCCGGCCTTGCCTGCGTCGCGTCCGCCGCGGCGTTTGCCGCGCCGCTGCCGGTGAACGAACTCGTCGTGCCGCCCGGATTCCATGTGAGCGTGCTGACCGACGCCGTACCGGCCGCGCGCGAAATGGCGTGGTCGCCGCGCGGCATCCTGTATGTCGGCACGCGAGACGGCCGCGTCCACGCGTTCGCAATGCACGAGGGCCGGATCAGCGCGCACTACGTCATCGCGTCCGGGCTCGACATGCCCGTCGGCGTCGCCTATCGCGATGGCGCCCTCTATATATCCGCCGTCTCGCGCATCCTGCGCCTCGACCATATCGACGACCGGCTCGCCAGACCGCCCGCGCCCGTCGTCGTGACCGATGCGCTGCCGACCGACCACCATCACGGTTGGAAATTCATCGCGTTCGGCCCCGACGGCAAGCTGTACGTGCCGGTCGGCGCGCCGTGCAACGCGTGCCTCGCCGATCGCGGCCGCTACGCGATCATCGCGCGGATGAACGCCGACGGCAGCGGGCGTGAAGTGATCGCTCGCGGCATACGCAATACGGTCGGCTTTGCATGGCACCCTGACTCGGGCGAGCTGTGGTTCACCGACAACGGGCGCGACATGATGGGCGACGACGTACCCGACGACAAGCTGAACCGTGCGCCGCGCACCGGCCTCGACTTCGGCTTTCCATACTGCCACGGCGGCGATACGCCCGACCCCGAATTCGGCGGCGCCGACGTCTGTCGTCATTACGTGCCGCCCGTCCTGAAACTCGGCGCGCACGTCGCGGCGCTCGGGATGCGCTTCTATACCGGGACGATGTTTCCGGCGCCCTATCGCAACAATGTCTTCATTGCCGAACACGGCTCGTGGAATCGCAGCACGAAGGTCGGCTACCGCGTGATGCGCGTGATCGCATCGGCGGACGGCAGCCACGCGCGCCAGATACCGTTCATCACGGGCTGGCTGCGACCCGACGGCACCGTATGGGGACGCCCGGCCGATGTATTGCCGCTACCGGACGGCTCGCTGCTCGTCAGCGACGATTACGCGGGCGCGATCTACCGCGTGACCTATGCGGCACCTTGACGCAGGCGAGGCGTGACCGGGCCCGACCGGGCATCGTAGAATGCGTGCCGGGCCGTGCGCCCGCGCCGGCCTGCCGGCCCCGCCCATGCCAACGACAATACGCCGCCATCCATGTCCAGCAGCACCGCATCGCCCCGCCGCTTCCGCTCCAAGACGCTCACCGCCGCCCTCGCGTTCCTGCTCGGATCGCTCGGCGCGCACCGCTTCTATCTGTACGGCTTTCGCGATGTGTACGGCTGGGCCCACCTGCTCGCGACGATCGTCGGCATCCCGGGCTTCCTCCTGCTCGCCGCAACCCAGCGCAGCGCCGGCCTCGGCTGGTGGCTCGCGGTACCCGGCGCAATCTCGCTGCTGGCGGCGTTTCTTGCCGCACTCGTCTACGGGCTGCGCCCCGACGAAAAATGGGATGCGCAATTCAACGCGGATACCGGCAAGCACAGCCGGTCGGGCTGGACCGTGATCTTCGTCGTGATCTTCTCGCTGCTGATCGGCGCGTTCCTGTTGATGACCGCACTCGCGCTGTCGTTCCAGACGTACTTCGAATCGCAGGTCGAAGCAGCCAAGCAGATTTCGCAGTAAGCACGACCCATACGGTCGATACGACACACCGGCGACTGCATGGCTCGCCGGTCAGAACAGGTTCAACTGCATGTCGTCGCGCGGCTTCGCGCCGGCCGCACGCACCGCGACACGCGGTGCCGGCACCCCGGCGGCAGGCGCACCGCTGAACCGCGACAGATCGAGGATACCGTTCGTGCGTTCGTTCAACCCGAGCCGCTTGACGGCCTGGCGAAAGCGCTGCCGCAACAGGTCGGCCCAGATCCCCTCGCCCTTCATCCGTTTCGAGAAATCCGAGTCGTAATCCTTGCCGCCGCGCATGTCGCGCACGCGGTTCATCACGCGCTCCGCGCGATCGGGAAAATGCGCGGCAAGCCATTGCTTGAACAATGGCGCAACCTCCCACGGCAATCTCAGGATGATGTAGCTCGCATGCGTCGCGCCGGCTTCCGCACAGGCCTCCAGCACGCGCTCCATGTCGGGCTCGGTCACGAACGGAATCACCGGTGCAATGCTCACGCCGACCGGCACGCCCGCATCTCGCAGCGCGCGGATCGTGCGCAGCCGCCGCGCCGGCGTGGCCGCACGCGGCTCCAGCGTGCGCGCGAGCTCGGCATCGAGCGTCGTGATCGTGACCGCCGCCATCACCTGCCCGCGTTCGGCCATCGGTGCGAGCAGGTCGAGATCGCGTTCGATCAGCGACGATTTCGTGATCGCCGCGAACGGCAGCCCGCGATCGTGCATCACCTGGATCACGCTGCGCGTAATGCGCAGGTCGCGCTCGACCGGCTGGTATGCGTCGGTGTTGACGCCGAGCGCGATCGGCTCCGGCACGTAGCGCTTGCGCGAAATCTCGCGCTCGAGCAGTTCGGCCGCATTCACCTTCGCGTAGATGCGGCTTTCGAAATCGAGCCCCGGCGACAGCCCGAGGTAGCTGTGCGTCGGCCGCGCGAAGCAGTAGATACAACCGTGCTCGCAGCCGCGATACGGATTGAGCGACACGCTGAACGGAATATCGGGCGACTGATTGTGCGTCAGGATGCTCTTCGCCCGCTCCTCGAATACCTGCGTGCGCAGCGGCGCGGGGAAATCGGCATCGTCGGACTCGTGCGTCCAGCCGTCGTCCACCGCTTCGCGCTGCGCGATTTCGTACCGCCCCTGCAGGTTGTCGACCGCACCGCGCCCCTTGCGGGGCACGGGCGGCGCTACCGGAAATTCGTTGTCGGACCGATCGTCCATGTGCCCACCCATTCGCCTGCGCCCAATACTGTACATTTATACAGTATTGGGCGCAGCATGCCAAGGGCGGGATAAAGGGCCCGACAAACGGGCCGCCGGTACGTCACTCGCCGACGGCGATCGTCAGCGTTTCCTTGATTTCTTCCATCACGACGTAGCTCTTCGACTGCACGGCACCGGGCAACTGCAGCAGGATGTCGCCGAGCAGCTTCCGGTAGTCGGCCATCTCGCCGATCCGCGCCTTGATCAGGTAGTCGAAATCGCCGGAAACGAGATGGCATTCGAGCACCTCGTCGATCTTCATCACTTCCCGGCGGAATTGCTCGAACATGTTGCCGCCCTTGTGGCCGAGCGTGATCTCGACGAACACCAGCAGCGCGGCGCCCAGCTGGCCCGGGTCGACCCGCGCGTGATAACCGGTGATCACGCCGTCGCGCTCCATGCGCCGCACGCGCTCGATGCATGGCGTGACGGTCAGTCCGACCTGTTCCGCGAGATCTTTCATCGCCATCCGGCCGTCGTCCTGGAGCAGTTTCAGAATGCGCCGGTCGAGCTTGTCGAGCGAGCGTACGGGCTGACGTTGCGTTCTCATTTGTTTATGCTGAAAACCGAAAAAATACGATAACAAAAACTGCACATTCGACAATACCATAGCTCGAAAAACTAGATCAGCTAGAGGTTACACGGAGCCGCAGGTGCGCCCGGCCTCAATCTGGTCCCTTCCATCTGGAGCAGCTATGCGAGTCGTCATTCTGGGCAGCGGTGTAGTGGGCGTGGCAAGCGCGTATTACCTTGCGCGCGCCGGCCATGAAGTCACTGTGATCGACCGGGAAGCCGGCCCGGCACTGGAGACGAGCTTCGCGAACGCAGGCCAGATCTCGCCCGGCTATGCCGCGCCGTGGGCCGCGCCCGGCGTGCCGCTGAAGGCCGTCAAGTGGATGTTCGAAAAGCACGCGCCGCTCGCGATCCGCCTCGACGGCACGCGCTTCCAGCTCCAGTGGATGTATCAGATGCTGCGCAACTGCACGGCCGAGCGCTATGCGGTCAACAAGGGGCGCATGGTCCGTCTCGCCGAATACAGCCGCGACTGCCTGCAGGCGCTGCGTGCCGACACCGGCATCCAGTACGAAGGCCGCACGGGCGGCACGCTGCAACTGTTCCGCACGCAGCAGCAACTCGACGGCGCGGCGAAGGATATCGCCGTGCTGCAGGAAGCGAACGTGCCGTTCGAACTGCTGTCGCCGGCCGAACTGAAAAAAGCCGAACCAGCGCTCGCCGCCGTCTCGCACAAGCTGACGGGCGGCCTGCGCCTGCCGGGCGACGAAACAGGCGATTGCCAGCTGTTCACGACGCGCCTCGCCGCCCTCGCCGAATCGCTCGGCGTCAAGTTCCGCTACAACACGCCGATCGATGCGCTCGCGATCGCGGGCGGCAAGATCGCCGGCGTGCAGTGCGGCAGCGAGACGGTGCGTGCCGACGCGTACGTCGTCGCGCTCGGCTCGTATTCGACCCGCTTCATCTCGAACCTGATGAAGATTCCCGTCTATCCGCTCAAGGGCTATTCGATCACCGCGCCGATCGTCAACGAAGCCGCCGCGCCCGTGTCGACCGTGCTCGACGAGACCTACAAGATCGCGATCACGCGCTTCGACCAGCGCATCCGCGTCGGCGGCATGGCGGAAATCGTCGGCTTCGACAAGACGCTGCGCGCGGCGCGCCGCGAAACGCTCGAGATGTGCGTGAACGACCTGTTCCCGGGCGGCGGCGATACGTCGAAGGCCACGTTCTGGACAGGCCTGCGCCCGATGACACCGGACGGCACGCCGATCGTCGGCCGCACGCCGGTGTCGAACCTGTTCCTGAACACCGGCCACGGCACGCTCGGCTGGACGATGTCGTGCGGCTCGGGCCAACTGCTCGCGGACCTGATCTCGGGCAAGATGCCCGCGATCCAGGCCGACGACCTGTCGGTGCATCGTTATCTGAAGGACGTGCCCAGCCAGACGCGCCCGGCATACGCGTAAATCGGAACGGCCCGCGATGCGGGCCCGTTGCATCAGCGAAAAAGGCGCCCGAGGGCGCCTTTTTCGCTTCGGCGGCTGCGACGTGCAGCGACCGCGAATGTCGATTCGGCACGAGGCTTCAGTCAACGTGCGCATGCTGCCGTCGCACGGCGATCGAATCGACGCTACCAGTCGTGCGTGCGCGACGATACGTTCCGCACGGCACGGTACGATCCGGAATCTTCCTGACGAGCGACGCTCGCGCCTCTTCGCTTCGGCGAAAAAGCGTCAACCTATTTCAGGACGAGACAGACACAACAAAAAAGGGGCGCTCGTCGCGCCCCTCTTCTCGTGTGCTTTACCGCTGAAGCGTCACGCCGCGTCAGCCGAGCTCGGTCACGAGCTCCGGCACGAGCGAGAACAGATCGCCGACGAGGCCATAGTCGGCCACGCTGAAGATCGGTGCTTCCGGATCCTTGTTGATCGCGACGATCACCTTCGAATCCTTCATGCCCGCCAGATGCTGGATCGCGCCCGAGATGCCGACCGCGATGTACAGCTGCGGCGCGACGATCTTGCCGGTCTGGCCGACCTGGTAGTCGTTCGGCACGTAGCCGGCGTCGACTGCCGCGCGCGATGCGCCGAGTGCCGCTTGGAGCTTGTCCGCCAGCGGCTCCAGCACCTTCGTGTAGTTCTCGCCGCTGCCCAGGCCGCGGCCGCCGGACACGATGATGCTCGCGCTGGTGAGTTCCGGACGGTCCAGCTTCGTCACTTCACGGCTGACGAATTGCGACTTGCCGGCGTCGGCTGCCGCTTCGATCTTCTCGACCGCTGCGCTGCCGCCTTCCGCCGCCACCGGATCGAAGCCCGTCGCACGCACCGTGATGACCTTGATCGGGTCGCTCGACTGCACCGTCGCAATCGCGTTGCCCGCGTAGATCGGGCGCTCGAACGTGTCGGCCGAATCGACTGCCGTGATGTCCGAGATCTGCGCAACGTCCAGCTTCGCGGCGATACGCGGCGCGATGTTCTTGCCGTAGGCCGTCGCCGGCGCGAGGATGTGCGAATAGTCCTTTGCAATGTTCAGCGCGGTCGCTTCGACGTTTTCCGCGAGGCCTGCTTCGAGCTGCGGCGCGTCGGCCAGCAGCACCTTCGACACACCTGCGATCTTCGCGGCCGCGTCGGCAGCCGCTTGCGCATTGTGGCCCGCGACCAGCACGTGGATGTCGCCGCCGATCTTCGCAGCAGCCGCCACCGTGTTCAGCGTCGCGGCCTTGATCGACGCGTTGTCGTGTTCTGCAATCACCAGAATCGTCATTTCTTTCCGCTCCCTCTTACAGCACCTTGGCTTCGGTCTTCAGCTTCTCGACCAGCGTCTTCACGTCCGGCACCTTCACGCCGGCTGCGCGCTTCGGCGGCTCGGCAACCTTCAGCGTCTTCAGACGCGGCGTGACGTCAACGCCCAGGTCTTCCGGCTTCACCGTTTCGAGCGGCTTCTTCTTCGCCTTCATGATGTTCGGCAGCGTCACGTAGCGCGGCTCGTTCAGGCGCAGGTCGGTCGTCACGACTGCCGGCAGCGTCAGCGACAGCGTTTCCGCGCCGCCGTCGACTTCACGTGCCACGGTTGCCTTGCCGTCGGCGATCGTCACCTTCGACGCGAACGTCGCCTGCGGCAGGCCGGCCAGCGCAGCGAGCATCTGGCCCGTCTGGTTCGAATCGTCGTCGATCGCCTGCTTGCCGAGGATCACGAGCTGCGGCTGTTCCTTGTCGACCAGCGCCTTGAGGATCTTCGCGACGGCCAGCGGCTCGACGCTGTCGTTCGACTCGACGAGGATCGCGCGATCCGCGCCGATCGCCAGCGCCGTGCGCAGCGTTTCCTGCGCTTGCGCGACGCCCACCGACACCGCGATCACTTCGGTCGCCACGCCCGCTTCCTTCAGGCGCACGGCTTCTTCAACGGCGATTTCGTCGAACGGGTTCATCGACATCTTCACGTTCGCGATGTCGACACCCGTGTTGTCCGACTTCACGCGGACCTTCACGTTGTAGTCGACCACTCTTTTCACTGGCACCAGGATTTTCATGCACACGCTCCAAAGTTACGAATACGACCAGAGGCCATTTTATAGCGCGACCTCATGACTGCGCGGCCAAGCGGCCCCAACCATCATGGTTGTCGAGGATACCGCTTCTTGGCGACGCGCCAATGATAGCGAACGGTCGTTCTATTTTAAAAGAGAAAAAACCCGGACGCAAAGCCCGGGTTTTCGATCATCGACTCTAATCCCGCCGGGCGTCCGCACTCCACCGGTTACCAGGCAGCAACGACCGCGCCGCCGAACTTGCCTTCGATGAACTGCTTCACGTCGGCCGAGTGATACGCCGCAATCAGCTTGGCGACCCACGGCTTGTTCCGGTCCACCTCGCGGATCGCAAGGATGTTCGCGTACGGGCCGTTCGGGCCCTCGATCGCGATCGCGTCCTGCTTCGGTTTCAACCCCGCTTCCATCGCGTAGTTGGTATTGATCGCGGCCGCGTCGACGTCGCCGAGCGAGCGCGGGATCTGCGCCGCATCGAGCTCGACGATTTTCAGCTTGCGCGGATTGTCGACGATATCGAGCGGCGTCGCCTTCAGCCCAGCATCCGCGCGCAGCTTCAACAGCCCCTGCTTCTGCAGCAACAGCAGCGCGCGACCGCCGTTGGTCGGATCGTTCGGAACCGCGACGCGCGCGCCCGGCTTCAGTTCGGCCAGCGACTTCACGCGCTTCGAATAGATGCCCATCGGGAACGTGACGGTGTCCGCGACCTTGAGCAGCTTGTAGCCGCGATCCTTCACCTGCGCCTGCAGATACGGATCGTGCTGGTAGCTGTTCGCGTCGAGGTCGCCCGACGCGAGCGCCGCGTTCGGCTGCACGTAATCGGAGAATTCGACGATGCGGATCTCCAGGCCGTCCTTCGCCGCGACCTTCTTCACCACTTCCATGATCTGCGCGTGCGGACCGCCCGTCACCCCCACCTTGATGGTTTCCGCCTGCGCATGCGCGCCCGCGAACAGCGCGGCCGCGCCCAGCGCCGCCGCAAACTTCAGCATGAAGCGTCGTTGCATCGTGTCTTTCCTATCGGATCGGTTTGGTCTTATTTGTGGCTCAGCCGGCGCACCAGCCAGTCGCCGAACGATTGCACGATCTGCACGAACACGATCAGGATCGCGACGACCGTCCACATCACTTCCGGCAGATAGCGCTGGTACCCGTAGCGGATCCCGAGATCGCCGAGCCCGCCGCCGCCGATCGCACCCGCCATCGCCGAATAGCCGACGAGCGACACGAACGTGATCGTCAGGCCCGCGACGACGCCCGGCAGCGATTCGGGCAACAGCACCTTGAATACGATCTGCGACGTGGTCGCGCCCATCGACTGCGCGGCCTCGATCAGCCCGCGATCGACCTCGCGCAGCGCCGTTTCGACGAGACGTGCGATGAACGGCGCGGCCGCGAGCGTCAGCGGCACGACCGCCGCGGCCGTGCCGATCGACGAACCGGTGACGAGCCGCGTAAACGGAATCACCGCGACCAGCAGGATGATGAACGGCGTCGAGCGGACCGCGTTCACGATGCCGCCGAGCACGCGATTCACCGCCAGGTTCTGCAACACGCCCTGGCGGTCGGTCAGGTAGAGCAGCACGCCGAGCGGCAGGCCGACGAGCGCGCCGACCGCCCCGGAGATGCCGACCATGATCAGCGTCTCCCAGAACGACTGCACGAACATATCGAACATCTCACTCAACATACGAAAGCTCCTCTACCACCACACCTTGCTCGCGCAGGAACGCGAGCGCCTGCCCGACCTTGCCCGGCTCGCCGCCGGCGAGCACCGCGAGCGAACCGAATGCCTGCCCCTGGATCTCGTCGATCTGGCCGTGCAGGATGTTGAAATCGAGTTCGTACCGGCGGATCGTTTCCGACAGGATCGGCTGGTCGACACCCGAGCCCGTGAACGCGAGCCGCAGCAGATGCCCGCTGCCCGTCTTCAGCCGCTCGGCCACGCGCGCCTTCAGCGCGGGCGGCAGCTCCTGCGCGATCACGTCGCCGATCAGCGCGCGCGTGACTTCGTGATGCGGTTGCAGGAACACGTCGATCACGCGGCCCTCTTCGACCACGCGCCCCGCGTCGAGCACCGCGACGCGATCGCAGACCTGCTTGATCACTTCCATCTGGTGCGTGATCAGCACGATCGTCAGTCCGAGTTCGCGGTTGATGCGCTTGAGCAGATCGAGGATCGAACGCGTGGTTTCGGGATCGAGCGCGGACGTCGCCTCGTCCGACAGCAGCACCTTCGGCTGGCTCGCGAGCGCGCGGGCGATGCCGACGCGCTGCTTCTGGCCGCCGCTGATCTGCGCCGGATAGCGATCCTTCTGCGCGGACAGCCCGACCAGGTCGAGCAGCGGCAACACGGCGGCCTCGATGTCGGCACGGCTCGCGCCGGCCAGTTCGAGCGGCAGCGCAACGTTGTCGAACACCGTGCGCGACGACAGCAGGTTGAAGTGCTGGAAGATCATGCCGATCTCGCGGCGCGCCTCGCGCAGCGCACTGGCCGACAGCAGCATCAGGTCACGCCCGCCGACGACGACATTGCCTTCGGTCGGCCGCGTAAGCAGGTTGATGGTGCGCACGAGCGTGCTCTTGCCGGCGCCGCTTCGGCCGATGATGCCGAACACCTCGCCTTGCGGGATCGTCAGGTTGACGTTGCGCAACGCTTCGACCCAACCGCCCGGGCCGGGGAAACGCTGCGAAAGATTGCGTAATTCGATCATGTAAACAAAACGGCGGCCGGCCGGCGAGTTGGCCCGCCAGTCGGCCGCCGATGCATCTGGAATAGCCGGCGATTTTACCGCAAACCCCTCATTCCCCTTAATAATCGATTTCGATCTTTTCATAACCGGACGAAATTAGAGGGGCGCCGCTTCGCCCCCATGGGAAGGTCGCGACTATGATCGGGAACGCACTTGCCAACGAACCGGAGACACGCCAGATGAGCGCCACCACCACGCCGGCCGCCGCACCCGCCGCCATCGCCGGATCGGCGCCTTCGGCGCCCGCGCCGCACATGGGCCGACTGCGTACCGCGGACGGGCTCGAACTGGCGTCGTACCGCTGGCCGGCCGGCGACGGCAGCGTGCCGCCGCGCGCGACGATCGCGCTCGTGCACGGCCTCGCCGAACACGCGGGCCGCTATGCCGCGCTCGCCGGCCGGCTGAACGCAGCCGGCATCGACGTGCTTGCGATCGATCTGCGCGGGCATGGCCAGTCGCCGGGCAAACGCGTGTGGGTCGAGCGTTTCGACGGCTACCTGAACGACGCGGATGCGCTGGTCGCCGAAGCCGCGCGCGGCGATGCGCCGCTGTTCCTGATGGGGCACAGCATGGGCGGCGCGATCGCGGCGCTCTACGCGATCGAACGTGCACCGGCTCGCGGCCACGCGCTGGCCGGCCTCGTGCTGTCGAGCCCGGCGCTTGCGCCGGGGCGCGACGTGCCGCGCTGGATGCTTGCGCTCAGCCGCCTCATCAGCCGTGCATGGCCTACTTTCCCCGCGATCAGGATCGATGCGGCCCTGCTGTCGCGCGATCCGGCCGTCGTCGCGGCCAATCGCGCCGACCCGCTCGTGCATCACGGCGCCGTGCCCGCCCGCACCGGCGCGGAAATCCTCGATGCGATGGCGCGCATCGAGAGCGGCCGCGGTGCGCTGCGCGTGCCGGTGCTCGTCTATCACGGCACGGAGGACAAGCTGACCGAACCCGACGGCAGCCGGGCGTTCGGCGCGCACGTCGGTTCGCCCGATCGTACGCTGACGCTGTACGAAGGCGGCTTCCACGAAACGATGAACGATCTCGAACGCGACCGCGTGATCGACGCGCTGATCGCGTGGATTCATGCGCGCGTGCCGGCGCGCTGAACGCGCCCGGCCCGGCCGGTCAATCGCGAATCAGATCCCGGCCAGCACGCGCAGGTGCGCGACGACGCTGCGCCCGAGCGCGGACAGGTTGTAGCCGCCCTCGAGGCAACTGACGATACGGCCCTGCGCATGCCGGCGCGCCACGTCGACGATCCGCGCGGTCAGCCATTCGAAATCGGCTTCGACGAGGCCGAGATTGCCGATATCGTCCTCGCGATGCGCATCGAAGCCGGCCGACACGAACAGCATCTGCGGCTTGAACGCGTCGAGGCGCGGCAGCCAGAACATGTCGACGGCTTCGCGGATCGCCATCCCGTTGCTGCGTGCGGGCATCGGCAGGTTGACCATGTTCGGCGCCTGATGATCGACGCCCGAGAACGGATACAGCGGATGCTGGAAGAAGCTGCACATCAGCACGCGCTCGTCGTTCGCGAACGCCGCCTCGGTGCCGTTGCCGTGATGCACGTCGAAATCGACGATCGCGACGCGCTCGATGCCGTGTACGTCGAGCGCGTGCCGCGCGGCGATCGCGACGTTGTTGAAGAAGCAGAAACCCATCGCGCGCGCGGGCTCCGCATGGTGGCCGGGTGGACGGACGCCGCAGAACGCATTCGCATAGCGGCCTTCGATCACCGCGTCGGTCGCCGCGATCGCGGCGCCGGCCGCGCGCAGTGCCGCGCGCCACGTGTCGCGATTCATCAGCGTGTCGGGATCGATCTCGACGTAACCGTCGACCGGCGTCATGCTCCGGATGTAGTCGATGTGCGCCTGCGTATGCACCCGGCCCAGCGCGACCTCGCTCGCGAACGGTGCGGTTTCGTGCACGATCAGGTCGTCGATGCGGCTCGCAATCAATTGATCCTGGATCGCCGACAGGCGGGCCGGACATTCCGGATGCCATTCCCCCATCTCGTGCAGCATGCAGTCGGGGTGCGTATAGAAAGCGGTTGCCATAAGCTGTCATCCGCGGCGCACGGTGCGTCGCAGGTCTCCATCAATGATGTCCATCGTCTGCCGCGAATTCGCCGCTAACTTACCACAACGGGGGCCAGCTTCGGCCCGGCGCGCCGGATGCGTCGGGTATACTGCGCCGAACACAATCGCTCTGTCCGCCCGCTTCGACATGAATTCCAGCAAGCCTGCCGCCCTTCTTTCCGCGCTGTTCCGGGTTCGCGCTCCGCTCGTCGCCGCTGCCCTCGCCGCTGCCCTCGGCACCGCACCTGCCGTCGCGCAGACGCAGCCGGCGAAGCCCGCCGGCACGCTCGTCGCCCAAGCCCAACCGCAGCAGGAGACGCCGCAAGGCCAGACCTTCGAAGAGGAAATCGTTCCACAGCGTTACGCGAACAATGCGAAGGTCGACGCGTTCATCGACGAGATGGTGAGCCGCAACGGCTTCGATTCGGCAAGCCTGCATGCGCTGTTCTCGCGCATCAGCTACTCGGCGACGGCCGTCAAGCTCGTAAAGCCGGCCCCGTCGCCGACGGTCAAGAACTGGCGCGTCTATCGCTCGCGCTTCATCGAGCCGATCCGCATCAACGCGGGCGTGAAGTTCTGGAAAGCGAACCAGGCCACGCTGCAGCGCGCGTCCGAGCAGTTCGGCGTGCCGCCCGAGGTGATCGTCGGCATCATCGGCGTCGAGACCATCTATGGCCGCTACATGGGCAATTTCCGCGTGCTCGACGCGCTGACGACGCTCACGTTCGACTACCCGGACACGCCGAACCGCGACAGCCGCCAGGCCACGTTCCGCAAGAACCTCGAAGACTTCCTGGTCTGGACCCGCGACAACCAGCTCGACCCCACCACCGTGCTCGGCTCGTACACCGGCGCGATCGGGATTCCGCAGTTCCTGCCGAGCAGCATCCGCGAATATGCGGTCGACTTCGACGGCACGGGCCACGTCGATCTGCGCAGCAGTCCTGTCGATGCGATCGGCAGCGTCGCGAACTACCTGAAGCAGCACGGCTGGGAAACGGACCGTCCGGTGGTCTGGCAGATCACGCCCGATACAGGCAGCCTGGGCATCGCGCAGGCCGCCGCCGACGGCCAGCCCGAACCGCACTGGGCGCTGTCGCAACTGCTGCGCGCGGGCATGACGTTGAACGAGCCGACGGTCAACATCACGACCGAAGCCGGCACGCCGGTTACCGTGGTCGACTTGCCGACGCCCGGGCGCGCGACCGAATACATGCTTGGCCTGAAGAACTTCTATGTGCTGACGCGCTACAACCGGAGTTTCTTCTACGCGCTCACCGTGTACCAGCTCGGCGAGGCAGTGAAAGCACAGATGGAAGCGAGCGGCGCGCTACAACCCGCCGCTGCCGGAACGCAGTCGCAGTAAGCACTGGCCGCCCCAAGAAAAAGCGCCGCAGAAGCGGCGCTTTTTTTATCGATGCGCGGGCCGCGCCCCCATTCGCTCAGGCGGGAAACACGCCCGTGGACAGGTAGCGGTCGCCACGATCGCAGACGATGAACACGATCGTCGCATTCTCGACCTGGCGCGCAATGCGCAACGCGACTTCGCATGCGCCGCCCGACGAAATGCCCGCGAAGATACCTTCGACCGCCGCGAGCCGGCGCGTCATCGTTTCCGACGCAGCCTGACTCACGCTCTCGACGCGGTCGACGCGGCTGCGATCGAAAATGGTCGGCATGTACGCTTCCGGCCACTTGCGAATGCCCGGAATGCGCGAGCCGTCTTCCGGCTGCGCACCGACGATCTCGATCGCCGGATTCTGTTCCTTCAGGTAGCGCGACGTGCCCATGATCGTGCCCGTCGTGCCCATGGCCGACACGAAGTGCGTGATACGCCCCTCGGTATCGCGCCAGATCTCCGGCCCCGTTCCTTCGTAGTGCGCGACGGGATTGTCGGGGTTGCCGAACTGGTCGAGGATCACGCCCTTGCCTTCGCGCTGCATCTGCTCCGCGAGGTCGCGCGCCAGTTCCATCCCGCCCTTCACCGGCGTCAGGATGATTTCGGCGCCATACGCCGCCATGCTCTGGCGGCGCTCGACCGACAGATCCTCCGGCATGATCAGCACCATCTTGTAGCCGCGGATCGCCGCGGCCATCGCGAGCGCGATGCCCGTGTTGCCGCTCGTCGCCTCGATCAGCGTATCGCCCGGCTTGATGCGCCCGCGCGCCTCGGCCTTGCCGATCATCGACAGCGCCGGGCGATCCTTCACGGAACCTGCCGGATTGTTGCCCTCGAGCTTCGCGAGCACCACGTTGTTGCGAGCGCGAATCTCGTCGTCCGGCAGGCGGACCAGTTGCACGAGCGGCGTATTGCCGATCGTGTCTTCGATAGTTTTGTAAGCCATGGATATACCGTGAGTACGAGGCCGATCAATCGATCGATTGTAAACCAGCACCAGCACGCGCGCCGGCAACCCCATTGCGACGATGGAATACGCGCCGCGCGGTGCGCGATCGCCGCGTACGCCGCCCCATGCAAAAAACCCGCGGCATGCCGCGGGAAGCCGTCGCAACGACGGCGGCTGAAGGAGCCCTTTGCGGATACGTGCGACCCGTTATTTCTGCGCGGTGCGAGCCGGTGCGACGGCCGGTTTCGCTGCCGCCGGCTTGCCTGCGGCCGACGGCGCCGCGCCCGCCACCGCACCGATCGTCAGCCCTTCCTGCTGAAGCCGCTCGACGGTATGCCCGCCCATGCCCTTCACGCGCGTGGCGAGATCGTCTGCATTCCTGAACGGGCCGCGTGCGCCGCGCTCGTCGAGAATCGCCTTCGCCCGCGCCGGACCGATGCCCTTGATACCGACGAGCGCATCCTCGTTCGCGGTGTTAACGTCGACGGCCGCCCAGGCCGACGCCACTGCGCCGAGCATGACCGCCGCGGCAAACCATTTCCTGATCATGTGCTGGATCTCCGAAGAAAAACGGCCGGCGGCTGCCGACCGTGAGACCCAGTCTATCGATGCAACGCGCCGGTTTAAACCTGGCCGGATAGCCAACGGACGTAGCGGTCGACGCCTTCCTGCACGGTCAGGAACGGTGCGTCGTAGCCGGCCGCGCGCAGTTTCGTCTGGTCGGCCTGCGTGAAGCACTGGTACTTGCCGCGCAGCGCATCGGGGAACGGCACGTATTCGATCAATCCCTGCTCGACCTGCTGCGCGAGCGTCAGCGGCGGCTGGTTGTCGAGTGCGCGCAGCGTGTTCACGACCGTCGACGCGATATCGTTGAACGGTTGCGCCCGGCCCGTGCCGAGATTGAAGATGCCCGACTTCTCCGGATGATCGAAGAAGAACAGGTTCACCTTGGTCACGTCCTCGACGGACACGAAATCGCGCGTCTGCTCGCCCGGCGCATAACCGTTGTACTCGCCGAACAACTTCACCTTGCCTTCCGCGCGGAACTGGTTGAAGTTGTGGAACGCGACCGACGCCATGCGTCCCTTGTGCGTCTCGCGCGGGCCGTACACGTTGAAATAGCGGAAGCCCGCGATCTGGCTCTTCGCGCTCGGCAGCACGCGACGGATCACCTGGTCGAACAGGAACTTCGAATAGCCGTATACGTTCAGCGGCGCCTCGACGTCGCGTTCCTCGACGAAACGCGTCGAGCCGCCGTAGATCGCGGCCGACGATGCATACAGGAACTGCGTGCCCTGCGCGAGGCAGGTATCGAGCACCGCGCGGCTGTAGCGGAAGTTGTTGTCCATCATGTAGCGGCCGTCGGTTTCCATCGTGTCCGAACAGGCACCTTCATGAAATACCGCGCGTACCTTGCCGAAATCGCCGCGCGCGAAGCGTTCGACGAATTCGGTCTTGTCGAGATAGTCATCGATCTCGCAGTCGACGAGATTGCGGAACTTGTCCGCGCGCGTCAGGTTGTCGACCGCGATGATGCGCGTCTCGCCGCGCTCGTTGAGCGCCTTGACGATGTTCGCGCCGATGAAACCGGCTGCGCCGGTAACGATGAGGGTCATGATCGTCCTGCCTGAAAAGTGCGAGCCACTCGTGCAGCGCGCTCGTCGCGCCGCCGAATGCACTCAGTGAAACAGTTCGTCGTAGTCCACCGTGGCCGTGCCGAGCTTGCCGACCACGATGCCGGCCGCGCGATTCGCGAGCACCACGGCGTCGACGAGCGGCACACCGGCGCCGAGCATCGTCGCGACCGTCGCGATCACGGTGTCACCCGCGCCCGACACGTCGAACACTTCGCGCGCGAGCGCCGGCGCATGCAGTTCGCCGCCCGCGGAAAAGAGCGTCATGCCCTCTTCCGAGCGCGTGAGCAGCAACGCGTCGATGCCGAGCGCCGCACGCAAATTCGCGACGCGCGCGCGCAGGTCGTCTTCCGATTTCCACTGCCCGACCACCTCGCGCAGTTCCGCGCGATTCGGCGTGATCAGCGATGCGCCGCGATAGCGTTCCCAGTCGTCGCCCTTCGGGTCGACCAGAACCGCCTTGCCGGCCGCACGCGCCTTCTCGATCATCGTCGTGACGTGCGTCAGGCCGCCTTTCGCGTAATCCGACATCAGCACGACGTCGTGCTGCGGCAACAGCGCGTCGAAGCGCGCGAGCCCCGCGAGCAGCACCTCGTGCGTCGGCATCGCCTCGAAGTCGACGCGCAGCAACTGCTGCTGACGCGCGAGCACGCGCAGCTTGATCGTGGTCGGTAACGCCGGATCGCGCTCGAGATGCGGCGTCACGCCGCTGCCGGCGAGCAGCTCGACGATCCGCTCGCCGGGCTCGTCGCAACCGACGACGCACAGCAGCCCGGCCTGGCCGCCGAGCGTCACGGCATTGCGCGCAACGTTGGCCGCACCGCCGAGCCGCTCCTCCTGACGCTGCACGTGCACCACCGGCACCGGCGCTTCAGGCGAAATGCGATCGACGTTGCCGAACCAGTAACGGTCGAGCATCACGTCGCCGACGACGAGCACACGCGAGCGCGCGAGTTGCTCGCGCGGCACCGGAACGACTTCGCGAAGAGTATCCATCGTACGTTCAGCCACGGGAGAACGACTGGGGATCGACATACGGCCGGCCGATCGCGTAGTAATCGATGCCCAGTTCGGCCATCGCGTCCGGCTCGTACAGATTGCGCCCGTCGAAGATCACCGGCGCCTTCAGTTCGGCCTTCAGGCGCGTGAAATCGGGGCTGCGGAATTCCTTCCACTCGGTCACGATCACGAGTGCGTCCGCGCCCGTGACCGCGGCGTCCTGCGTGTCGACGAGATGCAGTCGCGCCAGCATGTGCGCATCGTCGCCGAAATCCAGCGCGAACACGCGCCGCGCTTCGTCGACGGCGACCGGATCGTAAGCGCGCACGGTCGCACCGCGTTCGAGCAGCGCGGCGATCAGGCGGCGGCTGGGCGCCTCGCGCATGTCGTCGGTGTTCGGCTTGAACGCCAGGCCCCAGACCGCGAATTCGCGCCCCGTCAGGTCGGCGCCGAAGCGCTGCTCGATCTTGCCGATCAGCACGTCCTTCTGAGCATGGTTGGCGGCCTCGACGGCCTCCAGGATGCGCAGCGGCTGGCCGTTCTCGCCGGCGGTGCGGATCAGCGCCTGCACGTCCTTCGGGAAGCACGAGCCGCCGTAGCCGACGCCCGCATACAGGAAGTGATAGCCGATGCGCGGATCGGAGCCGATCCCGCGGCGCACGGCCTCGATGTCGGCGCCGACCTTGTCGGCGAGATTCGACATCTCGTTCATGAACGAGATGCGCGTCGCAAGCATCGCGTTCGCCGCATACTTCGCGAATTCGGCCGAACGCACGTCCATGTAGATCGTGCGCTCGTGATTGCGGTTGAACGGCGCGTAGAGCTTCTTCATCTTCTCGCGCGCGATCGTGCCGGTGTCGTCGTCGTCGACGCCGATGATGATCCGGTCCGGGCGCATGAAGTCCTCGACCGCGGCGCCTTCCTTCAGGAATTCCGGGTTCGACACGACCGAGAAGCGATGCGCGACGCTGCCCGCGAGCCCGCGTGCAGCCAATGCCTCGTCGACCACGCCGCGCACGCGCCGTGCGGTGCCGACCGGCACCGTCGACTTGTCGACGATCACCTTGAAGCCCGTCATGTGGCGGCCGATGTTGCGCGCGGCCTCGAGCACGTACTGCAGATCGGCCGAGCCGTCCTCGTCGGGCGGCGTGCCGACCGCGATGAACTGGATCTCGCCATGCGCGACGCTCGCCTCGATGTCGGTCGAGAAGCGCAGACGCCCCGCCGTGCGGTTGCGCGCGATGATGTCCAGCAACCCCGGCTCGTGAATCGGCATCCCGCCGTTGTTCAGGATATCGATCTTGCGCGGATCGACGTCGAGACAGAAGACGTCGTGACCGATCTCCGCGAGGCAGGCGCCCGTGACGAGGCCGACATAGCCGGTGCCGATGATGGTGATTTTCATAGATGTTCCGGTACTTCCCGGTAATTGACTAACTTGGCCGCCGGAGCGAGCCCGGCGGCAACCGCAGCGCGTTGGCTCCGCGGCCGGGATCAGCCCGGCATCGCAGGTTCGACGCGGCGCGGCGCATAGGTTTCCCAGCCGCTGCATCCGGGGCACTGCCAATAGAAGAGCCGTGCCCGGAAACCGCAATTCTGGCACGTATACCGTGGCAGATTTTTCGTGCGCTGCTTGATCAGCGCACGCATCATTTCAAGTTCCTTACGACGCGGTTCCTCGGCCGCCGCGATCTGCGCATCGAGCAGGTGCAGCATCCCCGACAGGTTCGGCGACTTTTCCATCTGCGTCCGCGCGAGCGTGTGCGCCGCATCCTGGCCACGCAACCCGGCGATATGCTGATAGGCGATGTCGAGCAGGTCGTTCGACGGATAACGATCGACGTACCCCATCAGCAACTCCGCACCTTCGACGTTCTTGCCGAGCGCGACGTATGCCTTCATCAGCTTGTCGGCCACGAGCGGCAGATACGCCGGGTTCTGCGCTTCGACGCGCTTCCAATGCTCGATCGCGCCCGCGTGATCGCCCGCCGCTTCCGCCGCGTCGCCGGACAGGACCGTCGCACGCACGTTCTGCGGATTCACGGTCAACGCAAGGCGCAACTGTTCGGCCGCTGCGGCGGCATTCTTGCGCTGCAGCGCGTCCTGCGCGAGTTCGCAGTGAAACTGCGCAATTTCGATGCCGAGCGGCTTGTCGCTCATCGACTCGATGCGTTTCGCCGTATCGATCGACTTGTTCCAGTCCTTCTCGATCTCGTAAATCGTCAGCAGCGCCCGCTGCGCGCCGAGCGCGTAGTCGCCGTCCGCGAGCTTGTGGAACGCCTCTTCCGCGCGATCCAGCAAGCCGGCTTTCAGGAAATCCTGGCCCAGTTCGTACAGCGCGTGGTCGCGTTCGTTGACCGGCAGATCGGTGCGACTCAGCAGGTTCTGGTGCACGCGAATCGCGCGGTCGGTCTCGCCGCGACGGCGAAACAGGTTGCCGAGCGCGAAGTGCAGCTCGACCGTTTCGGGATCGAGCTTGGCAACCTCGATGAACGCATCGATCGCCTTGTCGGGTTGTTCGTTCAACAGAAAATTCAGGCCGCGAAAATACGAACGCGGCAGGTTGGCGCTCTCCGACAGGAGATTCTTCAGGTCATAGCGTGACGCCGCCCAACCGAGCGCGAACGCGACCGGAATCGCGAGCAACCACCAGAAATCCAGATCCATGCGAAATATCGAAGCAGAGACGAAAACCGCGCGATGATCGCGCGGCGTCCGTGTTAAATGACGGGCGGCATCGGCGGCTGGTCGATGACGGCAGGCGTTTCGCGCGCCGCACGCAGATCGCGCTTCAAACGACCGTTCTCGAGACGCAGGCGGAAGATCGAAGGCAGCGCGGACAGCAGGCCGGCCAGCAGCCCGACGGCGAAGAATGCCAGGCCGATCAGGATCAGCGGCGCTTGCCATGCATAGCCGGCAACGAAATTCAGCGTCGCGGTTTGCGTATTGGCCAGCGCAAGCACCAGCAGCAGGACGAACACCAATACCCGGATCAGCCAGACGATAAACTTCATGAAGCCCTCTCTTTGTTGAGGTTTGCCGCGGCGCGCGACTCCCCTTCGTCGCACCGAATCGACCCGTATTGTAAAGGAAGCGTTTCCGCGGCTGCGCACATCCTGTGTGCGGCGTTGCGCATCGGTGGCCGGAAATGAAAAAAGCGCCCGCAAGGGGCGCTTTTCTTTTCAGCCTTCGCCGGACAGGTTCCGGGCACACCGAACGACGTTCAACGCTCGTCGTCCGGATCGTCAGCCTTCAGCGGTTCACCGGCGCGACCGTCGACGCGTTCACGCAATTCCTTGCCAGGTTTGAAGTGCGGCACGAACTTCTCGGGCACCTGCACTTTCTCCCCCGACTTCGGGTTGCGTCCGACACGCGCCGGGCGACGATTGAGGCCAAAGCTGCCGAAACCCCGAATTTCAATGCGATGCCCTTTCGCCAGGGCGTCGGACATCGCATCGAGCATCGTTTTCACCGCGAAATCCGCATCCTTGAGGACAAGTTGCGGAAATCGCGATGCCAGCTGCGCGACCAACTCGGATTTGGTCATACTTCAGCAGACCTCGTAAGGCTTACTGGTTTTGGCCGTCGAGCTTCGCCTTCAGCAGCGCGCCGAGGTTGGTCGTACCGGTCGCAGCAGCGCTGGAGTCCGACTGCAGGCCGCGGATCGCTTCCTGTTGTTCGGCCGAATCCTTCGCCTTGATCGACAGGTTGATGCCGCGCGACTTGCGATCGATGTTGATCACCATCGCGTTGACCTTGTCGCCTTCCTTCAGCACGTTGCGTGCGTCTTCGACGCGATCCTGCGAGATTTCCGACGCACGCAGGTAGCCTTCGATGTCGCCCGTCAGCGTGACGACCGCACCCTTCGCATCGACCGTCTTCACGACGCCGTCGACGATCGAGCCCTTGTCGTTCATTGCAACGTAGTTGCTGAACGGGTCGCCTTCGAGCTGCTTGATGCCGAGCGAAATGCGCTCCTTCTCGACGTCGATACCGAGCACGATTGCTTCGACTTCGTCGCCCTTCTTGTACTTGCGAACGGCTTCTTCGCCGGCTTCGCTCCACGACAGATCCGACAGGTGGACCAGGCCGTCGATGCCGCCCGGCAGACCGATGAACACGCCGAAGTCGGTGATCGACTTGATTGCGCCCGTGATCTTGTCGCCCTTCTTGAAGTTGCGGCTGAAGTCATCCCACGGATTCGGCTTGCACTGCTTCATGCCGAGGCTGATACGACGACGGTCTTCGTCGATCTCGAGGACCATGACTTCGACTTCGTCGCCCAGCTGGACAACCTTCGACGGCGCAACGTTCTTGTTCGTCCAGTCCATTTCCGACACGTGGACGAGGCCTTCGATGCCCGATTCCACTTCGACGAATGCGCCGTAGTCGGTGATGTTCGTGACCTTGCCGAACAGGCGCGTGCCCGACGGGTAACGGCGCGAGATGCCTTCCCACGGATCGTCGCCCAGTTGCTTGATGCCCAGCGAGACGCGGTTCTTCTCTTGGTCGAACTTGAGGATCTTCGCGGTGACTTCCTGGCCAACCGACAGGACTTCGCTCGGGTGACGCACACGACGCCATGCGATGTCGGTGATGTGCAGCAGGCCGTCGATGCCGCCGAGGTCGACGAACGCGCCGTAATCGGTGATGTTCTTGACCACGCCGTTGACGATCGCGCCTTCCTTCAGCGTCTCGAGCAGCTTCGCGCGCTCTTCGCCTTGCGTTGCCTCGATCACTGCACGACGCGACAGCACGACGTTGTTACGCTTGCGATCGAGCTTGATCACGCGGAACTCGAGCGTCTTGCCTTCGTACGGGGTCGTGTCCTTGACCGGACGCGTGTCGACCAGCGAACCCGGCAGGAACGCGCGGATGCCGTTGACCATCACGGTCATGCCGCCCTTCACCTTGCCGGTGATCGTGCCGGTCACGAGCTCGTTGTTGTCGAGCGCCTTTTCCAGCGACAGCCACGATGCAAGGCGCTTCGCCTTGTCGCGCGACAGGATCGTGTCGCCGTAGCCGTTTTCGAGTGCGTCGATCGCGACGGACACGAAATCGCCCGACTGCACCTCAACCTCGCCCTGATCGTTCAGGAATTCCTCGATCGGAATGTAAGCCTCGGACTTCAGGCCTGCATTGACGACCACGAAGTTGTGGTCGACGCGCACGACTTCGGCGGAAATCACTTCGCCGGCGCGCATGTCTTGGCGGGTCAGCGACTCTTCGAACAGAGCCGCAAAGGATTCGGTATTCGGGGTGGAGGTTTGCAGGTCGGACATAAAAATCTGATTGTGCATGGCTCGCTGTGCCACGCCGGCCGGAATGGCAGGCTGAAAGGGCCAGATCGAAGACCACACGGGGTTAAGGGTTCGAAACACGCTCTGCACTTACGCGCGGAGCACCTACTGCCGCCCGCCTTCTCAGGCTGGCTGGCCAAGCGCCCGGTACCACTGCAGCACCTGATCGACGGCTTCATCGACCGAAAGTGCCGACGTATCGAGCAGCTTGGCATCTGCCGCAGGCTTCAGCGGCGCGGCTGCGCGATTGCTGTCGCGCGCGTCACGTTCACGAAGATCCCGGAGCAAGTCATCTATGTTAGCAGAAAAACCTTTTTGCATCAATTGCTTATGCCGTCTGGTCGCGCGCGCCTCGGCGCTGGCCGTCAGGAACACCTTCAGCACGGCGTCGGGAAAGATCACCGTGCCCATGTCGCGCCCGTCCGCCACGAGGCCCGGCGTCTTGCGAAACGCCCGCTGGCGCGCGACGAGCGCGGTGCGCACGGGGCCGTGCACGGCAATGGCCGACGCGCGGTTGCCGACCGCTTCGGCACGGATGTCGTTCGACACGTCGACGCCGTCAAGCTGCGCGCAGCCTTCACGGAACGTGATGTGCAGATCGTCGATCAGCTTCACCAGCGCGTCGACGTCTTCCGCGGCGATTCCGTAGCGCACGCTCGCGAGCGCCGCGAGCCGGTACAGCGCGCCGCTGTCGAGCAGGTGGAAGCCGAGGTGCGCGGCGACGAGCGCCGCGACGGTGCCCTTGCCGGAGGCGGTCGGGCCGTCGATCGTGATGACGGGAGTCGGGTGAAAGGGTCGGGTCGATTTCATCGGAACAGTCGGATCAGGCTTTGGCGAGCGCGGCGAAGCGGTCGAAATAGTCGGGGAACGTCTTGCCGACGCACTTCGGATCGTTGATCCGCACGGGCACGCCGCCCAAGCTGACGAGCGAGAAGCACATCGCCATCCGGTGATCGTCGTACGTATCGATCGCCGCGTTCGGCGTGAGCTTTTCCGGAGGCGTGACGACGAGATAGTCGGGGCCTTCCTCGACGATCGCGCCGACCTTGCGCAGCTCGGTCGCCATCGCGGCGATGCGGTCGGTCTCCTTCACGCGCCAGCTCGCGATGTTGCGCAGCGTGCTCGTGCCGTTCGCGAACAGCGCCGCGACCGCGATGGTCATCGCCGCGTCGGGAATCAGATTGAAGTCCATGTCGATCGGCTCGAGCTTGCCGTGATCGTGGCCGATGCCGCGCACGTCGATCCAGTCGTCGCCCATCGTCACGTTCGCGCCCATCTGCATCAGCGCATTCGCGAAGCCGACGTCGCCCTGGATGCTCGCCCGCCCGACGCCCTCGACCCGCAGCGGGCCGCCGCCCAGCGCCCCGGCCGCGAGGAAGTACGACGCGGACGACGCGTCGCCCTCGACCATGATCCGCCCCGGCGAGCGGTAGCGGACGCCGGCCGGCACGACGAAGCGCTGCCAGCCGTCGCGCTCGACGCTCACGCCGAAGCGCGCCATCAGCCGGATCGTGATGTCGATGTACGGCTTCGAGATCAGCTCGCCGTCGACTTCGACGACGATCCGGCCGTCCCTCGCCTTCACGAGCGGCAGCGTCATCAGGAGCGCGGTGAGGAACTGGCTCGACACGTCGCCGCGCACGCGGATCGGCGCATCGACCGAGATCGTCGCGGGCTTGATCCTCAGCGGCGGGTAGCCTTCGTTCAGCTCGTAGTCGATCTGCGCGCCGATCTGGCGCAAGCCGTCGACGAGATCGCCGATCGGCCGCTCGTGCATGCGGGGCACGCCGTGCACACGGTAGTCGCCGCCGTTCACCGCGAGTGCGGCGGTCAGCGGCCGCACGGCCGTGCCCGCGTTGCCGAGGAACAGGTCGGCCGTCTTCGCGGTAAACGCGCCGCGCGTGCCGGCGACGACACAGGTGTCGCCGTCGCGCGCGAGCTTCACGCCGAGCTTGCCGAGTGCATCGAGCATCACGCGCGTATCGTCGGAGTCGAGCAGGTTGGTGATCGTCGTTTCGCCTTCGGCAAGCGCCGCGAGCAGCAGCACGCGGTTCGAAATGCTCTTCGAGCCGGGCAGGCGCACGGTGCCCGATGCGCTGGAGTACGGGCCGAGATCGAGATAGTCCATGGGAATCGTCCTGTTATTTCTTGACCGGTTCGGCAGCGGGCGTGCCGCCGCGTTCCTGCCATGCCTTGCGCGCGGCGCGCGAGCGCGTGAATACGGCTTCGAGCGCCGCGCCGTCGCCGGCGTCGATCGCCGCGCGCAACCGCGTGAGCACGCGTGTGTAGCCGTCGAGTTCGTCGAGCAGCGCCGCGCGGTTCGCGACGCACACGTCGCGCCACATTTCCGGGTTCGACGCCGCGATGCGCGTGAAATCGCGAAAACCGCCGGCCGCATACGAGAATTTCAGTTCCGCGTCGGCCTCGCCGAGAATCTGCTCGACGAGCGCGAACGACAGCACGTGCGGCAGATGGCTGATCGACGCGAATACGCGATCGTGCTGTTCGGTGGTCATCGTGCGCACGTCGGCGCCGGTCGCGCGCCACATCGCGTCGATCCGGGCCACCGCTTCGGGCGCGTTCTCCGGCAGCGGGCACAGCACGACGTTGCGGCCGACGTAGAGGTCCGGCAACGCAGCCTCGACGCCGCTCGACTCGCGTCCGGCGATCGGATGACCCGGCACGAACTGCACGATCCGCGCGCCGAGCGCGTCGCGCGCAGCCGCAACGACATCGGACTTGGTGCTGCCTGCATCGGTGACGATCGTCGCGCCGTCGAGCCACGGCGCAATACGTGCGAGCAACGGGCCCGTCTGTGCGACAGGCGCGGCCAGCAAGACGAGATCGGCGCCGGCAAGGGCGTCGCGCACCTGAGCGTCGTCGTCGAGCGCCGCTGCGCGGTCGATCACGCCGAGCGACAGCGCGCGCTCGACCGATGCACGCGAACGGCCCACGCCGACGATCTCGCCCGCGCCGCCCGGCGCGCGTTCGCGCAGCGCGCGGGCCAGCGATCCGCCGATCAGGCCGACGCCGAAGATGACCAGTTTGTTGAATGCAAAGCCTGACACGACAAGAGCCAAGTTACGCGTGCGGGACGACGCCCAGCACGCGGAATTCCAGATTCCGGGCAACCGGCCCGCACCCGGCGCAACCTGCGCCGGATACCGCCCGCCCCCGCCTTCGGCAGCGCCGATCGGCCTGCCCTGCCCGCTTCTTCGCGCGCCGCCTGCGCACCGCAGGCGACGAGCCGCCGCGTCAGCGTGCGCGCGGATACGAACCGAGTATCTTCAGGAACGCAGCCTTTTGGCCGAGTTCCGCCAGCGCGGCCGCCACCGCCGCATCGTCGCGATGCCCTTCGATGTCGATGTAGAAGTAGTACTCCCACGTACCGACGCGCGCCGGACGCGACTCGAAGCGCGTCATCGACACGCCGTGCCGCGCGAGCGGCTCGAGCAGCTTGAACACGGCGCCCGGCTCGTTCTTCACCGACACGATCAGCGACGTCTGGTCGTGACCGCTCTGGCCGGCCGGCTGCTTGCCGACGATCACGAAGCGCGTGCGATTGTGCGGATCGTCCTGGATCAGCGAGAACGCAATCTGCAGGCCGTAATGCGCGGCCGCGCGATCGCCCGCGATCGCGGCGACGGTCGGATCGGCCGCGGCCAGACGCGCGGCTTCCGCGTTGCTCGCCACGGCTTGCCGCTCGAGCTGCGGCGCATTCGCCGCGAGCCACTGCTGGCATTGCGCGAGCGCCTGCGCATGCGCGCAGACACGCTTCACGCCGTCGAGCGTGCCGCTCTGCGTGAGCAGGTTGTGATGGATCGGCAGCGCGAGCTCGCCGCTGATCACCAGTTGGGTCTGCAACAGCAGGTCGAGCGTGCGCGATACCGCGCCTTCGGTCGAATTCTCGACCGGTGCGACGCCGAACGCGGACGCCCCGGCCTCGACCGAGCGGAACACCTCGTCGATCGACGGGCACGGCAACCCTTCGATCGACTGACCGAAATACTCGAGCATCGCCTGCTCGCTGTACGTGCCGACCGGCCCGAGGAACGCGACGTGGATCGTCTGCTCGAGCGCGCGGCTCGCCGCCATGATCTCGCGCCAGATGGCGCTGATGTGCTCGCTCGCGAGCGGCCCCGCGCTCATGTCCTGCAGCCGCGCGATCACCTGCAGCTCGCGCTCCGGCCGGAACACCGGCGCGTTGAAATGCTTCTTGACCTCGCCCACCTCCAGCGCCACCGCGGCGCGCTGGTTCAGGAGCGCAATCAGCTGCGCGTCGATCGCGTCGATGCGGTCGCGCAGCGGTTTCAGGCGGGAATTCAGTTCGTCGTCCATGCGTTTTGCCGTGCTGTTTGAACAGCGCCGCGGTCAGGCGCCGCGCTGCTCGAAGTCCTTCATGTACTCGACGAGCGCCTTCACGCCCTCGAGCGGCACCGCGTTGTAGATCGACGCCCGCATGCCGCCGACGGACTTGTGGCCCTTCAGCTGCAGCAGCCCGCGCGCCTTTGCGCCGGCAAGGAAGTCTTCGTTGCGCGTTTCGTCGGCCAGGAAAAACGGCACGTTCATCCGCGAACGTGCTGCCGGCTCGACCTTGTTCAGATAGAAACTGCTCGCGTCGATCGTGTCGTAGAGCAGCTTCGATTTTTCGATATTGCGGGCCTCGATCGCTTCGAGGCCGCCCTGCCGCTTCAGCCACTGGAACACAAGGCCCGCGATGTAGATCGCGTAGGTGGGCGGCGTGTTGTACAGCGAGTTGTTCGCGGCGATGGTCTTCCATTCGAATGCGGACGGACAGATCGACAGCGCGCGATCGAGCAGATCCTCGCGCACGATCACGACCGTCACGCCGGCCATCCCGATGTTCTTCTGCGCACCGCCGAACAGCACGCCGTACTTCGCGACGTCCATCGGGCGCGACAGGATGTGCGACGAGACATCCGCGACCAGCGGCACGTCGCCGAGATCGGGGATCTCGAACGTCTCGACGCCGTCGATCGTCTCGTTGGTACACAGATGCACGTAGGCGGGATCGTCCGACAGCTGCCATTCGGCGCGCGCGGGCGCGCGCGTGAAGCCGCCCTCCGTCTTGCCGGTCGCGGCCAGATGCGGCGTGCAGAACTTCTTCGCCTCGCCGAACGATTTCTGCGACCACGAACCCGTCACGACGAAGTCGGCCGTCTTGCGCGAGCCGAGCAGGTTCATCGGCACGATCGCGTTTTCCGCGATGCCGCCGCCCTGCAGGAACAGGATCCGGTGGCTCGCCGGCACGCCGAGCAGGTCGCGCAGGTCGGTCAGCGCGGCCTCGTGGATCGACATGAACTCCTTGCCGCGATGGCTCATCTCCATCACGCTCATGCCGCTGCCGTGCCAGTCGAGCATTTCGTCGGCGGCCTGCCGCAACACTTCCTCGGGCATCGCCGCGGGGCCGGCGGAGAAATTAAAGACGCGCATCGTGAAAACCTCGGGAGGGACGCGACCGGCTTGCCGCCGGCAAAACGCGCCAGAAAAGAAATGGCCGCTTGCGCTCGCGCGCAAACGGCCATTATCGCACTGTCGTCAGGCTCCCGCCAAACCTGGCCGAACGGCCGGGGGCGTGCCCGGACAGCTTACTTGCCCGGCTTGACTGCTGCGACTTCCTTGTCAGCCTGCGTACGCGTTGCCTGGATCGCTTGCGGCATGTACTTCTGCATCAGGCCGTTGACCACGTCGCGACCGACCTGATCCTGAACCTGGATGAACTTGCGGCCCGTCGGGCTCTTGTAGAACGTCGTCAGATCCTTGATCTCCGACGTGCTGTAGTACTTCGCGTACGCGTCGTACTGAGCCGACATCGCGTCGCTCTGGAACTGCTGCGTGCCGAACACCTTGCCTGCACCGTCGACCAGCTTCGGCACCGCGTTCTTCTGCAGCGTCGGAACGGCAGCCTGCTTCTGCTTGTCGTTCAGCGTCTTGTTTTCCGACAGCGCGTCCGACAGGATCGCCGGCACGAGCTGCTTGGCCTGCATTTCGGCGCTGTTGCCGATTGCCGACACGAGCTTCGGCGCGTCGATCGCGTCGAGCAGATCCTTGATCGCCGCCTTCTTGTCGGCGTCGATCGGCGCAGCTGCCGCCGGAGCAGCCGGTGCGGAATTCGACAGCGCCTGCGCCATCGCGAACGTCGGCACCAGTGCAGCCAGCAGAACCAGTTGCTTGAATTGCTTTTGCATCATCACTCCCTTTTGGAAATATGAATGGTTGCTCGCCGGCCGCGGCGCTTTTCGCCCGCGGCGGCCAGAGTCTCATCCGTTCTTCAGGCTTCGCCGTCCGACGCCTCGTCGGCCTCGCCCTCTCCCTCTTCGGCCTCCGCGATCTGCTGCAGGCCAGAGAGCTTGGTACCCTCATCGAGACTGATGAGTGTAACACCTTGCGTGGCGCGCCCCATCTCGCGTATCTCGGAAACACGGGTGCGAATCAACACGCCGGCCGTCGTGATCAGCATGATCTGATCCTCGGCGTCGACCAGCGTGGCGGCCACGACCTTGCCGTTGCGCTCGGACGTCTGGATCGCGATCATGCCCTTCGTGCCGCGGCCGTGACGCGTGTATTCGGTGATCGGGGTGCGCTTGCCGTAGCCGTTCTCGGTTGCGGTGAGCACGGTCTGCTCCTCGCTGCCCGCGACCAGCATCGCGATGACCTGCTGCCCGTCCTCGAGTTGCATGCCGCGCACGCCGCGCGCCTCGCGCCCCATCGGACGCACGTCGTTCTCGTCGAAACGCACTGCCTTGCCGGAATCCGAGAACAGCATCACGTCGTGCGCGCCGTCGGTGATCGACGCACCGATCAGGTAGTCGCCATCGTCGAGGCCGACCGCGATGATGCCCTTCTTCATCGGGCGGCTGAATGCTTCGAGCGGCGTCTTCTTCACGGTGCCGAGCGACGTCGCCATGAAGATGAACTTGTCGGCCGAGAATTCCTTGACCGGCAGCACGACGTTGATCTTCTCGCCTTCCTGCAGCGGGAACATGTTGACGATCGGACGACCGCGCGAGTTGCGCGAGCCCTGCGGCACTTCATAGACCTTGACCCAGTACACGCGGCCGCGGTTCGAGAAGCACAGGATGTAGTCGTGCGTGTTCGCGATGAAGAGCGTCTCGATCCAGTCGTCTTCCTTCATCTGCGTCGCCTGCTTGCCGCGACCGCCGCGCTTCTGCGCGCGGTACTCGGACAGCGGTTGCGACTTCACGTAGCCCGCATGCGACATCGTGACGACCATGTCCTGCGGCGTGATCAGATCCTCGGTGTTCAGCTCGGTCGCGTTCAGCTCGATCTTCGAGCGGCGCGCGTCGCCGAATTCGGCCTTCACCGACGTCAGCTCCTCGCCGATCATCGTCGTGATCCGCTCGGGGCGCGCGAGGATGTCCAGCAGGTCGGCGATCTGTGCCATCACTTCGCGGTACTCACCGATGATTTTGTCCTGCTCGAGGCCGGTCAGGCGCTGCAGACGCATCTGCAGGATTTCCTGCGCCTGCGTGTCGGACAGGCGGTACAGCCCGTCGGTCTGCATCCCGAACGCCGGGTTCAGGCCTTCCGGACGGTACGCGGACCGGCCGCCGGCCGCCGCGTTCTCGCTCTCGGCGCGCGTCAGCATCTCGCGCACGAGCGACGAATCCCACGGCTTCGCCATCAGTTCCTGCTTCGCGATCGGCGGCGTCGGTGCAGCCTTGATGATCGCGATGAACTCGTCGATGTTCGCGAGCGCGACCGCGAGACCTTCGAGCACGTGGCCGCGCTCGCGGGCCTTGCGCAGTTCGTAGATCGTGCGGCGCGTCAGCACTTCGCGTCGATGCGACAGGAAGCACTGCAGGATTTCCTTCAGGTTCAGCAGCTTCGGCTGGCCGTCGACGAGCGCGACCATGTTCATGCCGAACGTGTCCTGAAGCTGCGTCGCCTTGTACAGGTTGTTCAGCACCACTTCCGGCACTTCGCCGCGCTTGAGCTCGATCACGACGCGCATGCCGCTCTTGTCGGACTCGTCGCGGATGTCGGAAATGCCTTCGAGCTTCTTCTCGTTGACGAGCTCGGCGATCCGCTCAAGCAGCGAGCGCTTGTTCACCTGGTACGGCAGCTCGTCGACGATGATCGCCATCCGCTGGCCGCGGTCGATCTCCTCGAAATGCGTGGCCGCGCGCATCACGACACGGCCGCGCCCGGTGCGGTAGCCGTCGCGCACGCCGGCGACGCCGTAGATGATGCCGGCCGTCGGGAAGTCCGGCGCCGGGATGATCTCGATCAGCTCGTCGATCGTCGCCTCCGGATTGCCGAGCAGATGCTGGCACGCGTCGACGACTTCGTTCAGGTTGTGCGGCGGAATGTTGGTCGCCATGCCGACCGCGATGCCCGACGAGCCGTTGATCAGCAGGTTCGGAATACGCGACGGCAGGACCGACGGCTGCGTTTCGTTGCCGTCGTAGTTCGGCTCGAAATCGACCGTTTCCTTGTCGATGTCGGCGAGCAGTTCGTGACCGATCTTCGCCATGCGAATTTCGGTGTAACGCATCGCCGCGGCATTGTCGCCGTCGATCGAGCCGAAGTTGCCCTGCCCGTCGATCAGCATGTAGCGCAGCGAGAAGTCCTGCGCCATCCGCACGATCGTGTCGTAGACCGCGGTATCACCGTGAGGGTGATATTTACCGATCACGTCACCGACGATACGCGCCGATTTCTTGTACGCGCGGTTCCAGTCGTTGTTCAGTTCGTGCATCGCGAACAATACGCGCCGGTGCACGGGCTTCAGGCCATCGCGGACATCCGGAAGGGCACGTCCGACGATCACGCTCATCGCGTAATCGAGATACGAACGGCGCATTTCCTCCTCGAGGGAGGTGGGCAGGGTCTCTTTGGCGAATTGATCCATGTATCCGTATCGTTTCGGAGCGAAGACGGCGAACGCCTTTCGCGTGGGCGCTGCATGCGCAACGCAACGCGAGATTCTAACATGCGCCCATCAGCCGCCAATCCGCTCCCCCTCTATATGTAAACAGCAAAAATCGCGGCGGCGGCGAATCGGCCGAAATCGCGCGCGACTGGAGACGTCGCATACGATCCCATCCGCCGTGTTTCACGCGCGCGAGTAAACGATGGCATGCATTCGTACGATTTCCCGGCCACGCTCTTGACAATCTCTAAAAGTTACGGCAGGCCGGTGTTGCGCATGCACCACAAAGTTGAAGCGATCTTGGGGTGGGGAGGATTTTTTTTCGTAGGAAGGGAACGATATGGCAAAATGCCAACGCACTGAAAGTTAGACGCTGCTCGAAGTCTACACAGAGCGGTGCCGCGTTTTTTGTGCCGCACCAATGTTATACTTCGAGCAATGTATGACTTGTCACCGTCAACAGGCTCGCAGTAAACCTGCGGTAATCTCAATTTCGAGAGGAGAAATATGAATAAACTTTCAAAGCTCGCGTTCATTGCAGCTACCGCAGTTATGGCTGCATCCGCTTCGGCACAGTCGGTGCCGGCGTCGCGTCAAGCCGTCAATGACAACTGGGTGAACGGCACGGGCGAATGGGTGTGGATGAACGGCACGAACGAGCTCTGCTGGCGCGATGCGTTCTGGACGCCGGCCACCGCCAACGCGAAGTGCGATGGCGCACTGGTCGCCCAGGCACCGCAGCCGCCGGTCGCTCCGGTCGCTCCGGCCATCACGAGCCAGAAGATCACGTATCAAGCTGACGCACTGTTCGACTTCGACAAGGCAACGCTCAAGCCGCTGGGCAAGCAGAAGCTGGACGAACTGGCATCGAAGATCCAGGGCATGAACACGGAAGTGGTCGTCGCAACGGGCTACACGGACCGCATCGGTTCGGACAAGTACAACGACCGTCTGTCGCTGCGCCGTGCGCAAGCCGTGAAGTCGTACCTGGTCAGCAAGGGTGTGCCGGCCAACAAGATCTACACGGAAGGCAAGGGCAAGCGCAACCCGGTCACGACCGGCTGCAACCAGAAGAACCGCAAGCAACTCATCGCCTGCCTCGCACCGGACCGCCGCGTGGAAGTCGAAGTGGTCGGTACGCAAGAAGTGCAGAAGACGACCGTTCCGGCGCAGTAAGCCGCGGTTTTCGACTGCTTCAAAGCCCCGCTCCGGCGGGGCTTTTTCATTGATGCCCGTCCAGGCGCTCGCTGGCCTCGTCGTCCGCCCGCTTATATACTCGGGGCTGACGCACCGATGCATCGCCCTCCTCTCGTAGCCCGTTTGCCGACATGACCAACGCCGATCCGCACGAACTCCAGAAATTCAGCGACCTCGCCCACCGATGGTGGGATCCGAATGCCGAATTCAAGCCGCTGCACGACCTGAACCCGGTGCGGCTCGGCTGGATCGACGCGCATGCGCACCTCGCCGGCAAGCGCGCGCTCGACATCGGCTGCGGCGGCGGCATCCTGTCCGAATCGATGGCCGGGCTCGGCGCCCAGGTGAAAGGCATCGATCTGTCGACCGAAGCGCTCGGCGTTGCCGACCTGCACAGCCTCGAAAGCGGCATTTCGGTCGATTACGAGGCGATCGCCGCCGAAGCGATCGCCGCGCGCGAACCGGGCACCTACGACGTCGTCACATGCATGGAGATGCTCGAGCACGTGCCGTCACCCGGCGATATCGTGGCCGCGTGCGCGACGCTCGTGAAACCGGGCGGCTGGGTGTTCTTCTCGACGCTGAACCGCAACCTGAAGTCCTATCTGTTCGCGGTGATCGGCGCGGAATACATCGCACAAATGCTGCCGAAGGGTACGCACGATTACGCGCGCTTCATCCGCCCGTCGGAACTGGCCGGCTTCGTGCGCGCGACGGATCTGCACATCGTCGAGATCAAGGGCATCACGTATCACCCGATCGGCAAGCGCTTCGCGCTGTCGAACGACACCGACATCAACTACCTCGTCGCATGCCGACGCGGCGCATGACCTTTCGACCGGCATGACGACTCCCCTTTCGACTGCGCGGATCGCTGACGAACCGCGCTTGCTGCACTGCGATGCGATCCTGTTCGATCTGGACGGCACGCTCGCCGACACGGCGCCCGATCTCGCGGCAGCCGTCAACAAGATGCAGCGCGAGCGCGGCCTACCCGAAACGTCGCTCGACGTGTTGCGGCCGCTGGCCTCGGCCGGCGCGCGCGGCCTGCTCGGCGGCGCGTTCGGCATCGATCCGCACACGCCCGGCTACGATGCGATGCGCGACGAGTTCCTGGCCAACTACGCAACCGATCTCTGCGTGCATACGACGCTGTTCCCCGGCATCGGCGACGTGCTCGACGAACTCGATGCGCGCGGCGTGCGCTGGGGCATCGTCACGAACAAGGCGATGCGGCTCACGGCGCCGCTCGTCGAGCTGCTCGGTCTCGCGCCGCGCGCCGCGTGCGTCGTCGGGGGCGACACAACGCCGCACTCGAAGCCGCATCCGGCCCCGCTGCTACATGCGGCCGACCAGTTGGCGCTCGCGCCTGCGCGCATCGTCTACGTCGGCGACGACCTGCGCGACATTCAGGCCGGCAGCGCCGCCGGCATGGCCACAGTGGCAGCTGCGTACGGCTATTGCGGCGACGGCGTCGCGCCGGTCGACTGGCAGGCCCAGCACCTCGTCGACACGACGCAGGAACTGCGGGACCTGCTGCGCGATGTTGGGCTATAATGTTTGATCTTATCCGCGGGGGCGACCTGGTTTCGACAGGGGTTGTGAAGCGGCTAGGGCATGTCGAGGACCCGTCACCTCGTTAATCAATGGGAAAATCGTAACTGCAAACGACGATACGTTCGCACTGGCAGCCTAAGGGCCGCCGTCCTCTGCCTAGTTCACTGACGGGCTAGTGTCGCAAGACCGGTAGCAATACCGCCAGAGGTCATTTACGTCAGTTAAGCCCTGTCGGCGTCGCGACGCCAGGGTCGAAAATCCAGCGAATCGCCGTAGTGCAGCGTGTTCGTCCGCGTCGCTGCGGTTAAATCAAAAGACTGGACTAAACATGTAGAACTAGTCGTGGAGCGCTTCTGGACGCGGGTTCGATTCCCGCCGCCTCCACCAAATTCCGCGCTCGTCGCACGAACCCCGCATGACGGAAGTCTGCGGGGTTTTTTGTTTCCGGCGAAACGCACGTCCGACTCCCTCCGAAAAAGCGCCCAGCCACGGATGGGCCGGGCGGAATGCCGCCGATATCCGGCGGCAGGAGGTGACGGATGTTCTGCCGCGCCCGCGCGATCATCGCTGCGCCGGGCGGTGACCGGCCTGATGGTTCGGGCGTCGGGCGCAGCGCCGCGCCCGCACCTGCCCATACCGGGCGATACGCGGCTTAACTGCCGCGATACAGCGACTTCATTTCTTCCGCGCTGGCCGGGCGCACGCCCATTGCGCGCGAACCCGACGCCGATGCGCCCTGTGCCTGCGCACCGTAGCCGCTGGCGTCGGCGCCTTGAGCTTGTGCCAGCGCGCTGCGCTGCTGCTCAGCGATACGGGCCGTGGCGGCCTGGATCGCTTCCGGATAGTGCGGATCTTCGCCGCGGGCTGAGTTGTAACCGGCCTGCTGGAGTTGAACCAGTTCGGCGCGCACCTGCGCTCGGGTGATCGTCGAACCCGACTGGGCGAACGAAGCGACCGGAGCAACGAGAGCAGCAGCAACGACAACGGCTTGAACGAGCGACTTCATGATGACCTACCTCCAGATTTGTCTGATTCGGCGGTGAACACCTTGATCAGCGCCGACAAACCGAAGTTTATGTAGGTGGATGCTTAAGAATAAGGCAGGTTTCAGGAAGACATCCTTCCTGATTTGCGGGTTAACCCTAGATTCGCGTCGGAACGGCAATGCGGGCGAATGGCCGCTTCGTCCACCCCGTATCGCGTGAAGGGCCGCAAATGCACGAGCCCCGCGAAGCGGCAGGCTTCGCGGGGCTCGAATAGAGTGGAATCAAGTGGAGCGTCTGCTGCCGTCTGCCAGTTGATCAAACCGCTGTGCCGAAGACAGGCGCGCCTCGCTCGCGCGCACACACGCCGCCTGCCCGTTACCGGGCATCCATCGGGCACTTCAGGTTGCAGCCGTTCGGGTCGCCCAGGTCACCCTTGCGGCGCAATGCCGACTTTTTGCCGCTCTGATATTTCTCCGACGGCGCCGACGCCGCGAACGGCATCTGTGGATGTTCGTTCAGGCGGAACTGTTCGCTGAGGATACCGCCGGGCACCCCCGGGGAATTCTGCGCGAACGCAAACGGCGAAGCGACGACCAGCAGCCCCGCGGTCAACGCTGCCGCGGCAAGGGGAACGGAAAATTTCATGGCGGGATGACGCCTGAACGGCGTGCTTGTTGGAACGTTGATCAAGCGGCAAGCGTAGCGCAATTCCCCCACTGTTGCAGCGCGGCTCGATCGCGTCTTCGTTACCGCGAATTGCCGTCCGCGCCACTCGCGTCGTCGCGGCCGGCCAGCCCGGCGGCGATGGGCTCCAGCGCGCCGCACGCGGCCGGATCGTAGCCGTCCAGATGCGCGACACGCTCGACGAAGCGTGCGTCACGCAGCAGTGCCAGCACATCGGCGAGCGGCCGCACATCGAGCCGTGCGCGTTCGCATGCGAAGTAATAGTCCTCGTCGACGATCGGGATGAAGTCGAGCCCGAAATGATGGGCAGCCGGCTCGACGCCGAACCCCAGATCGGCCATTCCGCTCGCGACGAACGCCGCGATCGCCGAATGCGTGAGTTCGGCCGACGCATAGCCGTCGATGCGCTCCGGGTCGATGCCGATCGCGCGCAACGCAAGATCCAGCAACATGCGCGTGCCCGATCCCGGCTGGCGGTTGACGAAGCGGATGTCGTCGCGCGCCAGATCCGCCAGCCCGCGCACCTGCTTCGGGTTGCCGCGCGGGACGAACAGCCCCTGCTGGCGGCGCGTCAGGTGAATCAGCACGTGGCGCGTGTCGTCGAGCCAGGGCCGGTAGATTTGCGCGCACTGCGCGCGAAACGCGCCGCGCGGCAAATGGAAGCCCGCGAGATCGCATTCGCCGCGCGCGAGCGCCTGCACGGCCTCGACGCTTTCGCGATACTTGATGTCGACGGCCGCCTGCGCATCGACGAGCGCGGAAACGAGCGTCGCGACCGCGTAACCGTGCGACGCATGAATGCGCACGGCGCCGTCGCGCTGCGCGAGCCGCCGGTTCAGCTCGCTGGCCACCTCGGCCGCCAGCGTGCGCAGGTTTCCGTCGAGGCGGCTGCGTGCCAGACGCTGCGCATCGACGACCGCCTGCCCGAGCGCCGACACCGTCGAACCCTTGCCGCGCGCGGTTTCGATCAATTCCCCGCCGATGCACGATTCCAGCGCGCGCAGCATGCCCCACGCGTGCCGGTACGACAGCCCCTTGGCTTGCGCGGCCTGCGCGATGCTGCCCGTATCGGCCACGAGCTCCAGCAGCGGAGCGACGTCGGACAGACTGGCCGAACGGCCTTCCGTGTCGCGTACGGTCAGATACGCGTCGCATTCGATCCGAATCAATTATGCACCCCGATTTCCTATTGCGACCGCGAAATCTTCCGCTTATCGTTGGTCGAAATCAATCAGAACGAAGTCCCGCTGCGCACTATATGAATTTCGAGCGCATATGAGACTTTGGAGGAGCATAACCGATGTCCCCGAATTCCCCCGCGCCCGACGCGCTCGTCGAGCGCCATGCGCACGCCGGCCGGTCGCTCGTCGCGATCCTGCACGCGATCCAGGACGAGGCGGGCTACGTGCCGCCGGGCTGCGTCGCGCCGCTCGCAAAGGCGCTGAACCTGTCGCGCGCGGAAGTGCACGGCGTCCTGACCTACTACCACCATTTCCGCACCGCGCCGCCCGCACGCGTGACGATCCAGATGTGCCGCGCCGAAGCGTGCCGCAGCATGGGCTGCGAAACGCTCGCCGCCCACGCGGAAGCCCGCACGGGCTGCCGGTTCGACGCCGCGCACGGCGATGCCGCCGCCGCCCACACGCCGGACGACGTCGCGCTCGAATCGGTCTACTGCCTCGGGCTGTGCGCGCAATCGCCGTCGATGACGGTCAACGGGGTGCTCCACGCAAAGGTCACGCCGGAGAAGTTCGACGCCCTGCTGGCCGACGCGGTCGCCCACACGCCGGAGGCCGCATGACGACCCGCATCTACGTTCCGCGCGATTCGTCCGCGCTGGCACTCGGCGCCGACGCGCTCGCCGCCGCGATCACGGCCGAAGCCGAACGGCGCGGCGTCGCGGTCGAGGTGATCCGCAACGGTTCTCGCGGGCTGCTGTGGCTCGAACCGCTCGTCGAAGTCGGGACGGCCGCGGGCCGCGTCGGCTATGCGAACCTGTCGGCCGCCGACGTGCCGGCCCTGTTCGACGCCAACTGGCTCGAAGGCGGCACGCATCCGAGCGGCGTCGGCCTCGTCGACGCGCTGCCCTATCTGGCGCGCCAGCAGCGGCTCACGTTCGCGCGCATCGGCCTGACCGATCCGCTGTCGATCGACGACTACCTGCAACACGACGGCCTCGCCGGCCTGAAGAACGCACTGGCGCTCGACGGCGACGCCGCATGCGAAACGCTGATCGAGTCGGGGCTGCGCGGCCGCGGCGGCGCGGCGTTTCCGGCCGGCATCAAGTGGCGTACCGTGCGGCAAGCGCGCGCCACGCAGAAATACATCGTCTGCAACGCGGACGAAGGCGATTCGGGCACGTTCTCCGACCGCCTGCTGATGGAATGCGATCCGTACTGCCTGATCGAAGGGATGATCATCGCGGGCGTCGCCACCGGCGCGACGGTCGGCTACATCTACGTGCGCAGCGAATACCCGCACGCGATCGCCACGCTCGAAGCCGCGATCGGCCGCGCGCGCGAAGCCGGCTGGCTCGGCGAGCACGTGCTCGGCTCCGCGCACGCGTTCGAGCTGCACGTTGCGAAAGGCGCGGGCTCGTACGTATGCGGCGAGGAAACGGCGCTGCTCGAATCGCTCGAGGGCAAGCGCGGCGTCGTGCGCGCGAAGCCGCCGCTGCCCGCGCTCGCGGGCCTGTTCGGCCAGCCGACCGTGATCAACAACGTAATCACGCTCGCGACGGCGCCGGTGATCTTCGCGCGCGGCGCCGCGTTCTATCGCGACTACGGGATGGGCCGCTCGCGCGGCACGCTGCCGTTCCAGCTGGCAGGCAACATCCGTCACGGCGGCCTCGTCGAGCTCGCGTTCGGCGTCACGCTGCGCGAACTGCTGTTCGACTTCGGCGGCGGCACGGCCAGCGGCCGGCCGGCACGCGCCGCACAGGTCGGCGGCCCGCTCGGCACCTACCTGCCCGACCACCAGTGGGACGTGCCGCTCGACTACGAGGCGTACACGGCGATCGGCGCGGTGGTCGGCCACGGCGGCATCGTGCTGCACGACGACACGTCGAATCTCGCCGAGCTGGCCGAATACGCGATGAAGTTCTGCGCGATCGAATCGTGTGGCAAGTGCACGCCGTGCCGGATCGGTTCGACGCGCGGCGTCGAGACGATCGCGCGGATTCGCGACGGCGATACGTCGGAGCGGCAGGTCACGCTGTTGCGCGACCTGTGCGACACGATGCTCGCCGGCTCGCTGTGCGCGATGGGCGGCATGACGCCGTACCCGGTGCTGTCCGCGCTCGACCATTTCCCCGAAGATTTCGGGCTCGCTGCCGGCAAGGATGCCGCGTCGGGCCCGGTCAAGGCTGCGGCCTGACCCAGAAGGAGCCCTGCATGTCCCTCGACACGAACAACGTCCGCCAAGGCGGCTGCGGCTCGGGCCAATGCGCGTGCAAGAGCGCCGCACAGGCGCGCGCCCGCGATCCGTTGGACGATACCGACTACGGCACGCCGCAACGGCATGCCGACACCGACGTCACGCTCGAAATCGATGGCCAGCCGGTCACCGTGCCAGCCGGCACGTCGGTGATGCGCGCGGCGATCGAAGCCGGCATCAACATCCCGAAGCTCTGCGCGACCGATTCGCTCGAGCCGTTCGGCTCGTGCCGGCTGTGCCTCGTCGAGATCGAGGGCCGGCGCGGCTATCCGGCGTCGTGCACGACACCCGCCGAAGCCGGCATGAAGGTGCGCACGCAGTCGGACCGGCTGCAGTCGCTGCGCCGCAACGTGATGGAGCTGTACATTTCCGACCACCCGCTCGACTGCCTCACCTGCCCGGCCAACGGCGACTGCGAGCTGCAGGACATGGCGGGCGTGGTCGGCCTGCGCGAAGTGCGCTACGGCTTCGACGGCGCGAATCACCTGAAGGACACGAAGGACGAGTCGAACCCGTACTTTACGTACGACCCGTCGAAATGCATCGTCTGCAACCGCTGCGTGCGCGCGTGCGAGGAAACGCAGGGCACGTTCGCGCTGACGATCGCCGCACGCGGCTTCGAATCGCGCGTCGCCGCGGGCGAAAGCGAATCGTTCATGGCGTCGGAATGCGTGTCGTGCGGCGCATGCGTGGCCGCCTGCCCGACGGCCACGCTGCAGGAAAAATCCGTCGTGCAGCTCGGGCAGGCCGAGCACTCGGTGATCACGACCTGCGCGTACTGCGGCGTCGGCTGCTCGTTCAAGGCCGAGATGAAGGGCACGCAGGTCGTGCGCATGACGCCGCACAAGAACGGTCTCGCGAACGAAGGCCACGCATGCGTGAAGGGACGCTTCGCGTGGGGCTATGCGACGCACAAGGACCGCATCACGAAGCCGATGATCCGCGAGAAGATCACCGATCCGTGGCGCGAAGTGAGCTGGGACGAAGCCCTCACCTACGCGGCGACGCAATTCCGCAAGCTGCAGCAGAAGTACGGCCGCGACTCGATCGGCGGCATCACGTCGTCGCGCTGCACGAACGAGGAAACCTATCTCGTGCAGAAGCTCGTGCGCGCCGCATTCGGCAACAACAACGTCGATACCTGCGCGCGCGTGTGTCACTCGCCGACCGGCTATGGCCTCAAGGCGACGCTCGGCGAATCGGCCGGCACGCAGACGTTCGCATCGGTCGGCCAGGCCGACGTGATCGTCGTGATGGGCGCGAACCCGACCGACGGCCATCCGGTGTTCGGCTCGCGGCTGAAGCGGCGCGTGCGCGAAGGCGCGAAGCTGATCGTGATCGACCCGCGCCGCATCGACGTGGTCGACGGCCCGCACGTGAAGGCCACGCACCACCTGCAGTTGCGTCCGGGCACCAACGTCGCGATCGTCAATGCACTGGCGCACGTGATCGTCACCGAAGGGCTGGTGGCCGACGCATTCGTCGCCGAGCGCTGCGAGACGCGCGCGTTCGAGCAATGGCGCGACTTCGTCGCGCATGCCGACAATTCGCCCGAGGCGACAGCGGACGTGACGGGCGTGCCAGCCGAGCTGGTCCGCGCCGCCGCGCGCCTGTACGCAACGGGCGGCAACGCCGCGATCTATTACGGGCTGGGCGTGACCGAACACGCGCAGGGCTCGACGACGGTGATGGGCATCGCGAACCTCGCGATGGCGACCGGCAACGTCGGCCGCGAAGGCGTCGGCGTCAATCCGCTGCGCGGCCAGAACAACGTGCAGGGTTCGTGCGACATGGGCTCGTTCCCGCACGAACTGCCCGGCTACCGCCACATCGGCGACGAAGTCGTGCGCACGCAGTTCGAGCAGGCGTGGGCGGCCACGCTGCAGCCGGAACCCGGGCTGCGGATCCCGAACATGTTCGACGCCGCGCTCGACGGCAGCTTCAAGGGGCTTTACTGCCAGGGCGAGGACATCGTCCAGTCGGACCCGAACACGCAGCATGTCGCGGCCGCGCTGTCGGCGATGGAATGCATCGTCGTGCAGGACATCTTCCTGAACGAAACCGCGAAATACGCGCACGTGCTGCTGCCGGGCTCGACGTTCCTCGAGAAGGACGGCACGTTCACGAATGCGGAACGCCGGATCTCGCGCGTGCGCAAGGTGATGCCGCCGCTCGCGGGCTACGCGGACTGGGAAGTCACGCTGCTGCTGTCGCAGGCGCTCGGCTACGACATGCACTACACGCATCCGTCGGAAATCATGGACGAGATCGCGCGGCTCACGCCGACCTTCTCGGGCGTGTCGTACGACAAGCTCGACGCACTCGGCAGCATCCAGTGGCCGTGCAACGAACACGCGCCGGAAGGCACGCCGACCATGCACATCGACACGTTCGTGCGCGGCAAGGGCCGGTTCGTGATCACCAAGTTCATTCCGACGCCGGAGAAGGTCACGCAGCGCTATCCGCTGATCCTGACGACGGGCCGCATCCTGTCGCAATACAACGTCGGCGCGCAGACGCGCCGGACCGAAAACGTGCGGTGGCACGAAGAGGATCGCCTCGAGATCCATCCGCACGATGCCGAGGATCGCGGGATCCGCACCGGCGACTGGGTCGGCATCGAATCGCGCGCGGGGCAGACGGTGCTGCGCGCGCTCGTGACGGAGCGCATGCAGCCGGGCGTCGTGTACACCACGTTCCACTTTCCCGAATCGGGCGCGAACGTGATCACGACGGACAGCTCCGACTGGGCGACGAACTGCCCCGAATACAAGGTGACTGCCGTGCAGGTGATGCCGGTTGCGCAGCCGTCCGACTGGCAGCGCGCGTATGCGCGCTTCAACTCGGAGCAGCTCGACTTGCTCGAGCGCCGCGCCGCCGCGCCGGCCGCCGTCACGACAGGCAAGTGAGGCCGCAATGGACAACGACCACCTGATCGACATGGCCAATCAGATCGGCGCATTCTTCGAATCGATGCCCGATCGCGACGAAGCGCTGACCGGGATCGCTGAGCATATCCGGCGCTTCTGGGAGCCGCGGATGCGACGCGCGTTGCTCGCCGCGCTCGACGACCCGTCGAGCGAAGCCGGGCAACGCGCGATGCCGATCGTGCGCGATGCGGTCGCCGCGCATCGCGCGTCGCTCGTCCCTGCCACGGCGCCCGCCTGACCGCCCGGCTAGGCGGACACCGACATGCCCGCGAACCAGCTTTCGCAGTGGCGCAGCAATGCGTTGGCGTCGGTCGCCGTGCGCCCCCGCGCGGCGACATAGCCATCGGGCCGCAGCAGATAGAACGACGGCCGCGAGCGGCCGTATTCCTGCGCGAGCCCCGCCGCACCGTCGCCTTCGGCATCGGCGACGCGCCACACGCGCACCGCTTCCGGCATGATCCGTTCGAGCCCCTGCACGAGCGCCTGCGCATCGGCCGGGATCGGCGGCACTTCGCCGGCGTCGGTATTCACCGGTTCTTCCAGCAGCAACAGCGTGAAACTCGCCGGATCGTGAAGATCGTATAGCCGCGCCGTGCCGGGCGCCCGACCGAGCGGCCCGTCGAGCACGTGCACGAGCGCATCGGGCGCGCGCTCGCCCGCGCGCGGGCCGCCGTCGAGCACGCGCTCGAGCGTGAGCGGACTCTTCCGATACTGCACGCCGAGTTCGCTCACCGTGCGCCTGAGCGCGTCGCGCATCGGCCCGAACGACGCCAGCAGCGGCACGACATGATCGCGCAGCAGCTTCATCGCACCGCGTTCGGCTTCGACCACCTGGGTGACGAAACCAGTCTGCCGCAACACGTCGCGCTCGATCGGATGGCGCTCCGCGTGATACGTGTCGAGCAACCGCTCGGGCGCGCCTGCGCCGAGGACGCGCGCAAGCTTCCAGCCGAGGTTGAACGCCTCCTGGATGCCGGTGTTCATGCCCTGCGCGCCGGCCGGGCTGTGGACGTGCGCGGCGTCGCCCGCGAAGAACACGCGGCCATGACGCAGCCGGTCGACCATCCGGCTGTGCAGGTGGAAATAGGACGACCACGCGAGATCGCTTGGCGAGATCGACGCGCCGACGCGCGCGCGGATGATCGCGTCGCATTCCGCGAGCGACGGAGCCGGTGCGTCGGGCGACGCACCGCTGCCGGGCGGCCGGTCCGCCACGAGCCGGTAACGGCCGCCTCCCATCGGAAACAGGCCCGCGATGCCTGCGGGCGTCGTGAACAGATGGATCTCCTCGTCCGACCATTCGGGTATCGCCGCGAAATCGGCAAGCAGGAAAGTCTGTTCGAACGCATGCCCGGCAAAGCCGAGGCCGAGGAGATGCCTGACCGTGCTGTGCGCGCCGTCGGCGGCAATCAGGTATGACGGGGTGAACGACTCTTCGCGGCCGTCGGCGCGGCGCAGCGTCACGTCGAGCGACGTGCCGCCCGCGTCGCATGCGGTCAGCGTCGTCCCGCGTTCGACGGTCACGCCCAATGTGGCCAGGTGTTCGGCGAGCAGCCGCTCGGTGATGCTCTGATCGAGAAACATCAGATACGGATAGCGCGTTTGCAGCGGATCGAAATCGAGCCGTGCGATCACGCGGCCGTCGGCATGCAGCTCGGCCGCATGTGCGCGATGGCCGAGCGCGAGAAACGGTTCGACCGCACGATGCTGCTCCAGCAGCTCGAGCGTGCGCGCCTGGATGCCGATCGCACGCGAAAACGGCGCCGGCGCGACGAGACGATCGATGATGCGCACCGGCACGCGGGCACGCGCGAGGCTCATCGCCGCGGCAAGGCCGGTCGGCCCCGCGCCGACGATCAGCACGGGTGGGATATCGGACAGTGTGTCAGCCATGAGACCCTCGATGACACGCGACTCTGCAAGTCTACGCCGCTCCGCGTCACGGGGCCATATGCCGACCGGCCGATACGCGCCCGCGCCGCACGGTGTGGGAAAATACGCGCTTTCCGCCAGTTTTCGCGTCATGGATTCCGCATTCGACCGGGCATACGCCGCGCACCGCGCGGGTCGCCTCGCCGAGGCCGAGCACGGCTATCGCAACGCGCTCGCCTCCAACCCCGCCGACGCCGACGCGCTGCACCTGTTCGGCGTGCTGCGGCACCAGCAGGGCCAGCACGCCGAGGCGGCCGATCTCGTCGGCCGCGCCGTCGCGCTGCGTCCGGACGATGCCGCGCTGCAGCTCAATCTCGGCAACGCGCTGAAAGCGCTCGGCCGGCTCGACGAAGCGATCGACCGCTTTCGCAACGCGCTGACGCTCGCGCCCGAGTTTCCGCTCGCGCACTACAACCTCGGCAACGCCTATGCGGCGGTGCAGCGTCACGACGATGCGATCGACGCCTTCGGCCGCGCGCTGCAGCTCACGCCCGACGACGCATCGATCCACAACAATCTCGGCAACGCGCTGAACGCGCTCGGCCGCCACGACGACGCGCTCGCCGCGTTCCGTCGCGCGCTCGAGCTCCGGCCCGGGCATGCGGGCGCGCACAACAATCTCGCGATGGCGCTGAGCGCGATGGGTCGCGCCGACGAGGCGATCACGCACTTCCAGGCCGCGATCGCCGCGCAGCCGCGGTTCGTCGCCGCGCATTTCAATCTCGGCAACACGTTCGACGCGGTCGGCCGGCATGCCGAGGCGGCCGCCGCCTTCGAAGCCGCGCTCGCGCTGCACCCGCCGTTTCCGCTCGCGCTGTTCGGGCTCGCGAACGCACTCTGCGCGCAGGCGCGCCACCGCGACGCGCTGCCCTACTACGAACGCGCCGTCGGGCTCGATCCGTCGTTCGGGCTCGCGTGGCTGAATCTCGGCAACGCGCATCACGCGCTCGGCGCGCACGAGATGGCGCTGCGCGCATTCGACCAGGCGCTGCGCGTCGCGCCCGATCTCACGCTCGCGCGGCTGCATCGCGCGGTCACGCTGCTGACGCTGCGCGACTTCACGCGCGGCCTGCCCGCCTACGAAGCGCGCCACGAGACGCCCGGCGCGACGCCGCTCGGCGCGCTGCCGCGCTGGCAGGGCGAGCCGATTGCGTCGCGTACGTTGCTGATTCGCGCGGAACAGGGGTTCGGCGACACGCTGCAGTTCGTGCGCTTCGTGCCGCTGGCCCGCGCACGCTGCGCGCGCGTCGTGCTCGAAGTCCAGCCGGAACTCGTCGCACTGCTGACGCCGGCCGCGTCGCGCTGGCGCGTGACGCTCATCGCGCAAGGCGCCGCGAAGCCGCCTGTCGCGGACGTCGGCTGCACGCTGATGAGCCTGCCGTTCCTGCTCGGGCTTCAGCCGGAAGACATCGTCGGCTCGCGCTATCTCGATGCGCCCGACGGCGCCCGGCGGCGCTTTCGCGGGTCGCTCGGCGGGCAGTCGAAACGCAAGTTCGGCCTGGCATGGTCGGGGCGCCGGCAGGCGCAGGAAAACCGCTCGATGCCGTTCGACGCGCTCGCGCCGTTGCTCGCGCTGCCGGACATCGACTGGATCGTGCTGCAGCCTGCGCTGGACGACGACGAACGAGCGCGCGTCGACGCACATCCGCGCGTGCATCGCCTCGACGGCCGGCTGAACGACTTTGCCGATACGGCGGCGCTGATCGAACGGCTCGACGGCGTCGTCACGATCGACACGGCCGTCGCGCACCTCGCGGGCGCGCTCGGCAAGCCGCTGTGGGTCATGCTGCCGTTCGCGCCCGACTGGCGCTGGTTCACCGGCGACGACTGCCCGTGGTATCCGCAGGCCAGGATCGCCCGCCAGCCTGCGCCGGGCGCATGGCTCGACGTGGCGGCCGCGGTGGCCGACATGCTGCGCGAGGCATGACCGCCAACGAGAAAGGGAGCGCATGGCGCTCCCTTTTTTCGATGCGATGCGCGGCCGACGCCGCGCGATAGACCGGCCGCCGTCAGGCCGACTTGTACTGGTTGCGCGCGTCGGCGGTGCGATAGAGCACGAGCGTCGCGATCAAGCCGCAGATCGCGGCCACGCTCAACCACATCCCGGGCGCCGCTTTATTGCCCGTCTGGTGGATCAGCAGCGTCGAGATCGCCGGCGTGAAGCCGCCGATCGTCGTTGCCAGGCTGTACGCGAGCGAGAAGCCGGCCGTACGCACGTCGGCCGGCATCACTTCGGTCAGCGCGACGACCATCGCCCCGTTGTACGACGCGTACAGGAACGACAGCCACAGCTCGACCGCGAGCAGCCGCAGGAACGACGGATCGCCGACGAGCCACAGCACGGCCGGGTAAGCCGACAGCAACGTCAGCACGGTGAACGCGATGAGCACGGGGCGACGGCCGATGCGGTCGGACAGCGCACCGGACAGCGGCAGCCACACGAGGTTCGAGATCCCGACGCAGACGGTCACGACCAGCGCGTCGAGCGACGACAGGTGCAGCACTTCCTTGCCGAAGGTCGGCGTGTAGGCGGTAATCATGTAGAACGACACCGTCGTCATGATCACCATCCCCATGCCGGCCACCACGACACCCCAGTTGTCGAGCATCGAGCGCATGATCTCGCCCATCGTCGGGCGGTGACGCTTTGCAAGAAATTCGTCGGTCTCCTTCAGCGACCGGCGGATCAGGAACAGGAACGGCACGATCAGGCAGCCGATGAGGAACGGAATGCGCCAGCCCCACGCGGTCATTTCCTCGACCGGCAGCGCGCGGTTCAGCACGACGCCGACGAACGCGGCGAACACGACGGCCACCTGCTGGCTCCCCGACTGCCACGACGTGTAGAACCCCTTGTGGCCCTTCGTCGCGATCTCCGACAGGTAGACCGACACGCCGCCGAGTTCGACGCCCGCCGAGAAACCTTGCAGCAACCGGCCGAACAGCACGAGCACCGGCGCAAGCACGCCGATCGTCGCGTATCCCGGTATCGCGGCCACCGTGAGCGTGCCGATCGCCATCAGCCCGAGCGTCAGGATCAGCCCCTTGCGGCGGCCGTGATGGTCGATATACGCGCCGAGCACGATCGCACCGACCGGCCGCATCAGGAAGCCCGCGCCGAATACCGACAGCGACAGCATCAGCGATGCGAAGGCGTTGCCGCTCGGAAAGTACGTTTTCGCGATGGCCGACGCGTAATACCCGTAGACCATGAAGTCGTACATTTCCAGGAAGTTGCCGCTGACGACCCGGAAGACGGTGCGGACTTTCGATTCCTGCGCGATGGCAGGGGACGCAGTGGACATGTTTTCTCGCTCAGCTCGGACGGCGCATACCGCACCGCATGAATCCGACGATGCACGACGCGCCGGGCCGAGCCGGTGCGCACGGGCATCGCTGCCCGCCGGCGGCGCGTAACGGTGCGCCACCGGCATGATTCGCGAATCATGCCACGTCAGCCCGACATTTGCCTTGTGGCGCCCTGTCATGACCGTCGCGGTATCCGTCTCGTACACGTCGCCCCGAAACGGGTACGAGAATCAGATTGATCTGATCGACCGGCATTCGCCTGCCGACCACAATGCAGGATTTGCGACGACATTTCCGCGCCGCGCCGGCACGGTCGCCCGTGTCGCACGGCGTACTCTTTTCATGACCCCATTGCCTCTCGTCCCGGTCGAAGGCGCGCTCGCCCGCCCGCGCGCCACCCCGCTCGATCACGTCCCGCCGTTCGGCCGCGAATGGCGACTCCCCGGTGCGCCCGGCACACGGCCCGGCAGGCCCTGCCTCGCGACACTGACGACGTCCTGCATCGATGTCGACCGGCCACACCACGCGTGCCGATGGCAACCGCTGCCTGCGGTGGTATCGCTGCCGGCTTCGGTCGGGGTGGCCGTCACGCCGGCTGCGGCAGCCACCCGTCGCGTGCGCCGCCCTCACGATCGGCGCGCGATCTACGCCGTCTGCTGGAGCATCGGCGCACTCGGCATCATCGGCGGGCTGATCGGCGTGTACGACCCGCCTGCGGGGTTCGGTCCTGCATACGCGACGCAAGCAGCCGGCAGTTCGGCCGATGTCGTCGCAACATCGACCGGCACGATTCACGCCGCTACGGCACGATCTGGTACGTCGACGCACGTCATGCCGCAGCGCAACGTGGCGACGCCTGTCGCGAACACGATCGGATCGCCGCCAGCCACGCATCGCATCGCAGTTCGCCCGGCGTCGCTTCACCCGCAAGCGGCGGCCGACGCGCGGCAGGTCCACCCTGCCTCGCCACGTCGGGCAACCAGCCCGCGCGCAACGAAAGCACCGCCCCGCACACCGGTCGTGCCGCGGCTGGCCGCACATCCGTCGACCCAGCGCAGCGCGCGCCCCACCGGCACACCCGATCGGCTCGCTCCCCCGCCGCGTCTGGCAGACACGCGCGATACCCGCGACTCGCTCGACGATCCGGCCACGTTGATTGCCATGGCGAACGCGCTGCGCGCCACCCAGCCCGCGCGCCCGGCGCCGCCGCCCGCGGCCGGTTTCGACTGGACGTCGCAACTGTCGCACCGTCGCGTGACCGACGCGCCGGACGCGTTCGCTCACTGACGCCCGCGCAATAAAAAACCCGGCGAAGATCGCTTCGCCGGGTTTTTGCTCGTCTCGCTCCGTCCGTTCGACGAATCGTTACTTGTGCGCGGACAGCCCCGTCTCGGTCTGCTTCTCGAGTTGCCGCACCTGCTCCTGCAGATCGCGCAACTGCAACTGCGCAGCCCGCTTCTCGACCTGCAGCGCCTGCGCCTGCTCCTGCGCCGACTTCTGCCGCTGCGCGACTTCGGCCTGCTGGCTGCGCGCGATGCTCAAGTCGGCCTGCAACTGCTGCGCACGATTCGCCTGCAGCGCGATCACGCGTTCAAGAAATGCCTTCTGCGCCTGCAGCTCGGTCCGGCGGATCTCGATATCGGCAAGCTGCGCCGTCTGCTGGACGAAGTTCGCGTACACCATCTCCGCGCGGTTCTTTTCCTGCGAACGGATCACACGCCACAGGTTCTTGTCCTGGAACAGCGCGACGTAGTACGTCATCTCCCGCGGATCGAACATCAGGCTCGCGCCGTAGCTGCCGTTGTACGTCGTGCGCATCTCGACGATCCGGCCGTCGTGCAGCAGTTGCGTCAGCTCGGCGACGTTGCCTTGCGCGGCGGCGTCCGTCGCGGCCGATGCCGCCGGCTGCGAGCCGCCGCTCAGGCTCGTGACCGCCGGACGCGTACCGGCGGCAGGTGCGGTCGCATCGGCGGACCAGGCCGTGCCCGCTTGTGCGCAGGCAACCAGCGCGACGATCCACGTCGCGCATCGTGCAGGGAAGAAGTTTCGGAAAGCCAACGTCAGACTCCGGCGAACGAATCGGAACTCGCGATTATCGTTCAAAACGAAACGGCCGCATCTCGAATTTATCGGGATGCGGCCGGCCGTCGTGCGACGCGAAAAATGCCGCGTACTACAGACGCGTTTCGCGCGCCGCGCGCAGGAACGCATCGAGCAGCGGCGTGCAGTCCAGCAGTTCCGAGCCGCCCGCACGATGAAACTCCGGATGCCACTGCACGCCGACGACGAACGGCGAACGCCGATGGCGAATGCCTTCGATGATCCCGTCGCCGGCCGACACGGCCTCGATGTTCAGATCGCGGCCGAGATCGCGGATCGCCTGGTGGTGTATCGAGTTGACGATCGCTTCGCTGCGCCCCGGGAACATGCTCGCGAGCGTCGACGAGTCGGGGAAGCGGATCGCGTGGCGATGCTGGTCGTAATGCTCGCTCACGTGCGCGTTCGCGGTCGGCACGTCGGTGGCGATGTCCTGGTACAGCGAGCCGCCGAACGCGACGTTGATCAGCTGGCAGCCGCGACACACGCCGAGCACGGGTTTGCCGGACTCGACGAATTCGTGCAGCAGTTCGAGCTCGTACATGTCGCGCACGCGATCGCCCGGCCATTCGGGGCGCGCATCCGACGCCGCGTAGGTCTGCGGCGACACGTCGGCGCCGCCTTGCAGCAGCAGGCCGTCGAGATGCTTCGCGTAATCGCGCAGGCGGATGTTGCTCGGATGGATCATGCCTTGATGGCCGACCGTCGGAATCATGAACACGAGCACGTCGCGCGACATCACCCAGTGGGCGATCGACTCCTCGAGATACTGCAGCGTCTTGCCGCGCAACCCCTTCGCGCCCGGCTCCGGATGGAAGATCCGCGCCGACACGCCGATGCGCAGCGTGCGCTGCGTGATGCGCTGGCCGGCACGGTCGAACAGCCGTCGCGCGCGGGCCGCGACGATCCGGCCGAACACCGACCACGGCGTGTCGCTCTGCTTCAGGTAGGCCGGCGGCGCATTCTGCGCGTTCGCGGGCGGCGGCCGAGGCGTGTCGAAATCGGGCGGCGCGCCGAAGCCGGGCGGCGGCGAGCCGGGCTTCGGCGGCGCGGCCGAGGCGGCGCCATCACCGACGGCGCCCGCCGCGCCGGGCGCACCCGGCTCGGATGCGGCCGTGACGGGCGACGCGCCGTCGTCGGCGACGTTCTCCGCGGCGGCCTGCGTGGCCGGCGCAGCGGGCGTTTTCGCCGGATCGGGACGGGGGGAATCGGAAGAAGCGGAAGAGGTGCCGGGCAGACCGGCCGGAGAAGGCGTGTTTTCGCTCATGACGATGGTCTGATGCGTCGCTCGCGCGTAGGGATAGACGAGGATTCATTATGCTTCAGTGCACGATCGCGCGGCAAACCGGCAACATCCTGTCGATATTGTTGCAAGTCGTTGGCCAGTCGCGCCGGAGAGCGGCCCGGTCACGCGCCCGCCTCGTATCGACCATGCTGGACATCGCTGATATATCACAATAATATCCAGAGATCGTTCATCCTTTCCGAGCCATCCGCGCCATGATCGCGCCCCTTCCGGCCCTTGCGCCGCACCCCGTGTGAGCACCCTCACCGACGTCGCCCGCGACCGCGCCGCCGCGTCGCCGGCCAGCCTCGCCGAGCGCGCGTACGCGCTGATTCAGCGGGACATCATCACGATGCGCCTGAAGCCGGGCGCCGCGCTCAACGAAGCCGATCTCGTCGCCCGCACGGGGATCGGCCGCACACCGGTGCACCAGGCCGTGCATCGGCTCGTGCTCGAAGGGTTGCTGTCCGTGATGCCGCGCAAGGGCCTGATGGTGCAGCCGCTGTCGCTCGACGACATCGTCGCGGTGATCGACGTGCGGCGCATCAACGAAGCGCACTGCGCCGAACTCGCCGCGCGCCATGCAACGCCCGACGATCTCGCGCGCCTGGCCGCGCTGCTCGACGACGGGCAGGCCTGCGTCGACACGCACGACGTCGAGGGCATGATGGCGCTCGACCGCGCGTTTCATCAGACGATCGCCGCGGCCGCACGCAACGCGGTGCTCGCCGACATCCTGCGCGCACTGCACGATCGTTCGCTGCGCTTCTGGTTCGTCACGCTGTCCGAACCGCACCATCTCGCCGACGTCCAGCACGAGCACCGCGCGCTGTTCGATCGGCTGTCCGCACGCGACGCCGCCGGCGCGCGCGCAGCCGTCGAACGCCATATCGATTCGTTTCGCTCCACGCTTCTTCAACATCTTCGCCCCTGAGCCGCCATGACCACTTTCACGCCCTTCCCCCCGCTCGCCCAGCTCGCCGCCGATCTCGCCGCCGGCCGGACCACGAGCCGCGCGCTCGTCGACACCGCACTCGACCGGATCGCCGATCCGTCGGGCCAGGGCGCCGTCGTCTTCACCGAAGTCGATGCGGACAACGCCCGCGCGGCCGCCGACGCACACGACCGGCTGCGCGCCGCGGGCACCGTGCTGTCGCCGCTCGCGGGCATTCCCGTGTCGGTCAAGGATCTGTTCGACGTCGCGGGCCAGGTCACGCGCGCGGGTTCGCGCGTACTCGACGGCGCGCCGGTCGCGCACACCGATGCGGTCGCCGTCGCGCGGCTCAAGCGCGCGGGCGCGGTGCTGGTCGGCCGCACCAACATGAGCGAGTTCGCGTTCTCGGGGCTCGGGCTGAATCCGCACTTCGGCACCCCGCGCTCGCCGTATCATCGCGACGTGCCGGGCGATGCACGGATTTCGGGCGGCTCGTCGTCGGGTGCGGCCGCATCGGTCGCCGACGGGATGGCTGCGGTCGCGCTCGGCACCGACACCGGCGGCTCGATCCGCATTCCGGCCGCGCTGTGCGGGCTGACGGGCTTCAAGCCGACCGCGAGCCGGATTCCGACGCAAGGCGGCGTGCCGCTGTCGACGACGCTCGACTCGTTCGGCCCGATCGGCCTGACGGTCGCGTGCTGCGCGCTCGTCGACCGGATGCTCGCGGGGCTCGAGCCGCACGTGCCGGCTGCCCGGCCGCTCGAGGGCGTGCGGCTCGGCGTGCTGACGAACTACGTGACGGACGGCGTCGATGCCGACGTCGCGGCTGCGCTCGACACCGCGCTCAAGCATCTCGAAGCCGCCGGCGCGATCGTCACCGAAGTGCGCTTCCCCGCGCTCGACCGGTTGCCGGAGATCAACCGTTTCGGCTTCTCGCCGATCGAAGCGTACGCATGGCATCGCCCGCTGCTCGCCACCCATCGCGACCGGTACGACCCACGCGTGCTGACGCGGATCCTGAAGGGCGAGCCCGCGACGGCCGCCGACTATCTGGACCTGCTCGCCGCACGCGCCGCGATGCTCGACGAAGCCGCGCACACGGTCTGGTCGCGCTTCGATGCGCTCGTCGCGCCGACGGTGCCGGTCGTGCCGCCGCGCATCGCCGAACTCGAAACGGACGACGACGCGTTCACGCGCACCAACGCGCTGATCCTGCGCAACCCCAGCGCATTCAACTTCCTCGATGCATGCGGGCTGTCGCTGCCGTGCCATCCGCGCGATGCCGCGCCGGTCGGCCTGATGCTCGCGGCGGCGCCGCATCGCGACGATGCGCTGCTCGCGATCGGCCAGTCGGTCGAAGCCGTGCTGAACACGATCCGCTGACCGCGCCAGCCGGTGGCCGGCCGATCGCCGGCGGCCCGCGCGCGGTGCGGCAGGGTGCCGCACGCGCGCCGTCAGTTTCGTGCCAGACCGTTCGCGCTAAAATCGCGCGATTGTTTTCCGGACCGACCGACGAGGAACCCCGCCGACATGAACGACTACACGCTTGCACTACGCCGCGAACGCCGCCTGCTGATGCTGCTCGGATGGGTGTGCATCGCCCTGCTGGCCGGCGCGCTGTACCTGCAGTACGTGAAGAACGAAGACCCGTGCCCGCTGTGCATCATCCAGCGCTACTTCTTCTGCGCGATCGGGATCTTCGCGTTCCTGGCCGCGGGGATCCGCAACTGGCGCGGCATCTGGGTGCTCGAACTGCTGATCGCGATCGCCGCGGCCGGCGGCGTCGCCACGGCCGCGCGACACCTGTCGATCCAGATGAATCCGGGCTTCAGCTGCGGCTTCGACACGCTGCAGCCGATCGTCGACAGCCTGCCGCCCGCGCAGTGGTTCCCCGGCATGTTCAAGGTCGCCGGGCTGTGCGAGACCGTCTACCCGCCGATCTTCGGCATCCTGCTGCCCGGCTGGGCGCTGATCGGCTTCGCCGTGATCCTGATCGCGGTCGTCGCGAGCCTCTGGCGCCATCGCCGCAAGCTCGCGAGCTGACCGGCCGGCCGTTTTGCCGGCCCACGGCCTGCGCGGCCCGGCCGAATGGGCCGCGCGGCGCCGGCGAGTCGCCACCCGGTCGCGGCGGGTGCCTGCGCCGGCCTCGCCCGGTCGTCGCGTGTAAACCCCTACCCCGCCGCCGTCCGGATCGCCGAGCCGGCGTGCGTCGCGCAATCGCCGCGCTCGCGCCCGTCACGCGGGCGTTTCGGCCCGATGTGCATGCCTCGGCGCCCCGATCCCGCGCAGCGGGCCTATGATCGACATGGTCGCCGCCTGATAGCCCGGATCACCGCCCGCCCATGTTCCCGCCGCGTGGCGGTGCTATCTTCGGGACTGGATGGCGATCTACGTGCGCGAGGCCAGGCGGTCTCACCGCTGCCTGCGTAACGCGCGCCCGATCCGCAATGTCGACTGGATTCATCATGACAACGCAAACCATCCGCATCCGTCACCCTCATGGCGTCCGCGCGTCCGGCGGCGCCGTTCGCGCACGCCGTCGGTCCCCGGCCGCCGCACCGCATCGGCCGTGCAGCCGGGCTGCCCCGCTCCCGTCCGTCCTCGTTGCCGCCGCGCCCGCCAGCCCGCGCCGCGTGTCGTGCCGCGTCGTCCCGAACGGAGCGTGCTGATGGAAGCCTGGCTCGGCGATCTGCAGCAACTGCTCGCGCACGGCGAAGCGGCCGTGCTCGTGACGGTCGCGCACACCGACGGCTCCGCGCCGCGCGAGGCCGGCACCAAGATGCTCGTCACGCGCGACACGGCACGCCATACGATCGGCGGCGGTCATCTGGAATGGAAGGCGATCGAGATCGCGCGGCACCTGCTGAAGGACGGCGCGCACGTGCCGCACGCACGCCGGCTCGAGCGGCTCGCGCTCGGCCCGAGCCTCGGGCAGTGCTGCGGCGGCGCCGTGGTGCTCGCATTCGAGCGGCTCGACGTCGGCGATCTCGGCTGGATCATGTCGCTCGCGAAGCGCGTCGCGGCCGGCGCCGCGACCGTCCGTAGCGTATCATTCGGCCCCTCGCCGGGCGCGCCGCTGTTGAGCGAGCCCGAATCGGAAGCCGCGCGCGCCGACTGCCTGCTGTGGGAAACCGGCGGCGTATCGCTGATGACCGAAACGATCGCCCCGTACGCGTTCCCCGTCATGCTGTTCGGCGCCGGGCACATCGGCACCGCGCTCGTGAAGGTGCTGGCGACGCTGCCGTGCCACGTGCGCTGGATCGACCGGCCCGATGCGGTATTCCCGCCGGCCGACGCGCTCGCCGGCATCGGCAACCTCGCGATCGACGCGGCCGCTTCCCCGGCGGACGCGGTCGATGCAGCGCCGCCGCAGTCCTACTTCGTCGTGATGACGCACGACCACGCACTCGATTTCGCGCTGGCCGAGCGCATCCTGCGACGCGGCGACTATGCATACTTCGGGATGACCGGCTCGCACACGAAACGCGCGCAGTTCGATCATCGCCTCGCCGCGATCGGCATCGACCCGGCCCAGCTCGCGCGGATGCGCTGCCCGATCGGCGTCGAAGGCATCGTCGACAAGGCGCCCGAAGTGATCGCGATCTCGGTGGCCGCGCAGTTGCTGCAGGCCGTCGAAGCGAATGCGTCCGCGCAGGCTTCCCCATCCTACTGACCGACCAAGAACGACGCCATGACCCCGACATTCAAGGACAAGATTGCCCGCGCACCGAAAGCGGAGCTGCATATCCATATCGAAGGCTCGCTCGAGCCCGAGCTGATCTTCGCGCTCGCGCAGCGCAACGGCGTGAAGCTCGCGTACGATTCGATCGATGCGCTGCGCGCCGCATACGCGTTCACCGACCTGCAATCGTTCCTCGACATCTACTACGCCGGCGCGAGCGTGCTGCTCACCGAGCAGGATTTCTACGACATGACGGCCGCGTACTGCGAACGCGCGCTCGCCGACAACGTCGTCCACACCGAACTGTTCTTCGACCCGCAGACGCACACCGAGCGTGGCGTGCCGATCGAGACGGTCGTCGCGGGCATCGAGCGCGCACTCACCGATGCCGAACGACGCGGGCTGTCGAGCAAACTGATCCTGTGCTTCCTGCGCCACCTGTCCGAAGAAGATGCGCTCGCGACGTTCGAATCCGCATTGCCGCTGTTCGAACGCTATCGTCATCGCCTGATCGGCGTGGGCCTCGATTCGTCGGAGCTCGGCCATCCGCCGACGAAGTTCGCACGTGTGTTCGAGAAGGCGCGCGCGCTCGGGCTGAAGCTCGTCGCGCACGCGGGCGAGGAAGGTCCGCCCGCGTATATCTACGAAGCACTCGACGTGCTGAAGGTCGACCGGATCGACCATGGCGTGCGCAGCATCGAAGATGCGGCGCTCGTCGAACGCCTCGCGAAGACGCGCACGGCGCTCACCGTCTGCCCGCTGTCGAACCTGAAGCTGTGCGTGTTCGACGACATGGCGAAGCATACGCTGAAGGCCCTGCTCGACCGTGGCGTGGCGGTGACGATCAATTCCGACGATCCGGCCTATTTCGGCGGCTACGTCAACGAAAACTACTTCGCGACGGCCGAAGGGTTGCAACTCACGGACGCCGAAGTCCATGCGGTGATCCGCAACGGCTTCGAGGCGTCGTTCATCGAGCCGGCGCAGCGCGACGCACTGTACGCGCGCCTCGACGCTTACTGGAAGGCCGCGTGACGACCCGCATCGAGGAACGCTAGACGGATGAAACACGGCAACGACATTCGCTTCGCGATCACCGGTTCGGCCTGGCGCCGGGCCGGCCGGCTGCGTACAGGCGGAGCGACCGTGCAGCGCGTCGTCGCCTGCTTGCACCGGCCGTCGCGGCTTGCCGTGCCGTTCGCCGTCGTACCGGATGCGGGCGCACCGGTTGCGGACGCAACGGCCGCGAGGTGCGCGGGCAACCACTCGTTGGCGGCCCCGGCCGCCACGTTCACCCGCGCCGTTGCCCCGGCCGTGCCGCACGTCGCGTGCCGCCGCCGCTCGCGAAGCACCGTCCCGCCGCCACGCGGCGTCGATCGCCTTCTTCCGTTCGCCTTACCTTGATGCAGGACCTTTCGTCATGACGCAAACCGCTTTCCGTTCCCAACTGCTGACCTTCAACGGCGACCCGGCGCAATCGAGCCAGGCCGCGAACTACGAGACCGACGGGCTCCTGATCGTCGACGCCGGCAAGGTCGTCGCGGCCGGCCCGTATGCACGGCTCGCCGCGACGCTTGCGCGCGACGCGGTGGTCCACGACCTGCGCGACAAGCTGATCGTGCCCGGCTTCATCGACACGCACATCCACTATCCGCAGACGGACATGATCGCGTCGCCGGCCCCGGGCCTGTTGCCGTGGCTCGACAAGTACACGTTCCCGACCGAGCGCCAGTTCGGCGACCCCGAGCATGCGCGCGAAGTCGCCGAGTTCTTCGTCGACGAACTGCTCGCGTGCGGCACGACGAGCGCGCTCGTCTACTGCACGGTGCACAAGCAGTCGGCCGATGCGCTGTTCGCGGCGAGCGACGCACGCGACCTGCGGATGATCGCGGGCAAGGTGCTGATGGACCGCAACTGCCCCGAATTCCTGCGCGACACCGCGCAATCTGGCTATGACGACAGCGCCGAGCTGATCGACCGCTGGCACGGCAAGGGGCGCCAGATGTACGCGCTCACGCCGCGCTTCGCGCCGACGTCGACCGAGGCGCAGCTCGAGGCGTGCAGCGAACTCGCGCGCCGCCATCCGGACGTGTTCGTGCAAAGCCACGTCGCGGAAAACGTCGACGAGGTGAAATGGGTGGCCGAGCTGTTCCCCGGCCACCGCAGCTATCTCGACATCTACGACCGCTACGGGCTGCTGCGTCCGCGCGCGGTGTACGGCCACTGCATCCACCTCGACGACGAGGATCGCCGCCGGATGGCCGAGACGCGCACCGTCGTCGCGCATTGCCCGACGTCGAATTTCTTCCTCGGCAGCGGGCTGTTCGATTTCGACAAGGCCGGCGAATACGACGTGCCCGTCACGCTCGCGACCGACGTCGGCGGCGGCACGTCGTTCTCGATGCTGCAGACGATGAACGAGGCGCACAAGGTCGCGCGGCTGTCGGGCCATCATCTGACCGCCACGCGGATGTTCTGGCTCGCGACGGCCGGCGCTGCGCAGGCGCTCGACCTCACGGACACGGTCGGCACGCTCCAGCCGCGCACCGAAGCCGATTTCGTCGTGCTCGACCCGCAGGCGACGCCGCTGCTCGCGCGCCGCACGAAGCGCGCGGATTCGCTCGAGGAACTGCTGTTCGCGTTCGCGCTGCTCGGCGACGACCGCGCGGTGTACCGCACCTATGCGGCCGGCGAACTCGTGCACGAGCGCGGCGCCGCTCGCCGCCCCACCGCCGCGTAACGCCCGGCGGGCACGCCGTTCCGGCAGCGCGGCAGCTTCGCCGCCGTGCATGCCGGCGATCGAATGCACGGCGGCCGGACCGCTTTCCCGCGTGCAATGCGCCGTGCTAGAATTCGCCGCTCATTGGGGAGTAGCCGCTCCGCTCGATGTCCCGCGCCACCGGCGCGCATCGTGACGGAGGCGTCCGTCAACAGACTTGGCCGTTCGGCCATGGCGGGCGCAGCCACGTTGGCCTGGCGAGACCGATGGTTCACAGCGCGCCGCATCAGGGCCCGGCGCGCGGTGGATCGTCGCTCGCACGCACAACAACGGCCCGTGGAACCCCATTCGTGTCTCAAGCCTTCCTGATCTCCACCGGCGCCGTCGCCCTCGCTGAAATCGGCGACAAGACCCAACTGCTTTCCCTCGTCCTGGCTGCGCGCTATCGCAAGCCGATGCCGATCATTCTCGGCGTGCTCGTCGCGACGCTCGTGAATCACGGGTTCGCCGGTGCGCTCGGCGAATGGCTGGGCGTACTTGTCACGCCGTCGATCATGCGTTGGGCGCTCGCGTTCTCGTTCATCGCAATGGGGCTGTGGATTCTCGTGCCGGACAAGCTAGACGAGGACGAAGCCAATGCGACCCGCTCGCGGCTCGGCGTGTTCGGCGCGACGCTCGTCGCGTTCTTCCTCGCCGAAATGGGCGACAAGACGCAGATCGCGACCGTTGCGCTGGCGGCGCGCTTCCAGGATTACATCGGCGTCGTGGCCGGCACGACGTTCGGAATGATGCTCGCGAACGTGCCGGCGATCCTGCTCGGCGACCGCTTCGCGCACCGTCTGCCGACGAAGCTCGTGCACGGCATCGCGGCCGTGCTGTTCGTCGTGCTCGGCGTGCTGGCGCTGCTGGGTATCGGGGTTTGACGCAGGTTTGACGCAGGTTTGACGCCCGCTCGATGCAGGCGAGCGAGCGGCGCGGCCGCGCGGCCGCGCGGCCGCGCCCGTACCGCGATCGCGTTACTTCGCGACCGCCGCGCCCGACGCCGGGGCCGCCGGCACCGCGCGCTCGTTGGCGGCCGGCGCGGCCGGCCCGCCGCGCTTGTCGACCGGCAGCCGCACGGTGCGGATCGCGCCGTTCGACAACGGGAAATCGGCGAGCGCGCTGCGCGCGAGGAACGGCATCGCGTACAGCAGCGCGCCGTTGTCGCCGGTGGTGCGCGCGGTCACGTTGTAGACCTCCTTGCCGGTCGCGCGCTCGGTGATCCGGATGCCGAGCGTGTAATCGAACACCTGGTAGGTCTGCGCGACATAGCCGGCCGGCATCCCGCCCCATGGCCCCCACGGGCCCCACGGCCCGCCCCGCCAGTACGGCCCCGGCCCCATGAACCACGGGTCGTAGTAGACCGGCTGCGGCACCGTCACCAGATCGCTGCCGACGCCGTACGTCAGGCCGACCAGATAGCGCGCCTGCGCGGCCGGCACCTGGCGGAACGCGTACACAGACAATTCGTTCGCGACGATCGGCTCGTAGGTCGACTGCTCGATGCTGTGCTTCTGCGCGTCGGTGCGCGTGAAGGCGTAAGTGCGTGTCGCGTCGCTGCCGCTCCAGTCGGAGAAGGCCGTGACCTGCGTCGTCACGTAGCTCGTGCAGCCCGCCAGCAGCGCCACGCACAGCACCGCAACCCAGCCCGCACCGCGTTGTATCCATTCGCGTTTCATGTCGATCCTCGTCGATCCGTCACCCGTTCGTCGCACCACGCGAAGCGCACGGGATGCCGATAATACGCGGACTCCCGGAAGCGGTAAAAAGTTCGCAGCGGCACGCGGCGGCAAGCCTTTGTACAATGGCCCGGTTCGCCCGGCCCGCGCCGCGGGCCCGATCCCCACTCCACCGATCTCGACGACCATGTCCGACAACGCCTCCTCCACCGTGATCCGCCGCGCCGACTACACGCCGCCGGCCTTCCTCATCGATGCCGTTGCACTCGAATTCGATCTCGCGCCGGCCCGCACGATCGTCAGGAATACGATGCGCGTGCGCCGCAATCCGGACGCCGCGCCCGCGCCCCACCTGGAACTGATGGGCGAGGCGCTCGAATTCCTCGGCGCGCGGCTGGATGGCGCGCCGCACGGCGCGGTGCGCGCGCACGAACACGGCCTGACGGTCGAGAACGTGCCCGAGGCGTTCGAGCTGACGCTCGAAAGCGCGTGCGCCCCCGATCAGAATACGACGCTGTCGGGCCTCTACGTGTCGAGCGGCAACTTCTTCACGCAGTGCGAAGCCGAAGGCTTTCGCCGCATCACCTACTTCCTCGACCGCCCCGACGTGATGGCGTCGTACACCGTCACGCTGCGTGCCGACAAGGCCGCGTACCCGGTGCTGCTGTCGAACGGCAACCTCGTCGATTCGGGCGACCTGCCCGACGGCCGCCACTTCGCGAAATGGGAAGACCCGTTCCGCAAGCCGAGCTACCTGTTCGCGCTGGTCGCGGGCAAGCTCGTCGCGATCGAGGAAACGATCACGACCGGCTCCGGCAAGGAAAAGCTGCTGCAGGTGTGGGTCGAACCGGCCGATCTCGACAAGACGCGCCACGCGATGGATTCGCTGATCCACTCGATCCGCTGGGACGAAAAGCGCTTCGGTCTCGAGCTCGATCTCGACCGCTTCATGATCGTCGCGGTCGGCGATTTCAACATGGGCGCGATGGAAAACAAGGGGCTCAACATCTTCAACACGAAGTACGTGCTGGCGAACCCCGAGACCGCGACCGACACCGATTTCGCGAACATCGAGTCGGTGGTCGGCCACGAGTACTTCCACAACTGGACCGGCAACCGCGTGACCTGCCGCGACTGGTTCCAGTTGAGCCTGAAGGAAGGCCTGACGGTGTTCCGCGACCAGGAATTCTCGGCCGACATGGCCGCGGGCGACGACGTCGAATCGGCGGCCCGCGCGGTGAAGCGCATCGAGGACGTGCGCGTGCTGCGCCAACTCCAGTTCGCCGAGGATGCCGGCCCGATGGCGCACCCGGTGCGCCCGGAGAGCTACGTCGAGATCAACAACTTCTACACGATGACGGTCTACGAGAAAGGCTCGGAAGTCGTGCGGATGTACCAGACGCTGTTCGGCCGCGACGGCTTCCGCAAGGGGATGGATCTCTACTTCAAGCGCCACGACGGCCACGCGGTGACCTGCGACGACTTCCGTCACGCGATGGCCGACGCGAACGGGCGCGACCTCGCGCAATTCGAGCGCTGGTACAGCCAGGCCGGCACGCCGCGCGTGTCGGTGCGCACCGCGTACGACGCGGCCGCGCGCCGCTATACGATCACCCTCGCGCAAGGCTACGGCGACGCGTCGCCGGCCGCGCGCGAAACGCAGCAGGGGCCGCTGCTGATCCCGTTCGCGATCGGCCTGATCGGCCGCGACGGCCGCGACCTGCCGCTGCGTCTGGACGGCGAAGCCGCCGCATCGGGCACGACGCGCGTGCTCGAGTTCACCGATACCGAGCAGACCTTCACGTTCGTCGACGTGCCGGAAGCGCCGCTGCCGTCGCTGCTGCGCAACTTCTCGTCGCCGGTGATCGTCGAGTACGACTACAGCGACGACGATCTCGCGTTCCTGCTCGCGCACGACAGCGATCCGTTCAACCGCTGGGAGGCCGGCCAGCGCCTCGCGACACGCGCGCTGCTGACGCTCGCCGCACGTGCCGCCGCCGATGCGCCGCTCGCGCTCGGCGAGAATTTCGTCGCCGCGTTCCGTCGCGTGCTGACCGATGAAAGCCTGTCGCCGGCATTCCGCGAACTCGCGCTGACGCTGCCGTCGGAGACCTATCTCGCCGACCAGATGGCCGAGGCCGACCCGGCCGCCGTGCATCGCGCGCGCCAGTTCGTGCGCCGCCAGCTCGCGAGCGCGCTGCGCGCCGACTGGCTCGCCGCATACGAACGGCACCAGACGCCCGGCGCCTATGAGCCGACGCCGGAAGCCTCGGGCCGCCGCGCGCTGAAGAACCTCGCGCTCGCGTATCTCGCCGAACTCGACGATCCGGCCGATGCCGTGCGCCTCGCCACGGCCCAGTACGACGCGGCGAACAACATGACCGATCGCGCGGCTGCGCTCGGCGCGCTGCTGTCCGCGGCCGCCGCGGGCGCGAACGGGCCGGCCGAGCACGCGCTCGACGACTTCTACCGTCGCTTCGAGAAGGAGGCGCTCGTGATCGACAAGTGGTTCGCGATGCAGGCGGCGCAACGCGGCACGCCCGCGCAGCCGACGCTCGCGAAGGTGCGCAAGCTGCTCGCGCACCCCGCGTTCAACCTGAAGAATCCGAACCGTGCGCGCTCGCTGATCTTCAGCTTCTGCGCGGCCAACCCCGCGCAATTCCACGCGGCGGACGGTTCGGGCTACGCGTTCTGGGCCGAACAGGTGCTCGCGCTCGACGCGATCAACCCGCAGGTCGCGGCACGCCTCGCGCGCTCGCTCGAACTGTGGCGCCGCTTCACGCCGACGCTGCGCGACCGGATGCACGAAGCGCTCGAACAGGTCGCCGCCGGCGCGAAATCGCGTGACGTGCGCGAGATCGTCGAGAAAGCGCTCGCGTAAGTCGGGCGATCGACGCTGTCGCGTCCGCGCGATCGAGCCGGCGCCGCCCGACGCGGCGCCGGCTTTTTTATTGCGCGTGACCCGTCCTGAAAGCAGACGCACGCGCGGGGTCGGACCGCGCGGCGTCCCTGCGTCGCGATGCGCGCCCCGCCGTCATCGCCGGCCGACCCCGGCCCGATTCGGCGGCCCGGCCATGTAACCGGACGAAAAAAGCCGGCGGCATCGGAAGCGCGACGGGTAAAATTGCGGCCATTCAAGGATTCTTTGGCCTTTCGGAGTCTGTCATGTCCATTGCCCGCCGCACCACGCTGTCGAAGTTCCTGATCGAACAGCAACGTGAGACCAACAACCTCCCCGCCGACCTGCGCCTGCTGATCGAAGTCGTCGCCCGCGCGTGCAAGGCGATCAGCTACAACGTATCGAAGGGCGCGCTCGGCGAGGCGCTCGGCACCGCCGGCAGCGAGAACGTCCAGGGCGAAGTGCAGAAGAAGCTCGACATCCTGTCGAACGAAATCCTGCTCGACGCGAACGAATGGGGCGGCAACCTCGCCGCGATGGCGTCGGAAGAAATGGAAACGTTCTTCCCGATCCCGGCGAACTACCCGCGCGGCGAATACCTGCTCGTGTTCGATCCGCTCGACGGCTCGTCGAACATCGACGTGAACGTGTCGATCGGCACGATCTTCTCGGTGCTGCGCTGCCCGGACGGCAAGCAGGCGACCGAAGAATCGTTCCTGCAGCCCGGCACGCAGCAGGTCGCGGCCGGCTACGCCGTCTACGGCCCGCAGACGGTGTTCGTGCTGACGACCGGCAACGGCGTGAACTGCTTCACGCTCGATCGCGAAGTCGGCTCGTGGGTGCTCACGCAGAGCAACATGCAGATCCCGGCCGATACGCGCGAATACGCGATCAACGCGTCGAACGCCCGCCACTGGTACGACCCGGTCAAGCGCTACGTCGACGAACTGAACGCCGGCAAGGACGGCCCGCGCGGCGACAACTTCAACATGCGCTGGATCGCGTCGATGGTGGCCGACGTGCACCGGATCCTGAATCGCGGCGGCATCTTCATGTATCCGGCCGACAAGCGCACGCCCGATCGTCCGGGCAAGCTGCGCCTGATGTACGAAGCGAACCCGATGTCGTTCATCGTCGAACAGGCGGGCGGCGCCGCGACGACCGGCACGCAGCGCATCATGGAAGTGCAGCCGACCGGCCTGCACCAGCGCGTGCCCGTGTTCCTCGGCTCGAAGAACGAAGTCGAGCGCGTGACCGGCTATCACGACGAAGCAAAATAATTGCACTGCAGCACTGGACGGAGGCGCGAGACATCAGTACAATCGCGCCTTCGCGATGTGGCCCTAACGGGTCGCGTCGCAGTGAAGTGAAAGCGGAAAGTCCGCCGGATCGAGGGTTTCGCGAAGCAGCCGCAGCAAGCTGAAAAAATTTCGCAAAACCTATTGCCAAGATCGCGGATTTCACCATATAATTTCATTTCTCTGCTGCCGGTGTAGCTCAGTTGGTAGAGCAGCGCATTCGTAATGCGAAGGTCGTAGGTTCGACTCCTATCTCCGGCACCAAGACATAAAGGTCTGACAAGCATCGCTTGTCAGACCTTTTCTCTTTTCCGGCGCCGAAATCCTGAAGTCGTTCGACGACGCCCCGTCCGATCGCCGCTTACGCCGCGCGCGATCACATGCGCGTTCGGCAACCGCGCACGTAGCCTTGCTCGTTGCCGATCGTCGCGTCAGCCGTTCTCCACGCAACCTCGCTGACGCATCGGCACGACGTTTCCACGCACGCGACGGCCACCAGCGATCGCATCGCCCCTCGCGGTGCGCAGCGTCACGGCCTGCGCGGCGGCCATGGCGACGATGGCCAACTGGCCGACCTCGACGGCGCACGCAACGGCACCGTCCATCTCGGACGCGACGCACGCACCGACGACATGGCCGCAACGGTCGATCCCCCGCTCCACCGCACACCGCGACCGAAGCCCATTCTTCAGGATTCCGAACGATGACGGACATCGGATATGACCGCCCTACGCCGATCCGCGCCACACGATGCCCCGGATCGGCGAAGCGACGAGTCGTGCCGCCTCGCCCGTTTTGCACTGCTTTCGATCGAGGCGAGCGGCGATGCGCGACGGTCGCGCGACTGATTGCGACGCAGCCGACGGACTCCAGCGGCGGCCAATTCTTACAAATCCATTTCGCCAAACGTGGGCGCACGAATCGTGCCCTACGCAGACAAATCCCCTTGGCAAATCTGCTTAAGGATGCATAACATTACTTAACGATCCTGACCCGTCTATCGCGTTACATTGCGTGGGCGGCGCGGCGGTCGCAGCCGCTTTCAATCAGTTTTTCGGCATGCGGCAGCCGACGCGCGGTCATTTCGACTCAACCCCAAGGAGAGGACCACCATGACTCATGGCTTGATTATGTGGCTCATCATCGGCGCGATCGCCGGCTGGCTTGCCGGCTTGCTCGTGAAGGGCGGCGGCTTCGGGCTGATCGTCGACATCATCGTCGGCATCGTCGGCGCGGTCATCGGCGGGTGGCTTGCCGGACTGCTCGGCATCAGCATCGGCAGCGGCTTCATCGGCTCGGTGATCGTCGCGGTCATCGGCGCGGTGATCCTGCTGTTCGTGATCCGGCTATTCAGGCGAGCGGCCTGACGTTTCTCTCCCCACGCGCCTTCGGACGCGTTTTCGCATCGGGCCGGCGCGCGGCCGGCTCCGTCAGCGTTGCGTTTGCTGCCGCCAACCATCGAGCACGCCGGCCGCCAGCAATCCCCTTCGCGCACACCTTCGCGCCCGATCGATACGGTGCGCGGCATCCCCTCTTCATCCCGCATCGGGCGGCATCGACCACGATACGTATACCGCACGCCGGTCCGGGCTCGTCGCGTGCTTCGGGCGATTGTCGGCGCGCGTGTAGATCCGCTCCGGCACCGTGTAGACGGTGACGGGCGCGGACAGCGTGCGGCCCGCATCGTCGCGTGGGTCGACGACATGAGCACCGTCTACCCAGGCGACCCAAAGCGGGCACCGCGCGTCGAACGCGGCGCCGGTCGCGAGCGGCTGCTTCCTGCGCGGGGCGGCCTGCATGCTCATATGCGCGGCGACCGGATCGGCGGCCTCGGCCCACCGTGCGCGCCGGCGGGTGACAGCGCCGCCAACCACGGCGCACGGTCTGCCGCGAACGATTTCACAGCGACCATTTCAGTTCTCCATAGAAAGTGCGGCCCGGATACGGGTGGAACGTGTAGTAGCGGCGGTCCGTCAGGTTGTCGATGCCGGCCGACGCGCTCCAGTGACGATCGAAGCGGTAGCGCGCCTTCAGATCGACGACCGTGAACGAACTCGTCCCGCCGTAGACGTCCGGATTCACGTCGCTGTTGTCGAGCGTGTTGAACTGGCGTCCCGAATAGCGCACGCCGACGCTCGCGAGCCAGTGCTCGTCGAAGCGATACGACGCGAGCAGGTTCGCGCGCATGCGCGGAATGCGCGGGAAACGCGAACCGACGTAGGCCGGGTTCGCGGCATCGGCGAGAATCTGCGCGTTGCTCGCCGATACGTTCGCATCGACGTTGAACCCGTGCAGCCCGACGTTCTCGCCGCTGAACGCGAGTTCGACACCGCGTACGCGTACGCGGTCGACGTTCGAGATGTTCGTGACGGTCGTCGCGCCCGACACCGTCGTCTGGCTGTAGATCGAATCGCGCAGGTCGCTCTGGAACACGCTGGCACGCACGACGCCGACGCCCACGTCGCGCTCGGCGGTGAAATCCCAGTCGATCGCCTTTTCCGGCCGCAGGTTCGGGTTGTTGTTGACGATCGCGTTGTTCGAAATCGTGCCCTGGAACAGTTCGCCGACCGTCGGGAATCGCGTGCCGGTCGCGAACGACAGCCGGAAACGCCAGACCTCGGTCGCATCCCACTGCAGCGCGACTTTCGGCGACAGCGCATTCGCGCTGCGGTCCGCATAGCCGAGCGTGCCGTTCGCGTTGCCGAGCGCGCCGCCGTACGCATCCCAGCGCTCGTAGCGCAGCCCGAGCGTCGCTAACCAGCCCGGCGCGAAACGCCACGTGTCCTGCCCGAACAGCGCCTGCGTGCGCGTGTCGCCGCGATAGACGCTCGCGAGCGACGTGGTCGGCCCGGCCAGCCAGTCAGCCGTGTTGTACGTGACGTTGCGCAGGAAGTAGTTGTCGTAGTGATAGCCGAACGTGAACGCATGCCCCCTCACTTCGGGCGCCTCCGCCTTCAGGTCGAGCGTGCGCCAGCCGGTGCCGTCGCCCTGGAACAGCGTGCCCGCGCCGCCCTGCACGGTCGAGGCCGCGCGCAGCACATCGCGCGAGACGTCGTACGCCGACACGACGCCCGACAGCCGCCAGCCGGAATCGAGCCGGCCGTTCAGCCCGAGCGCATACAGCCAGTTCTCCTGGTCGCCACGCTGCGGCGCGAAGGCGTTCGGCGCGACGGTCATGTTCCGGTCGCCGATCGACACGTTGCCGCCGTAGACCGGATGGCCGGCCGCATCGCGCAGGAAGGTCTCGCCGTGCTGCCGATAATGGTTCTCCCAATGCCCGAGCGTCAGCGTCGCATCGACATGATCGGTGAACGCATAGCCCATCCGGACCGTCTCGTTGAGCTGCTCGGTCCGCTCGATCGTCTGTGCGCCGACGATCGTCCGCGGCTTGCCGTTGGGTCCGATGTCGGTCGCGGCGCCCGTCACGGGCACGGCGGCACCCAGTTTCGGGTTGTAGGCCGAATTGGGGCTCGCATACTGCATCGGCTGTCCGTCGTTCTCCAGCCGGTCGAGCGACAGCGCGAACCAGAACCGGCCGACGCGGTTCGCGATTCGCGCGGTCTGATGATTGCCGCCGAAGCTGTCCGCGAACCCGTAGCCGTCGTGGTAGCGCTGCGTAAAGAACTGCGTCGACAGCGACGCCTCGAGCCGTTCCGGGCGGCGCGTGGTGAGCAGCACGGTCGAGCCGATCGCATTGCCCGGATACAGCGCGGAAAAAGGGCCATAGAGCACGTCGACGCGCGCGATGTCGTCGAGCGGAATCAGCGACCAGCGCGGCGGATACGCATAGCTCGACCCGAGCAGGTTCGACAGCAGCACGCCGTCGGCATAGACGAGCCCGCGCGCGCTCTGCAATTCGTTGAAGTCGCGGCCCGCGAATATGCTGTTGCGGTCGCCGATGTAGCGCTTGCGAACCATCAGGTTCGGCGCGTACTTCAGCGCGTCCTCGGTGGTGACGTTGGTGTGCGCATCGATCTGCTCGCGCGTGATCGACGTGACGACGGCCGGCGTATCCGGGTCGACCGGTTGCCGTTGCGCGGTCACGCTGACGGCGGTCAGCGTATCGCCGGCCGGTGCGGCCGACGCAGCGACGCCAGCGGCAGCCGATGCGGCGGTGGCGGGACGGCCGACGCCACCGCTGCGGGCGGCTTCGGCGCGTCCATCGTCCATCGAAGCCGCGTGAGCGGCCGGCCATGCGAAAGCGGCCGCGCATGCAAGCGCGAGCCGGCCGCGCGACGGTCGCGCGGCAAGAGTAGACGACATGAGTGAGTTCCTGAAAACGTGATCGGACGCCGCCGGACACGAGCGCGCGAGCCGCGCACGAACGGCGCGACGCGCGGACCAGGGCCGCGGGCGGCTCGCGCGCCACCGGGGCGCGCGGACGACATCAATCAGACCGGAACGTTTTCAGGCGGGGCGCGCGGCTGCGCGAGACGGATGCCCTTGCGGCGCACATCGGCAACGATCGGCGCGGCTATCCGATACGCGAACGTGCACACGAAGCCCGGCATCGCGGGCAGGCTCGTACCCAGCGCGACGTTCGCCGCGAAGCCGGGGCAGTACACGCAATGCGGGACGCCGGCATGGTCGAACGACGACGTGTCGCGCTCGTCGCCCGCTTGCGCGAGCACGACCTGACGGGCGCCCGCTGCACTGCACAACTCGAGCGTGAGCGCGCCGCCGGAGCCGCTCGACGCGAGACGCGCGTAGCCGACGACGGGCGACAGTACGTTCAGTACCAGCGCCAGCCATACGAGGCCGATCCATCGCGTCGTTCGTCTCATCGCGGTCCAGAAAAAAGTGCGCGCAAGTATAACAAGCAGTCCGATTGTTGCCGATTGTGCAGCGTGCAATACCGGGCATCGCACTGCGCGTCTGAGCGCATGTGCCGTTAATACAACAGAGACAAAATCTAACGATTCGCCGCTGGCATAAATCCGAGCGCGAGGTTGATAATCATTGCACCTGCTGGAGAAACGATCATGGACGAAAGACCAACTCGCATGCCCCCGCCCGAGCAAGTGATGAGCCCGGATCCGGAACCCGTCGGCGTGGAATTTCTCGCCGAATTGCCCGAGCACGTTCGGGCATTCTTCGACGAGCAGCACAAGCTGTACGCGCCGAAGTGAACGTCAGTTCGGTTCTGTAACCGCCACGTGTCGATCATCGTTATCGTGCGGTTCATTCGTGCGCTTCGCGCGCAATTCGCCTCGCACCCGGGCCGCAACAGCCTGACGGTGCCGGATCAGCTCGCCGGCTGATTCTCCTGTCGCGACGCTGCGCCGCGCGACTGTCTTCGTCTATCCTTCTGGTTTTCCACGTCCGGCCCGCCCGGCTCTCCCGATCGTTCCGATGAAGCAAGCCATTCGTGCCAGCCTCGCTGTCGCCGTGCTCGGCGTCGCCCTCTTTTCGTCTCCTCATATCGCCCGTGCAGACGGCGACGACACCGCCCTCACCAACGTCGTGGCGCTCGCGTCGCAGCGCCTCGCGCTCGCCGAACCGGTCGCGCGATGGAAATGGGCGAATCACAAGGCCATCGAGGACCGGCCGCGCGAAGCGGCATTGCTCACCGCAGTCGAAAAACGCGCCGTCCAGGCCGGCGTCGATCCCGCATTCGCCCGCACGTTCTTCGAGGATCAGATCACCGCAAGCAAGGACGTGCAGAACGCACTGTTCGCGACCTGGCGCACGACGCGGCCGCCGGAAGGCACGCCGCCGGATCTCGCGACCAGCACGCGCCCGGCACTCGATCGGCTGACGCAGAAAATGCTCGCCGGTCTCGCGCAGGTCGCCCCGCTGCGCGATGCGCCCGACTGCCAGGCGCGGCTCGCGCGCAGCATCGCAAACTGGAAGACGCTCACGCGCTACGATTCCACGCAAACGCAGGCGCTCGATACCGCGCTGTCGCATGTGTGCGCCGCCGGCGGAGCCAGCGCGATCGGCTGACGCGGCCGGCGCGGATCGCGCCGTGGCGCTCAGTGCGCCGGCGTCAGTGCCATGAGCGGAATCACTTGCAGGCCGCGCGCGAGATGCGTCTGCAGCAGGCGATGAGTGAAGGGTTCGAACCCGCCGCCCGCCGCGTCGGCCACCAGCCGCGCGGCTGCATCGAGCGATTCCGCCGAACCGAGATAGCACCAGCCGTCGATCACATGAAACAGGCGACGCTCGCCGCTCGCCTCGAACGCGACAGCCCCCTCGAACGGCCAGGGCGCACCGCCCCCGCGAGCGGCGTCGACCGCCGGGCGCCGGTTGTACGACGGGCGCAAGCGGGCGATCCATTGCGCTTCGGCAAGCATCGCCCCCAGCTCGTTGCCGGTCTCGCGCCATTCGACGCGGCGCACCTGCTGCGCCAGCCGCATTTCCTTCGACGAGCGGCGCTCGCCGGTCAACAGCGCGCGCAGCCGCTGCCGTACGCGCACGCTGCGGCCGACATACAGCGCTTCGTCACGCTCGCCGAAGAGCGCATACGCGCCACACCCTGCCGGCGCGGTATCCAGCCAGGCCTCGGTCAGGTCGCCGCCCAAACGGAAGTGGCGTGTCGTCCGCGCAATCTGGTCGCGCAGCCGCTCGAGCGGCACGATGTCGTGCAGTTGGCGCCAGAACTGCCAGAGCAGGTCGGCATCGGCCAGTGCCCGGTGGCGCGCGGCCGGAACGAGCCCATGCCGCTCGATCAACGCATCGAGCCCGTGCCGCGATTCGCGCGGAAACAGCGCGCGCGACAGCCGCACCGTACAGAGCACGTCGGGATTGAACGCCAGGCCGGTACGCTCGAATTCGGCGCGCAGGAAGCCGCGATCGAAGCTCGCGTTGTGCGCGACGAACAACTTGCCATCGAGCCGCTCGAACAGCGCCGGCGCGAGCGACGCGAACGTCGGCGCATCGCGCACCATCGCGTCCGAGATGCCCGTCAGTTGCTGGATGAACGGCGGAATCGCCTGCCCCGGATTGACGAGGCTCGTCCACGTCGACACGCCGAGCGGCCCGATTTCGACCACGCCGATTTCGGTGATCCGGTGGTCGGCGGACGAGCCGCCGGTGGTTTCAAGGTCGACGAAGACGAGCGGCTGCTCACTGGCGGGATCGGACGGACGGGAATCGGACATGAAAAGACAAGGAAACGATGCTTCCATGAGTATGCACCGGCATGCGTACTCGCGGCCAGCCCGGCCGGTTCGTTCCGTCCCCGGAAAACAAAAAGCCCCCGCGATGCGGGGGCCGGACGTGATCGGCAATGCGAGGCGCGTCAGACCGCCTGGATATTCGCTGCCTGCTTGCCTTTCGGCCCGACTTTGACGTCGAACGAAACACGCTGGTTTTCCTTCAGCGTCTTGAAGCCTTCCATCCGGATTTCGGAAAAGTGCGCAAACAAATCTTCACCACCATTGTCCGACGTAATAAAGCCAAAACCTTTAGCATCGTTAAACCATTTCACGATACCGGTATCCATGTCTTCGTTCCCCACTCGATAAGATCAAAAAAGCTATTTTTATAGCCGTTTCCCGAAATCCCGAAACATCGCGCCAGCACCCGTACCAGCATGCCGCCCGAGGACGGAGTGCTGACTTTATAAATTGGACAATCCGGGTGCGTCAAGAAAATTTTTAGCGATCGCTTTCTCGAAAAGGCGCTAATACCACTGGAATCGGTACACCGTCGCCTTTGATTAATTGATGCGCATCAAAAACCTGTCAATATTACCGGGACCGGATCATCATTAATGCTGGGCGTGAAATTCCTACCGGGGACAAATCGATTCGGTAAAATCCTCGGGTTTTTTCCGGGTTGCAGAAATCCGGGGACGTTGCGATCCTGAATCAACGCCGAAAGGAAGGAGAGGGTCATGTGGTTGGACGGAATCATGCGCTTCGCGAGCCGGCTCGGGCGCGTACGTCGCAAGTCCCGCGCCTTGGCCGAGTCCGCGCGCGAAGCGCCGTGCGACACCGAATTCGATACGACGTGGCACGGCGATCACTGGCAGAACCTGCTCGCATCGCCTCTGGATGCCCGTCACTACGTGATGGAAGACTGGACCTACACGCCGCCGCCGATCGAAGCAGAAGACGCCGCGCCTGCGGGCAAACGCAAGCGCCGCTCGTACACGCCGTAGCGCACCGGGCAGCGGGACAAAAAAAAAGCGCGACTGGGAAGTCGCGCCGACAAAGGTTTGGAGATCTTTTCCGTCAACGAAAAAGTCTGCTTCGGAAAGCAGAGATTGCAGTATAGCGAGAGAACTACCTTTCATTATCCATGCCCCACACAAACCTCTATTGCCGATGTGTCAATAATCGCGCTATCGCGACTCCCGCCCGCTGTTGATCGTCTGTCGCAATCTCGCAACGCCCGCTCGGCAGTCCTGATCGTCACTTCCCTTCGCTGCACTGCCGCAAACCCTTACTGGGCAACCGTTTGCGCGGTTTTTCTGATTTTTGCGGATTCCAAAATACATTATTTCTTAAAGCGTAAGACACCCCTGCTCCGCACACTCCGTACACTGCAGACGGCTTTCTGATAAGCGCACCGCCGTTCTGCCGGACCGGCTACAGCGTCAAGCAAAACACGGCCAGTCCGCCGCAGGTTCGATCGACATCATCGTGTTTGGAGACATATCCATGAAAAAAACCCTGATCGTCACCGCGTTGTCGGGCGTGTTCGTTACCGCAGCCCATGCTCAAAGCAGCGTGACGCTGTACGGCCTGATCGATGCAGGCATCACCTACACGAACAATCAGGGCGGGCACAGCTCATGGTCGGAACGCAGCGGCCAGATCAATGGCAGCCGCTGGGGCCTGCGCGGCACGGAAGATCTCGGCGGCGGCCTGAAAGCAATCTTCGTACTGGAAAACGGCTTCAACATCGCCAACGGCACGCTCGGCCAGAACGGCCGCGAATTCGGCCGCCAGGCGTTCGTCGGCCTGTCGCAAGACCAGTTCGGCTCCGTCACCCTCGGTCGCCAATACGATAGCGTCGTCGACTACATCGGGCCGCTGTCGCTGACCGGCACGCAATTCGGCGGCACCCAGTTTGCCCACCCGTTCGACAACGACAACCTGAACAATTCGTTCCGGATCAATAATTCGGTCAAATATACGAGCGTCAATTTCGGCGGCCTGAAGTTCGGCGCGTTGTACGGCTTCTCGAACAGCACCCAGTTCTCGAACAATCGCGCATACAGCGCGGGCGTGTCGTATTCCTACGCCGGCTTCAATATCGGCGCCGGCTACCTGCAGTTGAACAATGACATCTCCGGGCTCACGTCGGCTGCGGTGACCAACAGCGCCGGCGCGGTGGCAGGCGACAACACGTTCGTCGGCAAGCGTCAGCGCGTGTTCGGCGGCGGCCTGAACTACACGTTCGGCCCGGCCACCGCCGGCTTCGTATTCACGCAATCGCGCGTGAACCGGGCGCTCGGCATCTCTGCGGGTGCGTCGGGCGTGTCGAACGGCCTGGCTCTCGACGGCACGTTTGCCCGCTTCAACAACTACGAAGTCAACGCACGCTACGCGCTCACGCCGGCCTTGTCGCTGGCCGGGTCGTACACGTACACCGCAGGCTTCCTGGACGGCCGCCATCCGGGCTGGAATCAATTCAACCTGCAGACCGACTATGCGCTGTCCAAGCGAACCGACGTGTATGTACAAGGCGTGTATCAGCGAGTCAGCACGGACGGCCTGGGCCTCGGCGCCTATGTCAATGGTCTCGGCGGCGCTTCGTCGACCAACAAGCAGATCGCGGTAACCGCCGGCCTGCGTCACCGTTTCTGACCGGAGCGGCTTCGGCACAAAAAGCGCCTCGCGAGGCGCTTTTTTTTCGGGGAGGGAAGCAGGTCTCGCGGACGGCCGGACGGCCCGGCGCAGCGCCGACCATGCGGTTCACGTCCGGCTGTCCGCGGCCGGGTAACGCACATCGAGGATATCGATCGGCTGCGGGCCGGCCGGCGTCATCAGCGTGACGGTATCGCCGATCCTCGCCTTGATCAGCGCGCGTGCGACCGGCGAAATCCAGCTGACGCAGCCGCGGTCGAGATCGACCTCGTCGATCCCGACGATCGTCACCGTGTGATCCTCGCCGTCCGGCGTCTCGTAATCGACCGTCGCGCCGAAGAACACCTGATCGACGTTCTCCTGCCGGCTCGCGTCGACGACTTCCGCGAGGTCGAGCCGCTTCGTCAGGAAGCGGATCCGGCGGTCGATCTCCCGAAGCCGCCGCTTGCCGTAGATGTAGTCGCCGTTTTCCGACCGGTCGCCGTTCGACGCGGCCCACGATACGAGCCGCACGACCTCGGGACGCTCGACGTCGATGAGGTTCAGCAGCTCGTCGCGCAGCCGCTTGTGGCCGGCCGGCGTGATGTAGTTCTTCGCGCCCGCCGGAATCGCGGGTTGGGCCTGGTCGAGATCGTCGTCGTCACCGTCCGACTCTTTGACAAACGCCTTGTTCATGATGCAGATTCAACGTGAATGACCGATCCCCAAGGGTACACGAAGGGCGGCCGACCGACGCCATGCCGCCTTATTCGCGAATAAGGCTTCCCTTTTTATACGACTCTGCTATACTTCCGCTTCTGCGTGCGGCTGTAGCTCAGTTGGATAGAGTACTTGGCTACGAACCAAGGGGTCGTGGGTTCGAATCCTGCCAGCCGCGCCACTTTTTCGAGGGCCTTCCCATCGCAGAAGGCCCGACAGTTGAAGCAGTACCGTTTTGCGTGCGGCTGTAGCTCAGTTGGATAGAGTACTTGGCTACGAACCAAGGGGTCGTGGGTTCGAATCCTGCCAGCCGCGCCACTTTTTTGGGGGCCTTCCCATCGCAGAAGGCCCGACAGTTGAAGCAGTACCGTTTTGCGTGCGGCTGTAGCTCAGTTGGATAGAGTACTTGGCTACGAACCAAGGGGTCGTGGGTTCGAATCCTGCCAGCCGCGCCACCTTAAAAGGGCTTTCCTCCGGGAAAGCCCTTTTTCTTTTTGCGCTCGCCTTCCCTCGCTCGCGCCATCGGCCCGGGCACCCTCGGCAAAGCGCCGGCAACGTCGGCCGCACGTTCGGCAGCCCCCAATGAAAACGGCGGCCATAGGCCGCCGTCCGTCGATCGTCGAATTCGCCCGCCCCCGCGCGTCGGCGTCAGTAATCCTGCCGCTCGCGCTCGATACGCATGCCGCCGTCATGGCGCGCGTGCGCACCGTCGTCGGTCGAACGCTCGCGCATGATCCGCATCACGTCCGGATTGGTTCTCACGCGCCGCATCACGTTCGCGAGATGCACGCGGTCGCTGACCTGGATCACGAAGCGCAGCACCGTCGATTCGTGCGTCAGATCCTCGTCCATCGCGATATGGACGATGTTCGCGTCGGCCGACGTGATGTCCGCCGCGACGCGCGCAAAGATGCCCTTCGTGTTCTTCACGAGCGCCTTCACCGCGACATCGAACAGGCGGCCCGGCTGCGGCGCCCACTCGACGTCGATCCAGCGCCCCGGATCGCGGCGATGGATGCGCTGCGCGACACGGCAATCCGTCGTATGAATCGCCATACCCAGACCGATGCCGATGTAACCCATGATCGCGTCGCCCGGAATCGGCCGGCAGCAGGCGGACAACTGCACGGACATCCCTTCGGTGCCGGTGATCACGACCGGCGGCGCGTGATGCGCAGGATGCCGCTCGGACTTCGGGAGATCGTCGTCCGCGTCGCGGCCGCTCATCAGCACCTCGATGCGCTTGGCCATCACCGCGGCGACGCGACGGCCGAGGCCGATGTCCGCGAAGATCTCCTGGCGGCTCTTGTTACCCGTCCACTGCACGAGCTTCTCCCACACTTCCGGCTCGATATCGGCCAGCGAGAGACCATAGACCTTCAGGCTCTGGTCGACGAGCCGCTCGCCCAGTTGCACGGACTCGTTCAGGCGCATCGTCTTCAGATAGTGGCGAATCGCCGAGCGCGCCTTGCCGGTACGTACGAAGCCGAGCCACGCGGGGTTCGGCTTCGAATACGGCGCGGTGATCACCTCGACGATGTCGCCGCTCTTCAATTCGGTGCGCAGCGGGAGCAGCTCGTTGTTGATCTTCACGGCCACGCACTGGTTGCCGAGATCGCTGTGGATCGAATACGCGAAATCGAGCGCCGTCGCGCCGCGCGGCAGCGCCATGATCTTCGACTTCGGCGTGAACACGTAGACCGCGTCGGGGAACAGGTCGATCTTCACGTGCTCGAGGAATTCGCTCGAATCGCCAGCTTCGCTCTGGATGTCGAGCAGCGACTTCAGCCACTGATGCGCGCGCTTCTGCACATCGCTGAGATCCGCGCTGCCGTTCTTGTACAGCCAGTGCGCGGCGACCCCCGCCTCGGCGATCTCGTGCATCTTGCGCGTGCGCACCTGGAACTCGATCGGCGCACCGAACGGGCCGACGAGCGTCGTGTGCAGCGACTGATAGCCGTTGATCTTCGGGATCGCGATGTAATCCTTGAACTTGCCGGGCACGGGCTTGTACAGCGCGTGCAGCGCGCCGATGCACGTGTAGCAGTCGAGGGGGCTGTCGACGACGACCCGGAAGCCGTACACGTCGAGCACCTGCGAGAACGACAGCTGCTTGTCGCGCATCTTGCGGTAGACGCTGTAGATGGTCTTCTCGCGGCCGGTGATCTCGGCGTCGATCTTCGCGTCGGCCATCGCGCGCTGCGCGGCCTCGAGGATCTTGCTGATCACTTCGCGGCGGTTGCCGCGCGCGGCCTTCACGGCCTTCTCGAGCGTCGCGTAGCGATGCGGGTTGAAGTTCGCGAAGCTCATGTCCTGCAGCTCGCGATACGTGTTGTTCAACCCGAGCCGGTGCGCGATCGGCGCGTAGATGTCGAGCGTTTCGCGTGCAACGCGACGGCGCTTTTCCATCGGCACCGCACCGAGCGTGCGCATGTTGTGCAGGCGATCGGCGAGCTTGACGAGAATGACGCGCACGTCGCGCGCCATCGCGAGCAGCATCTTGCGGAAGTTTTCCGCCTGCGCTTCCTCGCGGCTGCGGAATTCCATCTTGTCGAGCTTCGACAGGCCGTCGACCAGCTCGGCGACCTTCGGGCCGAACCGCTCGGCCAGCTCGTTCTTGGTCACGCCCTGGTCTTCCATCACGTCGTGCAGCAACGCGGCCATCACGGCCTGCGCGTCGAGCTTCCAGCCGGCGCAGATTTCCGCGACGGCGACGGGATGGGTGATGTAGGGCTCGCCGCTCTGGCGATATTGACCGAGGTGGGCTTCGTCGCTGAAGTGGAACGCCGCCTTGACCTCTTTGATTTCGTCCGGAGCGAGATATTCGGCAAGCACGGCCGTCAGTTTCGCGATCGAAACGACGCCGTGCTTGCGCGGCTGCTCGGGCGTGGCGGTCGGCCCGAACAGATGCCGGAAGGACTGTTCGAGGACCGCGTCGATGTACTGGCGCGCAGGCGACTGGGCCGGGGCTTCGGTGGTCGGATCCGCGGAGGCGGACGATGGGGTGGTGCTCATATTCGCCTCCAGGTCGAGTCGTTGCGCGCGTGGACTACATGGCTGGAACGGGCCGGATGCGCGTTACACCGGCACCTTCTTCAGCATCTCGACGCCGACCTGGCCGGCGGCGATTTCGCGCAGCGCGACGACGGTCGGCTTGTCGCGGCTTTCGATTTTCGGCGTATGGCCTTGCGCGAGTTGCCGCGCGCGATAAGTGGCGGCGAGCGCCAGTTCGAAGCGATTCGGGATTTGCTTCAGGCAGTCTTCGACGGTAATGCGAGCCATGTTGGTAATTCCTTCTGAATATAGTCCTTATTCTACCTTATGTCCCTCGTGCCCCGCGTCATTCCGCGTGGGGCAGATGGATGCCGAGCTCGATGAACAGCTCCGTGTGTCGCGCGTACTGCGAAGCAAAACGCAGGCGCGTCGCCGCGACGATGCATTCGAGTTCCGCGAGCGCACGCTCGAAATTCTCGTTGATCACCACGTATTCCGCTTCCGACGCGTGCGCGATCTCGCTGCCGGCGGCCAGCAGGCGTCGCGTGATCACGTTCGGTTCGTCCTGGCCGCGCTTCTTCAGGCGCTCCTCGAGGGCATCGAGCGACGGCGGCAGGATGAAGATGCCGACCGCGTTGCGGAACTGCTTCTTCACCTGCAACGCACCTTGCCAGTCGATTTCGAGCAGCACGTCGTGGCCGTTCTTCATCTGCTCTTCGATCCAGACGCGCGACGTGCCGTAGTAGTTGCCGTGCACTTCCGCGCTCTCGAGGAATTCGTGCGCCGCGTGACGCGCGCGGAAATCCTCGACGGTCGTGAAGTGGTAGTGCTGGCCGTCCTGCTCGCCCGGGCGCGGCTTGCGCGTCGTGTACGAGATCGACAGGCAGATGTCGCTGTCCTTCGACAGCAGCGCATTCACGAGCGTCGACTTGCCGGCGCCCGACGGTGCGACGACCATGAACAGGTTACCGGGATAGACGCCGCCGTGCAGCGAATGCGACGCGTGGCCGTCGCGATGGGATTCGGTCATGTTGCTTTTACTCCAGGTTTTGCACTTGCTCGCGCATCTGCTCGATCAGCAGCTTCAGCGCCATCGACGCGTCGGCGAGTTCCTTCGCCGCCGCCTTCGAGCCGAGCGTGTTCGCTTCGCGATTCAGTTCCTGCATCATGAAGTCGAGACGCTTGCCGACGCGGCCGCCCTTCTCGATCACGTGACGCGTTTCGTTCAGGTGCGCGGTGAGCCGCGACAACTCTTCCGCGATGTCGATCCGGATCCCGTACATCGTCACTTCCTGACGGATGCGCTCCGCGGCTTCCTCGCGCGTGACGACCGTCGAGCCGCCTTCGGGCGCCGCGAGGCCGAGCGCTTCCTGCAGCCGCTCGACGATCTTCTGCTGGTGCTTCGCGATCAGCTCCGGCACGAGCGGCGTGATGCGCGCGACGATCGCTTCCATCTCGGTGACGTTCGACAGCAGCATCGTCGCCAGTTGTGCGCCTTCGCGCGAACGCACGACGACGAGCTCGGCGATCGCTTCCTTGCCGCATGCGAGCACCGCGTCGCGGATCGCGTCGGCCGACACCCCGCTCTCGGCGAGCACGCCGGGCCAGCGCAGGATTTCGCCCGCGCGCAGGCGGCCGACGCCCGGGAACGAATCGAGCACCGCGCGTTCGAGATCGGCAAGCTGGCCGAGCGCCGACTGATTCAGCGCGCCCGCGCCGATGCCCTGCTCGCCGCGCTGCAGGTTGATGCGCACGTCGACCTTGCCGCGCGACAGCTTGTTCATCAGCATTTCGCGCAGCGCGGGTTCGCACGCGCGCACGTCGTCCGGCATCCGGAAATTGAGATCGAGGAAGCGCGAGTTCACGGTGCGCAGTTCGACCGACACGCTGGTGCCGCCGTTGCCGGTGGCCGTCGCGAGTTCGCGCGTCGCGCTCGCGTAGCCCGTCATGCTGTAGATCATGATTCGTCTCGCCGTCTGGTGCCCTCGCGGGCGGGGAATACATCGAGGCGCCCGGCGCATCGAAAGGCGCGGGGCGGGAAGCGCGCATTATCCCATTTTTGCGGACCGTCCCGCCGGGCGCGCCCGCCGTTCGGCGCTAAAATCGGGGTTTCCTCCCCTTCCGCGATTTCCCCATGACGTCTTCCGTTTCCCGCCCGAGCGGCCGCCGCGCCGACGAACTGCGCAAGGTCGCCCTCACGCGCCACTACACGAAACACGCCGAAGGCTCCGTGCTGGTCGAATTCGGCGACACCAAGGTGCTCTGCACCGCAAGCGTCGCCGAACGCGTGCCCGAGTTCCTGCGCGAGCGCGGGCAAGGCTGGCTGACCGCCGAATACGGGATGCTGCCGCGCGCGACCCACACGCGCAGCGACCGCGAAGCCGCCCGCGGCAAGCAGACGGGCCGTACGCAGGAAATTCAGCGCCTGATCGGCCGCGCGCTGCGCGCGGTATTCGATCTCGAGGCGCTCGGCCCGCGCACGATCCACATCGACTGCGATGTGATCCAGGCCGACGGCGGCACGCGCACGGCCAGCATCACCGGCGCGTTCGTCGCTGCGCACGACGCCGTGTCGACGCTGATCGCGGCCGGCAAGCTCGCACGCTCGCCGATCACCGACCATGTCGCCGCGATCTCGGTCGGCGTGTACGAAGGCGCGCCCGTGCTCGATCTCGACTACGCGGAAGATTCGCGCTGCGACACCGACATGAACGTCGTGATGACGGGCGCGGGCGGCTTCGTCGAAGTGCAGGGCACGGCCGAAGGCGTGCCGTTCTCGCGCGCCGAGATGAATGCGCTGCTGGACCTCGCCCAGGGCGGGATCGCCGAGCTCGTGCGGTTGCAAAAAGATGTCCTGGGCACGAGCCATGCCTGACGACCTCACCCTCGCGCCGCTGTCGCGCATCGTGCTCGCATCGAACAACCCGGGCAAGCTGCGCGAATTCACCGCGCTGTTCTCGACGGTCGGCATCGAGATCGTCCCGCAGGGCGACCTCGCGGTGCCGGAGGCGGAAGAGCCGTTCGGCACGTTCATCGAGAACGCGTTGACCAAGGCGCGCCACGCGTCGCGGCTCACCGGGCTGCCGGCGATCGCCGACGATTCCGGCCTGTGCGTGCGCGTGCTGCGCGGCGCGCCGGGCGTCTATTCGGCGCGCTATGCGCAGCGTGCGGGCCGCGCCAAGGGCGACGCGGCGAACAATGCGTATCTCGTCGAGCAGTTGCGCGGCGTCGACGACCGGCGGGCCTACTACTGCTGCGTGCTCGCGCTCGTGCGCCATGCGGACGATCCGGAACCGCTGTTCGCCGAAGGGCGCTGGGCCGGCGAGATCGTCGATACGCCGCGCGGCGAACACGGATTCGGCTACGACCCGTATTTCTACCTGCCGTCGCTCGGCGCGACGGCCGCCGAACTCGAGCCGGCCGTGAAGAACACGCACAGCCATCGCGCGCTGGCGCTGAAGGCGCTGCTCGCACGGCTCGCGGAGGAAGCATGACCGTCCCCGATATCGCTTCGCCGCAGGAGGTGGCATGAGCCAGGCCGCGGAAACCGGTGCACGCGTCGTCGCGACCTTCACGTCGCCCGGCCAGGTGCGCCTCACGTCGCTGCCGCCGCTCGCGCTGTACGTGCATTTCCCGTGGTGCGTGCGCAAGTGCCCGTACTGCGATTTCAACTCGCACGAATGGAAAGGCGAGCGGTTTCCGGAAGCGGAATATCTCGACGCGCTGCGTGCCGACCTCGAGCAGGCGCTGCCGCTCGTGTGGGGTCGGCAGGTGCATACCGTGTTCATCGGCGGCGGCACGCCGAGCCTGCTGTCGGCGGCCGGCCTCGATCGGATGCTGTCCGACGTGCGTGCGCTGCTGCCGCTCGACGCCGATGCCGAGATCACGCTCGAAGCGAATCCGGGCACGTTCGAAGCCGCGAAGTTCGCGCAGTTCCGCGCGAGCGGCGTGAATCGCCTGTCGGTCGGCATCCAGAGCTTCAACGAGGCGCACCTGAAGGCGCTCGGCCGGATTCACGACACCGCGCAGGCACGCGCGGCCGTCGAGATCGCCGCGAAGAATTTCGACAACTTCAACCTCGACCTGATGTTCGCGCTGCCGAACCAGACGCTCGACGAATGCCGCACCGACATCGAGACCGCGCTGTCGTTCGCGCCGCCGCACCTGTCGCTGTATCACCTGACGCTAGAGCCGAATACGCTGTTCGCGAAGTTCCCGCCGGTCGTCCCCGACGACGACGCGTCGGCCGACATGCAGGAATGGATTCATGCGCGCACGGCCGAAGCCGGCTACGAGCGCTACGAAGTGTCCGCATACGCGAAGCCGAATCATCAGTGCAAGCACAACCTGAATTACTGGCGCTTCGGCGACTATCTCGGGATCGGCGCGGGTGCCCACACGAAGCTGTCGTTCCCGAACCGGATCCTGCGGCAGGCGCGCTACAAGCATCCGGCGACCTTCATCGAGCAGGCGAAGGCCGGCACGGCCGTGCAGGAAGAGCGTGAAGTCGGCGCGCGCGACCTGCCGTTCGAATTCATGCTGAACACGTTGCGGCTCGTCGAGGGCTTCCCCGTGCACAGCTTCGTAGAACGCACGGGCCTGCCGATGAGCACGATCGAGCCGGCGCTGAAGGAAGCGGAGCGGCGTGGACTGATCACACGCGATTTCACCCGGATCGCGCCGACGCCGCTCGGCCAGCGTTTCCTCAACGACCTGCAGGAATTGTTCCTGCGCGACGACTGACCGGATGAACCCGGCGGCATTTCGGTTACAATGCCGCCTCGTGTGGAAGCGTGGCCGAGCGGTTTAAGGCACTGGTCTTGAAAACCAGCGACGGGAAACTGTCCGTGAGTTCGAATCTCACCGCTTCCGCCAGGAAGTTCGCCCAACCCCGTCCATTCCCGGAATGACGGGGTTTTTGTTTGGCCGCACACGTGCGCTCCGCACATTCCGACGCGCCCCGCCGGATGCCGTTACAATCCCGCGCTCCGATTCGCGAAACGGGAAATCCACGTCATGAAGCCCTTCCTCGTCTCGTCGCTCGTCGCCGTGCTGGCCGTCGTCAGCACGCATGCAGCGGCCGACACCGCCGCCGGCAGCGACGCACAGGCGTCGTGCGCGATCGCGTACGTAACCGGCGTCGGCGGTTCGCCGCGCGGCCTGAGCGAATACCTCGCCAGTCCGTCGCCGTACAACTACCTGAAGGACAACGAGCTTCAGTGCAAGGTGGGCGACGACGGGCGCACGTCGAACTGCACCGGCGTGACCTACCTTCGCAACGAACAGGTCAGCGTATACGACGATTCCGATCCTGCGACGCTGACCGTCGTCGCGCGCGTGGAACTCGATCACGGCCAGAAGTATCCGGTGATCGTCGTCGTGCAACGCAAGGACGCGCGCTGCAAGTAGCGATGTCGCGGTGCGACACGCCTGTCGATCGAGTCGGAACGCGCGTTTGCGCCGTGCCCTGCGCGGCACCTGGCTGGCACGCCGGGGCGGCGGCGCCGCACGCGATCAATACGACAATCCCCGCTTCCGTCGCTCGCCAATGGAATCGGCGCCCGATCGTCGGCGCCGAATCGGCATGGTATGCGCACCCGGCCGGAAGTCGCCACACCACCGCCGCACGCCTCCCGACCCACCCCGCCATCGCCTAGAATTCGTTCAACACGGCGACACGAACGCCGCCGCGTATTCGATGCCGCACGCGCCACCCTTGCGTACGGCACACGGAGATCGCCATGACCGACCTGTCGACCGCGACGAACCACGTCGATTACGAAGGCTTCGAGATCCATGTCGTGCCGGCCGCGGTGCCCGGCAGCGACACGCGCTATACCTACACCGGCTACGTATGTCATCCGGGTGCGAATCCCGCGCTGCCCGGCCATGCGGTGCCGTTCCACGCGGACGGCGAGGAAAGCTTCGCGAGCCTCGACGAGGCCGCCCACGAAGCCGTGCACATCGGCAAGAGCATCATCGACGGCACACATCCCGACCTGTCGGTACTGTCGCTCGTGACGCACGGCTTCTGACGCGGCCGGCCCGCATCGCTTGCGATCGAGCGGACGGCCAGCCGAAATTGCCGCATCGGCCGAGCGCGCCGCCCGCCCGGACGGATCGCGGCATGCCGTGGCTTTCAACTTCGCAACACGCGCGTGCCCCGATGTGGCGCTGTCACATGTCGCGTCGCATCGGGGCGCACCATGCACACGCACGTTGCTCGACGCGGCGCCCGGCCGCCATCATCAGCGATCGCAGCGACCGGTCCCGCGCGCTATGCGTTTCTCCCCATATCGCGTCGCGTCGGTGCGCCTATCATTTTTTTATCGTCCCTCCTGGCCGTCACCTCATGCGCCCCCTTCTCCGTCCGCGCGTCGCCCGGCTGCGTGTTGCCGCGCTGGCCGCCGTCGCCCTGCTTGCCGCGTGCACGATCACGCCACCTTCGTCGCTACGCTCGGTCCTGACGATTCCGTCCGTCACACGCAGCGGCAGCCTCGACCAGTATCGCGTCGAGGTCGCCCATCGTGTCGCCGAACGCAATCCGTCCGGGATGCTGCACGGCACACCGCAGGCCATGCTGCGTTCGCTCGTCGTCGTGGCCTTCACCGTCGACGGCAGCGGCCGCGTCATCAATGCATCCGTCTATCGCAGCAACGGCGACAGCGAAGCGGAAGCGCTCGCGCTCGCGTCGCTGCGCCGCTCGGCGCCGCTGCCGGCGCCGCCGTCGCGGCTGCTCGACGGCAACGGCCGGCTCGAACTGATGGAAGGCTGGCTCTTCAACGACGACGGTCACTTCCAGCTGCAAAGCACCGCGTCCGCGCAGGCGCAATCGATCGATTGACGCGCCGCCGCGACCCGATTGCGGGTGAGCGGCGGCGGTGGCTATAATTTTCCGCACTCGCGCGGCCATCACGCCGCGCGTGCGTTCGCGCGCCCCACCCGGCAAGCGAGCCGACCACGCCGGCACCGGGCGGCGACGTACCCGTCTCCATCGTCGACCGGCGGGTGACGTCCGCGCCACGGCGCGCGTCCACGCCGCCACCGCGTCATCCGCATCATCATCTGCCCGGCTGTTCCCGGCAGGCAAGCGCCTGCCCGAGTTCATGCTCGGCCGACCGCCCCAACGACAAAACGGAGACATCCATGTCCGCATCCCCCCCGGCCGTTGCACACGCAACCGGTTCGGCCGGCGCCGTCAGCCACCGGCGCATCGTGTTCGCGAGCTTCATCGGCACCGCGATCGAGTTCTACGATTTCTACGTGTACGCGACAGCCGCCGCGCTCGTCATCGGCCCCGTGTTCTTCCCGCACGGCTCGGCGACGGCGCAGGCGCTGTCCGCGTTCGTCACGTTCGGCATCGCGTTCATCGCGCGCCCGATCGGCTCGTTCCTGTTCGGGCACTTCGGCGACCGCATCGGCCGCAAATCGACGCTCGTCGCATCGCTGCTCGTGATGGGCGTGTCCACCACCGCGATCGGCTTCGTGCCCGGCTACGACGCGATCGGTGCGCTCGCGCCGGTACTGCTGTGCGTGCTGCGCTTCGGCCAGGGGATCGGCCTCGGCGGCGAATGGGGCGGTGCGGCGCTGCTCGCGACCGAGCACGCGCCGCAGGGCAAGCGCGGCTGGTTCGGGATGTTCCCGCAACTGGGGCCGTCGGTCGGCTTCCTGATGTCGAACGGGCTGTTCTTCGCGCTCGCGCTGTCGTTGTCCGACGAGCAGTTCCGCAGCTGGGGCTGGCGCATCCCGTTCCTCGTCAGCGCGGTGCTCGTCGCGCTCGGCCTGTACGTGCGACTCAAGATCACCGAAACGCCCGCGTTCCAGGCCGCACTCGATCGCAACGAGCGCGTGCGCGTGCCGGTCGCGACGCTCGTCACGCAGCACTGGCAGCCGACGCTGCTCGGCGCGCTCGCGATGGTCGTCTGCTACACGCTGTTCTACATCTCGACGGTGTTCTCGCTGTCGTACGGCGTGTCGACGCTGCATATTCCGCGCCAGAGCTTCCTCGGCCTGCTGTGCTTCGCGGTCGTCTTCATGGGCCTCGCGACGCCGCTGTCCGCCTGGGCGTCGGACCGCTTCGGTCGCAAGCCGGTGCTGGTCGTCGGCGCGATCGCGGCGCTGCTGTCGGGATTCGCGATGGAGCCGCTGCTCGGCAGCGGCTCGATGCCGCTCGTCGCGCTGTTCCTGACGATCGAGCTGTTCCTGATGGGCGTGACGTTCGCCCCGATGGGCGCGCTGCTGCCGGAATTGTTCCCGACCAACGTCCGGTATACGGGCGCGGGCGTGGCGTACAACCTCGGCGGGATTCTCGGTGCGTCGATCGCACCGTATATCGCGCAACTGCTGGCTGCGCATGGCGGGCTGTCGTGGGTCGGCGGCTATGTGTCGGTGGCCGCGGCGATCAGCCTGATCGGCGTACTGCTGATGCGCGAAACGCGGGACGCGTCGCTCGTCTGACCCTCCGGGGCGCCCCGGGTTGTGCGGCGGCGAGCGCTCTCTATACTCGATCCTGGGCGCGTCGTTACGCGCCCTCGGATCCCGCCCCCGACAGGAGCCGCCGCCATGAATATCCGCCTCGCCAACGCCGATCTCGTCCTGATCCTCGCACTCGCGCTGGGTGGCGCGCTACTGCTCGCGCTGCGGTTCCGGCCGAAGACCTGGCGCGGCCTCGTGTTCGAGGCGCTGCTGGCGAATCTGGCGGCCATTGCCGCCGTCGTCACGGTCGAGATGTTGCTGGCCTGATCGCGGCCGCCGCGCCGCGTCAGGCGGACAGCCGCGCGCGCAACGCGCCGTAGGCCGGGCAGACCGTGTCGATCGCGTCCAGCGCCTCGCCGACGGTCGGTATCGCGCCCGGCTCGCCGATCGACAGCGCCGTCGGCGCACCGCCGATGCCGCAATGGTGGCGCGACGTCGCGACGAAAATCATCACGGTCGGCCGCTGCAGTGCATGCGCCATGTGCACGAACCCCGTATCGACGCCCACCACGAGCGCAGCCCGGCCAAGCGCCGCGCCGAGCTCACGCACCGTCATCGCCGGTAACACGATCGCGCCCGGCGCACGGGCGGCGATATCCCGCGCATCGTCGTGCTCGGCCGCCGATCCCCACGGCAGCAGCACGCGCACGCCGCGCGCCATCATCTGCGTGGCAAGGGCGGCCCAATGCTCGGCCGGCCACTTCTTGTCGGGGTTGGACGTGGCATGGAACAGCAGCATGAACGGCCCGCCGTCGGTCACGGCGGCTGGCAGGCTCGCGTCCCGCGGCGCGACGATGCCGTACGCGGCAGGCCCTTCGGGCACGTAGCCGAGCGCTTCGCCGGCACTCACGCGCATCCCGTGCCATGCATCGCAGTCCGGTCGCGGACCGAAACGGTGCGAATACGCGAAGCGCGCGCCCGTTTCGCCGAGATCCTGCGTCTGATAGCCAACGCGGCGCGCGGCGCGCGCCAGCGACGAAATGATCGCGCTCTTGTAGACGCCGTGCAGATCGATGACCGCGTCGTACCGATGCGCACGCAACGCACCGATCGATGCCGAGATCGCCTTCAGGTCACCGGCGTTGCGCATTTTCTTGAAGCGGCGCAGCGGCGCGCACAGGACGACGCTCACGCCCGGATGCCAGCGTACGACCTCCGCGCACGATTCGTCCACGGCCCAGTCGACCGTCACGCCGGGGAAGGCGCGATGCAGGTCGGCAACGACAGGCAGCGTCTGGACGACGTCACCGAGCGACGTCACTTTCACGATAAGGATGCGTTTCACGATTTGCGGGGGAATCCTCGACTGGCCATCTCGGCATGCTAACGACGGTTGCTATGTGCAGACATTACGCGGGCATTACATTTGCAACAAATTGCATCTGTTTTGTGAATTTTTGTCGCCCCATTCGGGCTTTTGTCGTCCCCGCCGGCATCCGGTTCTTTTTATAATCGACTCTTTGCTCCTCCGGCCCGCCCCAATGCCGCGCCCCGCCCTCCCCGCGCTGTTTCCCGCCCTCACCCGCCGCTCACTGCGAATCTGGCGCCAATATGGTGTTTTCTGGCTGGGCGCGATCGTCGTCGGCCTCGCCGCCGTACTGTACGCCCGGTTGATCGACTGGGGTTACGAGACCTTCCGCGCGATGCGCGATCACGCCGTCTGGCTGCCGCTGTTGCTGACACCGGCGATCGCCGCGATGTCGGCATGGATCACGCGGCGCTTTTTTCGCGGCGCCGAGGGCAGCGGCATCCCGCAGGTGATCGCGACGCTGCATGCACGCCCGAGCGCATTCGGCGCCCGGCTGCTGACGCTGCGCATCCTGTTCGGCAAGGTGCTGATCTCGTTCCTCGGCATCCTGGGCGGCTTCACGATCGGTCGCGAAGGGCCGACGGTACAGGTGGGTGCGGCGCTGATGTTCAACCTGCGGCGCTTCTACCCGCGCTCGAACGCGCAGATCGAACGCCAGCTGGTGCTGGCCGGCGCGGCGGCCGGGCTGTCGGCCGCCTTCAATACGCCGCTCGCCGGGATCGTGTTCGCGATCGAGGAGCTGACCCGCAGTTTCTCCGCGCGCGCCAGCGGCGTACTGATCACCGCGATCATCCTCGCCGGCGTCGTCGCGCTCGGCCTGAACGGCAACTACACGTATTTCGGCACGATCGACGCCGGCCTCCATTTCCCGAAACTGCTGGCGGTCGCGGTACTGGTCACCGCGATCGTGACGGGCATCGCGGGCGGCCTGTTCTGCTGGCTGCTGCTCAACACGGGACGCTGGCTGCCCGCGCAACTGCTGGGCCTGTATCGCGAGCGGCCGATCGCGTTCGCCGCGCTGTGCGGCTTCGCGATCGCCGTCGTGGGCCTCGTATCCGGCGGCACGACGTTCGGCAGCGGCTATGCCGAGGCGCGCGGCCTGCTCGACGGCAGCCAGCAGCTGTCGGTGTTCTATCCGTTCCTGAAGATGATCTCGATGGTCGCGTCGTACCTGCCGGGCATCCCTGGCGGGATCTTCGCGCCGTCGCTGTCGATCGGCGCCGGCTTCGGCAACCTGCTGCACGCCGTGTTCAGCAACATGAGCCTGCCGATGCTGATCGCGCTCGCGATGGTCGGCTATCTCGCCGCCGTCACGCAGTCGCCGATCACGTCGTTCGTGATCGTGATGGAAATGATCAACGGTCATGCGCTGGTGATTTCGCTGATGGCGACCGCACTGGTATCGAGCCGGGTCTCGCGCTTTTTCGCGCCACCGCTCTACGAAACGCTCGCGCAGCGCTATCTCGCGCCGCCGGCCGCTGCCGCCGCGCCGGCAGCGGCCGCCGCAGCGGCCACTGCGGGCAACGTGACCGACGTGACCGAACCCCAGGATGCGAACGCGGCCCCCGCCGATCCGCTCGACACGCTGCGCGACGAAGGCGGCGACGAGCCGGCCGCCGCGGCGGCCGATAGCGCCGCGCATGCGCCGCACGATGCCGGGCCGGCCGCGACCGACGCAGACGGTCCGGCGCAGCGGCACGGCCCCCGCGACGCTCAGTAGATCACGACGGGTGCCGGCCGGTAGTAGACCGGCCGCGCCGGCACGACGATGCACCCGGCCAGCGTGATCGCGACGAGCACGATGGCGATTGCGGTTCTTTTCATCGCGCGCCTCCGTCAAGCCCAGTGGCCACGCGTCCAGAACCAGTTCGGGCCGCGCTGGTCCCAATGCCCCGGCACCCATTGCATGCCCACGCGCTCGGCTTCCCAGTGGCCGCCGATCCACACGTAGCGGCCATGATCCCAGTGCCAGTGCCCGCGCTCCCACACATAGCCCACGCGCGTGGCCGGTACGACCTCGTAGCGCACGGGCGGCGGCGCATTCGGCGCGACGACGACGATTTCCGCGGTGCGCACGGCGACCGGCTCCGCGATGACCATGCGCCCCTGCGGCGCGAGCACGGGCATGCCGACGAGCATCTCGTCCGCATGCGCGGCACACGGCGCGACGACGGCTGACAGGCCCGCAGCGAACAGCGCGAGCGAAACGATACGACGTGAAACGGTAGAAACGGCCATCACAACCTCCGGGTTGAACAAGTCACGCGAGCGTATTCGTTCAATGCGGGAGGGTCGATTACGGCCGACAGGCGCCGTGTTACGGCGTGCCCGAAAGTGCAACAGGGCGTAAGACGCGCACGGCGGCGGGCGCCGCCGTGCGGAAGGACGCGCGCAAGCGTCAGGCTTGCGGGATCTCGATCTTCACTTCGAGGACTTCGAGATCGTCCTGGCGCTCGAGGCTCACGCGAATGTCATCGTCGGAAATATGAACGTACTTCGAGATGACCGCGACGAGCTCTTTCTGCAGCGCGGGCAGGTAATCGGCCGGCGGCCGGCCGCCGACCCGCTCGTGCGCGATGATGAGCTGCAGGCGCTCCTTCGCGACCGATGCGGACTTCTTCTTCTCGCCGAGGAGAAACGAAAGGATGGACATGGGCGGCCTCCGTTACTTGCTGCCGAAGAGGCGCTGCAGCAGGCCCGGCTTCTGGTAATCGGTGAAGCGCAGCGGCTTGTCCTCGCCGAGAAAGCGCGCGACGACGTCCTTGTACGCTTCCGCGACGTCGGTGCCGTCGATGTGCACGGCCGGCAGACCCTGGTTCGATGCGTGCAGCACGGCCTCCGACTCGGGCACCACGCCGATCAGCTTGATGCGCAGGATCTCGCTGATGTCCTCGAGCGACAGCATCTCGCCCTCGCTCACGCGCTTCGGGCTGTAACGCGTGATCAGCAGGTGCTCCTTGATCGGCTCCTTGCCTTCGGTCGCGCGCTTCGTCTTCGACGACAGGATGCCGAGAATGCGATCCGAGTCGCGCACCGACGACACTTCCGGGTTCGTGACGATCAGCGCTTCATCCGCGAAGTACATCGCGTGCAGCGCGCCCGCCTCGATACCGGCCGGCGAATCGCAGACGATGTATTCGAAGTCCATCGCGACGAGGTCGTTCAGCACCTTCTCGACGCCGTCGCGCGTCAGCGCATCCTTGTCGCGCGTCTGCGACGCCGGCAGGATGAACAGGTTCTCGCACTTCTTGTCCTTGATCAGCGCCTGGTTCAGGTTCGCTTCGCCCTGGATCACGTTCACGAGGTCATACACGACGCGACGCTCGCAGCCCATGATGAGATCGAGGTTGCGCAGGCCGACGTCGAAGTCGATCACGGCCGTCTTGTGGCCGCGCAGCGCGAGGCCCGACGCGAAGCTCGCGCTCGTCGTCGTCTTGCCCACGCCGCCCTTGCCCGAGGTCACCACGATGATTTTTGCCATTTACCCAATACCCTGTGTTCGTCAATGAGAGCCGATCGATCCGGAGCGCACCGCGTGAATCACGTCAGCCGCAGCGGTTCGATCATCAGTTTTTCCTCTTCGAGCCGGATCTGCACCGATTTGCCCAGTACGTCGGCGGGCAGCGGGTTCTCGGTCGTTCGATAGATACCCGCGATCGAAATCAGTTCCGGTTCGAGACACGTGCAGAAAATGCGCGCGTCGTGATTGCCGTGCACGCCCGCGAGCGCGCGGCCGCGCAACGGCGCGTAGATGTGGATATTGCCTTCCGCGATGATTTCCGCGCCGTGACTGACCGGCGCGAGCACCACGAGGTCTCCTTTCGCGTAAATCTGCTGCCCCGAACGCAGCGGCCGGTCGATCACCAGCGTCTGGCCGCCGGCCTGCGAGAGCGTCGGCGCGGGCTCCGACGACTGTTCGGGCGCCGCTGCGGTTGCCGCAGCGGCGGCGGTTTCGGCGGCTGGCACGGCCGCCGGTTCCGCTTCGTCGGCAGGTTTCGCGGCCGGCGCGCGGCGATCGCGCGCCTCCAGCAACGGCAGGCCGGCTTCCCCCGCCCAGCCCTGCGTTGCCAGTGCGACGACGCCCACCGGACGCATCCGCACGTCGTTCAGCATCTGCCGGATGTCCGCGAGCGCGACGCGTTCGCCGTCAGCCAGGCGGCGGACGTCGATCGCGACGACATCGTCGGCGAAAAACTCGGGAGTCGCTTCGAAGCGCTTGACCAGTTCGGTACGCAACGCATCGAGATCGGTCGTCTTCACGGTGAACAGCAACGTATCGACCGATCCGCTGCGCAGCTCGAAGAATGGCGATTTTTTAAGCGACATGGACACTCTGCAAAAATTTTTTGCGTATTTTACAGGCGTCCACGCGTGCGGCCATTATTTTTGGGACGAGGCGTGGCGGCGACCCGCGCGGACGCGCCACCGGCCAGCGGGCGGGCCGGTGGGCGACCGGGCTGTCATCGCGCCACGCTGTGGCCTTTTTGAGGTCGCGTCAGTGCTTCACCTGCGACACGAACAGCGATTTCATCGCGCCGGGCATCCGTGCGATCGGTGCGTGTTCGCCGGTGTTGCCGAAGCCGGCACGCTCGTAGAAGCGGATCGCGTTGCGGTTCGCATCGGCGATCCACGCGTAGACGTCGGTGGCGCCGCGCTCGGCGAGCCATGCGGTGGCCGTCTCCAGCAGCAGCACGCCGCCGCGCAGGTGACGCACCGCATGCGCGACCCACAATTCGCTGACGAACGCGCGCCGATCGGGGCTGTTGTCGAAATACGCGCCGATCATGCCGGCCGGGTGGCCTTCGGTGTACAGCAGGAAAGTCGTCGACTCGTCGGACACGGCGCGCTGCGCGGCAATCGCCGACGCCTCGTCCGTTTCGACGGTCAGCAATTCGGCCTCCGGCGCTTCGCCGGGTGCGTAGGGCTCACGCAGCGACGCGGCGCGGAGTTCGCGATACACGCCGCCCTGATCGGCAGCGATACGACGAACGGTCAAGGTCGAACTCATGCAGGCACAGCCCCCTTCGGACAGCAAGCTAGTAGCTTCAACCGAAAGCGGGGCATGAGTCAAATCGTAATTTTCAAATGGCGGCGCGGATCGAAAGGCGGCAGATGTCATCAGCGGCGATACGCGCCGCCCGGTGTGCAGGTGCAGCATCAGCACATCGACGCAGGCCCGCCGACGGTGAGCGCGATCTGGCGATCCGACGCTTCGCGTCGTTCTCCTTGCGACGCGCGGTCGTCCGGTTTCGAGCCGCGTTGCATTGCATCGCCGCGACCGTAATGCTCCGTAATATAAGCAAACGAAAAGCCCGCTGCGCCCCTCCTTCGTCGACCTCTCTATTGCAACGCAACATTTGTTGTAACTCGCCGTACCGACCTGTGCTTGCCGCCTGCGGAGTCATTCCTCCGACAAACATCTCGCCGCCGAGGGCCGATCCACCCGCGTCGGCATGTTTCAATCAGCGCGCGTCGGCCCCTCCCCGACGCATGTTGCGCGCACCCCGTCGTTTGGAGCGACGCGCCTAGCGCCGGAGTTTGGCAAGCGCGCGCACCGGTCGTATAACAGGCAGAACCGGACGACGATCCGGCTGCCGCGCGCGTCGCGGACCACGAGGATTCGAACGATGTTGCATGCGGCCGCCCGCGGGCCGGCCGACTGGAGGGAGACAATGGCAATGACCGACGGACCGGCTTCGGGCTGGTCGGATGGCAAGCGTTATCTGTGGCTGCTCGGCGCGCTGACGATCACGCTGCCGATCCTCGCCGCGCAGCTCGCGCTGTCAACGGGCCTTCACGTGTTCTGGTGGTTCGGCCCGCTGTTCGCGTTCGGCGTGATCCCGATCCTCGACACGCTGATCGGCGACGATCGCGACAATCCGCCCGAAGCCGTCGTGCCGCATCTCGAACGCGAGCGCTATTACCGGCACATCGTCTATCTCGCGACTTTCGTCGAATACGTCGCGTTCTTCATGTGCGTGTGGATCGTCGGCACGCATACGCTCGCGTGGTACGACTACGTCGGCTTCGCGCTCTCGCTCGGCGCCGCGACGGGCATCTCGATCAATACCGCGCACGAGCTCGGACACAAGACCGACCGCTTCGAACGCTGGCTCGCGAAGATCACGCTCGCGCCGGTCGCTTACGGCCACTTCTACGTCGAGCACAATCGCGGCCATCACGTGCGCGTCGCGACGGCCGAGGATCCGGCGAGCGCGCGCTACGGCGAGTCGTTCTGGGCATTCCTGCCGCGCACGGTGACCGGCAGCATCCGCTCGGCGTGGCGGCTCGAAAAGGCTCGCCTCGAACGGCTCGGGCATTCGCCGTGGACCTGGCGCAACGAAGTGCTGCACGCGTGGGCGATGACTGCGGTCGTGTGGGGCATCGCGATCGCGGTGGCCGGCAAGGTCGCGATCCCGTTCCTCGTGATCCAGGCCGTCTACGGCGCGTCGCTGCTCGAAGTCGTGAACTACGTCGAACACTACGGGCTCGGCCGTCGCAAGCTGCCAAGCGGCCGCTACGAACGCTGCACACCGCAGCATTCGTGGAACAGCAATCACGTCGTCACGAACCTGTTCCTGTACCAGTTGCAGCGACACGCCGACCATCACGCGAATCCGACGCGCTCGTACCAGGCACTGCGCCACTTCGACGATGCGCCGCAGTTGCCGGCCGGCTACGCGACGATGATCCTGCTCGCGTACGTCCCGCCGCTCTGGTATCGCGTGATGAACCCGCGCGTGGTCGCGCACTATCGCGGCGACATGGCGCACTCGAACATCAAGCCGTCGATCCGCGACAGGGTGCTGGCGCAGTATCCGGCGGCGGCGTGATCGTTCGGGATGGGGGAGAAGCCGGCGGACGCGGCTTGAAACGGTCGACGCGCCGGTTTTGCGCGCGCTCGGTGTGGCAGCTACGCCGTCACGCCTAATCGAACATGGTCCTTCTGCGGCGTGGCCGTGGCGCGCTCGACGAGCGCTGCGAAGATCCACGACCGCGATGACCTCAATCGGCAAAATAACCGTCAGGACTTCCGACGGTCGGTTCGTCGCCGGCGGGTCGGCTCGTCATGCAGCGAGACTGCATCGACGATGCGGCACCATCGTGCGCGCAGTGGAATCGCTATTGTCTCGGCACGACCCGATGCGCCGGTAGCCGGCCTGCCGTCGCCGCATCGGCAATCGACACATTGCACCGGCGGCTCAAAACGAAAAACCCCTTGATCCTTCCGGATCAAGGGGCTTCGTATTTTGGCGGAGAGGGTGGGATTCGAACCCACGGTACGGGGAAACCGTACGCCTGATTTCGAGTCAGGTACATTCGACCACTCTGCCACCTCTCCTTCCTTACTGCATTTCGCGGTTGGTCGTTTCCGCGAAAGAAAAGATTATAAAACGATCTTTTCTTGGCTGACAAGCCCTTTCGGCAAATTTTTTTGCAGGGCTTCGGAAGGCCCGCGTTACGACGCCTGTGCCGGCGCGTCGATCCGCTCGATGCCACCCATGTACGGACGCAGCACTTCCGGCACCGTGACCGAGCCGTCCGCGTTCTGGTAGTTCTCCAGCACCGCGACGAGCGTGCGGCCGACCGCCAGGCCCGAACCGTTCAGCGTATGCACGAGCTCCGGCTTGCCTTGCGCGTTGCGGAACCGCGCCTGCATCCGGCGCGCCTGGAACGCCTCGGTGTTCGAGCAGCTCGAGATCTCGCGATAGGTGTTCTGCGCGGGCAGCCACACCTCGAGGTCGAACGTCTTCGCGGCCGAAAAGCCCATGTCGCCCGTGCACAGCGTGATCACGCGGTACGGCAGGCCGAGCTTCTGCAGGATCGCTTCCGCGTGGCCGACCATCTCGTCGAGCGCCGCGTACGACGTTTCCGGCGCGACGACCTGCACCATCTCGACCTTGTCGAACTGGTGCTGACGGATCATCCCGCGCGTGTCGCGGCCGTACGAACCGGCTTCCGAACGGAAGCACGGGGAATGCGCGGTGAGCTTGATCGGCAGCGCGGATGCGTCGACGATCGACTCGCGCACGGTGTTCGTCAGCGAAATCTCGGACGTGGAAATCAGGTATTGCGTGACCGTGTTTTCCGCGCCGCCCTTCTCGACGCGGAACATGTCGTCCGCGAACTTCGGCAACTGGCCCGTGCCGTACAGGATCTCGGGATTCACGATGTACGGCGTATACGTCTCGGTATAGCCGTGCTGCTGCGTGTGCGTGTCGATCATGAACTGCGCGAGCGCGCGGTGCAGGCGTGCGATCGGGCCGCGCAGCATCGTGAAGCGCGCACCGGCGAGCTTCGCCCCCGTCTCGAAATCGAGACCGAGCGGCGTGCCGACGTCGACGTGATCCTTCACCTCGAAGTCGAACTGGCGCGGCGTGCCCCAGCGGCGCACCTCGACGTTGTCGGCTTCGTCCTTGCCGACCGGCACGCTTTCGTGCGCGACGTTCGGCATGCCCAGCATCAGGTCGGACAGGCGCGCCTGGATCTCGCCGAGCTTGGCTTCCGACGCCTTCATGTCGTCGCCGATCCCGCCGACCTCGGCCATCACGGCCGACGTGTCCTCGCCCTTCCCCTTCATCGCGCCGATCTGCTTCGACAGGCTGTTGCGGCGCGCCTGAAGCTCTTCGGTGTGGGTCTGGATCGCGCGGCGCTCCGCCTCGAGGGCGGAGAACGCGGCGACGTCGAGGGTGTAGCCGCGATCGGCGAGGCGCTTGGCGACGCCGTCGAGGTCTTTGCGCAGCAACTGGATGTCGAGCATGGGAGGACTTGGAAAATCGTTGTGTAAGACGGGAATTCTAACGCACCCCGCGGCCGCCACGGCACCGTCCGGACGGACGATGTCGCAAATGGGCGGCCATGGCAGTATCGCACTGGCGGTCCGCCGCATCGGCGGCCGGCGAATGGCCGCGCGCCTCGCGATGACGGATCGCAATACGCTCGCGATACGCCCGCGCCGGCTCGCGGCAACCGAATCGAGCGGAGCGCCGGCTCCGCGTCACAGCCTCCAGGGAATCCGATGACCATCGAACTCGACAAGGATCTACGCGACCGCGCGATCGCGTCGCTGCAACGTTATTTCACAGAAAACATGGACGAGCCGATCGGCAACATCCAGGCCGGCGCGCTGCTGCATTTCTTCGTCCAGGAAATCGCGCCGGCGATCTACAACCTCGCGATCGCCGACGCGCAGGAACGCCTGCATGCGCGAGTCGCCGAACTCGACATCGAATGCCACGAAGAGCCGTTCGAATACTGGAAGAAACAACCGCCGGGCCGCAACAAGCGCTGACGCATCCGCGGCGGCGCAGGCCGGAGCGCCCCGCGCGGCGCCATCAGTCCTTCTTGCCGGCCTCGCGATCGAGCTCGCGCAGCCATGCAAGCTTGTCGGCGATCTTCGATTCGAGCCCGCGCGGCACCGGCTGATACCAGCGCGGCTCGCGCATCCCGTCCGGCAGGTACGTCTCGCCGGCCGCGTACGCGTTCGGCTCGTCGTGCGCGTAACGATAAGCGTGACCGTAGCCGAGCTCCTTCATCAGCTTGGTCGGCGCGTTGCGCAGGTGCACGGGCACCTCGCGCGACTTGTCCTGCTTCACGAACGCCATCGCCTGGTTGAACGCGTTGTAGCCGGCGTTGCTCTTCGCCGCGCACGCGAGATAGATCACGGCCTGCCCGAGCGCGAGTTCGCCTTCCGGCGAGCCGAGCCGCTCGTAGGTTTCGGCGGCGTCGTTCGCCACCTGCAACGCGCGCGGATCGGCCAGGCCGATGTCTTCCCATGCCATCCGCACGATGCGCCGCGCGAGATACTTCGGATCCGCGCCGCCGTCGAGCATCCGGCAGAACCAGTACAGCGCGCCGTCCGGGCTCGAGCCGCGCACCGACTTGTGCAGCGCCGAAATCTGGTCGTAGAAGTTGTCGCCGCCCTTGTCGAAGCGCCGCGCGTTCAGCGTCATCGCGCTGCTGACGAAATCGGCATCGATCGTCGCGACCCCGGCCGACGTCGCCGCCGTCTGCGCCTGTTCGAGCAGGTTCAGGAAGCGGCGCGCGTCGCCGTCCGCGTAGCCGACCAGTGTATCGATCGCCTTGTCGTCGAACGCGAGGCCGTCGAGCGCGATGTCCTGCGCACGCTTCAGCAACTGGCGCATCTCGTCGTCGTTCAGCGACTTCAGCACGTACACCTGCGCACGCGACAGCAACGCCGAATTGACCTCGAAACTCGGGTTTTCGGTCGTCGCGCCGATGAAGGTCACGAGGCCCGACTCGACGAACGGCAGCAGCGCATCCTGCTGCCCCTTGTTGAAACGGTGGATCTCGTCGACGAACAGGATCGTGTGGCGCCCGGTGCGGTTCAGCGTGTCCTTCGCCTGCTCCATCGACTCGCGGATGTCCTTCACGCCGCCGAGCACCGCGGACAGCGCGATGAACTCGCAGTCGAACGCGAGCGCGGTGAGCCGCGCGAGCGTCGTCTTGCCGACGCCGGGCGGCCCCCACAGGATCATCGAATGCGGCTTGCCCGATTCGAACGCGAGCCGCAGCGGCTTGCCTTCGCCCAGCAAATGCGTCTGGCCGATCACCTCGGCGAGCGTTTTCGGCCGCAGCGCCTCGGCGAGCGGCCGGCGCGGCTCGACTTGAAACAGGTCGGACATGAACCCTCGCTCCACATCAAACGATGGCGGCCGAACCGGCCGCCGGACTCGACATTATGACAGCCGCACGACGGCGCCGCCGCGCCCGGTGTCCGGGCCGGTGCCCACCCACAGAAACGACACGGGCCTGCCGTCGCCGGCAGGCCCTTTGCGGAAAAGCAGCGCGCGGCGCCCGTCAGCCGTTGATCACGTCCGCGCCCTTCGGCACGACGAACTTGAACGTATCGCCCTTCAGCGGCGGGTTCGTCTGGATGTTCGTGAAGGTCAGCAGCGTCACGTTGCCGAACACGTCGTGCAGCTCCATCGCGGCGAGCGTGCCGTTCCGGAAGCCGATGCCGATCCGCTGGAACTGCGTGTCCTGCGCCTTCGGCAGCATCTCGAGCCACTCGATGCCGCCCTTCTCGCCGGCATCGCGCAACGTGTAGCTCTTGTCGAGATCGTTGCTGCCGAACAGGATCGCGGCCGGGCTCGCACCGAGTGCGCCGTTCAGCTTGCGCTCGGTGACCTGGTTCAGGTCGCGGTCGTACACGTACAGCTTGTCGCCGTCGGCCTGCAGCACCTGCTGGTACGGCTTCTGATACGTCCAGATGAATTTGCCAGGCCGCGAGAACACGAACGTGCCGCTCGAATTGTCGGTGGGCTTCGGCGCGGCCTGCGCGGCGCTCGCGCCCTTGGCCGGCGCCTTGACGATCTGCTGCGTGAAATCGCCCTTCGCCGAACGTACCTGCGACACGAAGGCCTTCAGTTGCACGGTGCCGCCCGCGAACGCGTGCGTCGCCGCGAGCATCAGCGATGCGCCGGCGAGCGCCGCGCCGAGCCAGCGCCGCGTCGAACGAAGAGACATTGCGAACGAATGTTGCTGCATATTGCGGTTTTCTCCCTGGGTGGCCGGCGCCGCGGACTCATTCCGCGTCGCGCGCCGGCACAAGAATTTCGCGGTTGCCGCTCGACGACATCGCCGACACGAGCCCCGACTGTTCCATCTGCTCGAGCAGCCGCGCCGCGCGGTTGTAGCCGATCCGCAGATGACGCTGCACGAGCGAGATCGACGCGCGGCGGTTCTTGATGACGATCTCGACCGCCTGGTCGTACAGCGGATCAGACTCGCCGCCGCCTTCGCCGGTTCCCGCGCCGGCCGAGCCCTCGTCGCCGTCGGCGGTGCCGCCTTCGAGCAGGCCCTCGACGTAATTCGGCTCGCCCTGCTCCTTGAGCTTCTCGACGACGCGATGCACTTCGTCGTCGGCGACGAACGCGCCGTGCACGCGCACCGGCAATCCCGAGCCGGGCGGCAGGTACAGCATGTCGCCCATCCCGAGCAGCGATTCGGCGCCCATCTGGTCGAGAATCGTGCGCGAGTCGATCTTCGACGACACCTGGAACGCAATCCGCGTCGGCACGTTCGCCTTGATCAGGCCGGTGATCACGTCGACGGACGGCCGCTGCGTCGCGAGGATCAGGTGGATGCCGGCCGCACGCGCCTTCTGCGCGATCCGCGCGATCAGCTCCTCGACCTTCTTGCCGACGACCATCATCAGGTCGGCCAGCTCGTCGATCACGACGACGATGTTCGGCAGCCGGCCGAGCGGCTCGGGATCGTCCGGCGTCAGGCTGAACGGGTTCGGGATCTTCTCCTCGCGCTTCGCCGCCTCGTCGATCTTGTTGTTGTAGCCGGCGAGGTTGCGCACGCCGAGCTTACTCATCAGCTTGTAGCGGCGCTCCATCTCCGCGACCGTCCAGTTCAGCGCATGGCCGGCCTGGCGCATGTCGGTGACGACCGGGCACAGCAGGTGCGGAATGCCTTCGTAGACGCTCATCTCGAGCATCTTCGGATCGATCAGGATCAGGCGCACCTGCTCGGCGGTGGCCTTGTACAGCAGCGACAGGATCATCGCGTTGATCCCGACCGACTTGCCCGAACCGGTCGTACCGGCCACCAGCAGGTGCGGCATCTTCGCGAGATCCGCGCACACCGGCTTGCCGCCGATGTCCTTGCCGAGGCTCAGCGTCAGCGCCGACGCTGCGGCCGCATACACCTCCGAGCCGATGATCTCCGACAGGTGCACCGTCTGGCGGCGCTGGTTCGGCAGCTCGAGCGCCATGTAGTTCTTGCCGGGAATCGTCTCGACCACGCGGATCGACACGAGCGACAGCGAACGCGCGAGATCCTTCGCGAGGTTGACGATCTGGCTGCCCTTCACGCCGGTGGCCGGTTCGATCTCGTAGCGCGTGACGACCGGGCCCGGATACGCGGCGACGACGCTCGCCTCGACGCCGAAGTCCTTCAGTTTCTTCTCGATCAGGCGCGACGTGAATTCGAGCGTATCGGCGGAAATCGCTTCCTGCGTCTTCGGCGCGGGATCGAGCAGCGACACCGGCGGCAGCGTCGAATCGCCCGGCAGGTCGGTAAACAACGGCACCTGGCGCTCGCGCTCGACGCGCTCGGACTTCGCGGGCGTGACGACCGGCGGCACGATCGTCACCGGCTCGTGATCCTCGATGCGCACGCGCTCCTCCTCGACCTTGCCTTCGCGGCGCACCGCCGCGGCCTCACCGAGCTTGCGGTCGCGCTCGGCCTCGCGGCGCAGCTTCGCGACGTTGACCGCGGACAGGATCGCGCCGCCGACCCGCTCGGCGACCGACAGCCACGAGAAGCGGAAATACAGCGACAGGCCGATCGCGAGCGCGATCAGCAGCAACAGCGTGCCGCCCGTGAAGCCGAACGCATGCGACATCGCACCCGCGACGGCCTCGCCGACGACGCCGCCCGGCGCACGCGGCAACTGCACCTTCAGCGACCACATGCGCAGCGCCTCGATGCCGTCGCAGGCGAGCACGACCAGCACGAACGCAAGGATTTCGGTCAGCCAGCCGATCGGGCGCTCCGGTTCGTCCGGAATCGCGTCGTGGCGCGTGATGCGGCGGTAGTTGACGGCGATGCGCCGCCCGAGCGGCACGATCAGCCAGTAGGCCGACAGGCCGAACAGCAGCAGGATGATGTCGGCCGTCCACGCGCCGACGCGGCCGGCCCAGTTCGAGATGTGATCGACCTGGGCGGCATGCGTCCAGCTTGGATCGCGCCGGCTGTAGCTCAGCAGGGCCATCACCAGAAAGGCGCAGAGCGCGACCTGGAGAATCCAGCGGATCTCCGTGAGGAGCTTCGACATCCGGTGCGGCAACGCCTGTGCCTGGGCGGAATAAGGAGCTTTTGCCATGAATCCGTATAAAGAGGACGGGCCGTGCGCCCGCCTGTCGTTCGATCGCGCTTATTGTAAACGCTGCACCGCGCCGCCAAGTGTAAATGACGGTTACATAAGAGGGCCGGGATCACGCATCGAGCGGATACCGGGATACCGCGCGTGCGAGCCCGACACGCGCCGGCCCGTCACTCGCGCTCGACTGTGGCAGTGCGCCGCCCGATGCGGCGGTGCCGGGGTCGTCGCTGGCGCCCCGCCCTGCTTGCCGCGCCGGCCGGCCGCCCGCGAAACACTATCGTCACGATTGAAACTCTCGTTCGGCAGCGCAGCAACGGGGCCTTTATAATGCGCGTCTGATACCCATCTATGACGGCATCCCGGTCAACCCGGATCGTACGGCGAGCCCTACCCCGCCCGCCGCGGCCGCCTTTTACGGATTCGCACATGTCCACGCCCAAACACGCCAAAGTCCTGATTCTCGGTTCCGGCCCCGCCGGCTACACGGCCGCCGTCTACGCGGCACGCGCCAACCTGTCGCCGGTGCTGATCACCGGCATCGCGCAGGGCGGCCAGCTGATGACCACGACCGACGTCGAAAACTGGCCGGCCGACGCGAACGGCGTGCAGGGTCCGGAGCTGATGGCGCGCTTTCTCGAGCATGCCGAGCGCTTCAACACCGAAATCGTCTTCGACCACATCCATACCGCGAAGCTGCACGAGCAGCCGATCCGCCTGATCGGCGACTCGGGCGAATACACGTGCGACTCGCTGATCATCGCGACCGGCGCGTCGGCGCAGTATCTCGGCCTGCCGTCCGAGGAAGCGTTCATGGGCAAGGGCGTGTCGGCCTGCGCGACCTGCGACGGCTTCTTCTATCGCGGCCAGGAAGTCGCGGTGATCGGCGGCGGCAACACGGCCGTCGAGGAAGCGCTCTACCTGACCGGCATCGCGAAGAAGGTCACGGTGATCCATCGCCGCGACAAGTTCCGCGCGGAGCCGATCCTGATCGACCGCCTGCTGGAGAAGCAAAAGGAAGGCGTCGTCGACATCAAGTGGGATCACGTGCTCGACGAGGTGACGGGCGAGGAATCGGGCGTCACGGGCCTGCGCATCAAGAACGTGAAGACCGGCGCGACGGAAGACCTGCACGTGCAGGGCGTGTTCGTCGCGATCGGCCACAAGCCGAACACCGACCTCTTCCAGGGCCAGCTGGAGATGAAGGACGGCTACATCCTGACGAAGAGCGGCCTGCAAGGCAACGCGACGTCGACGAGCGTGCCGGGCGTGTTCGCCGCGGGCGACGTGCAGGACAACGTGTACCGCCAGGCGATCACCAGCGCGGGCACGGGCTGCATGGCCGCGCTCGATGCGCAGCGCTACCTGGAAAGCCTGCACGACAAGAAGTAAGCCGGGAGCGTTGCCGCGCCGGACGCTACAATGGCGTCCGCTGCCGCGAAGCGGGCTCGACCGGAAAGCCGCTGCCGCCGCGCAGCGGCTTTTTTGTGCCCGCGCGCCCGAACGCGCCTGCCCCGTTACCGAATCATGGCGAAGAACCAGCCCCATCCGAGCGATCCCGCGAAGCGGAAGATCGCTGCCCGTCCCGTGACCCCGGCGCCCGAGGCGCCGCCGCCCGCGCCCGATGCGGCCGCGTTGCGCGGCCAGGGCCTCGCGGGCCTCGGTGCGTTGCGTAAGTCGCTGCAAGGCGAAGCCGATCGTCGCGAACGCGCGCGTATCGAAGCCGCGAAGGCCGAGCGCAAGGCGGAAGCCGACGCGAACCTGTTCCGCAACGAAATCGGCGCGATCCGGCCGCTGAACGCGCCGCCGCGCGCGTCGTCCGGCCGCATGCCGCCCGACCCGGTGCCGAAACAGACGCAGCGCGACGAGGAAGCCGTGCTGAACGCGACGCTGTCGGACGAATTCGATCCGGAGACGCTGCTCGACAGCGACGAATCGCTGTACTACCACCGCCCCGGCATCAGCCGCGAGGTGGTGCGCAAGCTGAGGAGCGGCGCATGGATCGTGCAGGCGCAGATCGATCTGCATGGCATGCGGCGCGACGAAGCGCGCGATGCGCTCGCCGAATTCATCCGCGAAGCCGGCAAGAAAGGGCTGCGCTGCCTGCGCGTGATCCACGGCAAGGGGCTCGGCTCGATCGGCAAGGAGCCCGTGCTGAAGGGCAAGGTGCGCGCATGGCTCGTGCAGAAGGAAGAGGTGATCGCATTCTGCGAGGCCCGCGGCCACGACGGCGGCGCGGGCGCGGTGCTGGTGCTGCTGCAGCCGCACGCGGCGCCGGCCGACCGGGGGCCGCGTGCCGCATCCTAGGCTGACGCTCGCGATCGCGGTACTGGAGGCGATCGCCACGCTGGCCTTCGCGATTTCGGGGTTCATCGAGGCGCGCAAGAACCGCCTCGACTCGGTCGGCACGTTCGTCGTCGCGCTCGCGACCGCATTCGGCGGCGGCACGCTGCGCGACATCCTGCTCGAGCGCCGGCCGTTCTACTGGGTCGTGCACGACGACTACGTGATCGCGATCTTCGTGCTCGCGCTGTTCGCGCCGTTCGTGCTGCGGATGCTGTCGCGGCTGTCGGCCGAACGGCTGCTGCTGATCGCCGATGCGATCGGGCTCGGCATCTTCAGCATCTCGGGCACGGCGATCGCGCTCGACGCCGAGATGCCGCGCTTCATCGCGGTGATGATGGGCGTGATTACCGGCGTGGTCGGCGGGATCGTCCGCGACGTGCTGTGCAACGACATCCCGCTGATCCTGCGCGATTCGCGGCCGTACGCGACCTGCGCGTTCGTCGGCTGCTGGTTCTACCTGCTGCTCGTGTGGCTGCAGTTCGACTCGGTGTACAGCGTGCTGCTCGCGACCGGCTTCATCCTCGTCGCACGGCTCGCGACGTTCAAGTTCGACGTGCGGTTGCCGCACTGACCGACGCCTCCGCCGACGCGTCGGCTGCATCGCCGAAACGAAAAAGGGGCCGTTCGAAACGGCCCCTTCTCCTTCGTTCAGCGCGAACGCCGCGTCACGCGATCCGCTCTTCCGACGCCGGATCGAACAGCACCGCCTTCGACACGTCGAACAGCAGCGACTGCGTCTGCCCCGGCTGCGGGTTCGCGGCCGGATGCACGCGGCTCACGATCCGCTTGCCGTTCACTTGCGCGAACACGTGCGTGTCGGGGCCGGTCGGCTCGGTCACGTCGACGCGCACGTCGATCGGCTGCAGCCGCGACGCCTCGCCGTTGTGCGCGCTGCGCGCATCGGTGATGCGCTCCGGACGCAGCCCGAGAATCACTTCGCGGCCGACGTGCGACTTCAGCTTCGCCGCGTCGAACGGCAGGAGCAGCGCGCTGCGCGCGAGGCCCGTGTCGATCTCGAGCGCGATCCCGCTGCCCTGCTCGACCAGCTTGCCATTAATGAAGTTCATCGGCGGCGCGCCGATGAAGCCCGCGACGAACAGGTTCGACGGCGAATCGTAGATCTCCTGCGGCGCGCCGAACTGCTGGACGACACCGTCCTTCATCACCGCGATGCGATCGCCGAGCGTCATCGCCTCGATCTGGTCGTGCGTCACGTAGACGATCGTCGTGCCGAGGCGCTGGTGCAGCAGCTTGATTTCCGCGCGCATCTCGATGCGCAGCTTCGCGTCGAGGTTCGACAGCGGTTCGTCGAACAGGAACAGCGACGGATCGCGTGCGAGCGCGCGGCCCATCGCGACGCGCTGGCGCTGGCCGCCCGACAGTTGCCCCGGCTTGCGGTCGAGCAGATGCTGGATCTGCAGCATCTGCGACACGCGCTCGACGATCTGCTGCTGTTCGTTCTTCGGTACCTTGCGGATGTTCAGCCCGAACGAGATGTTCTCGCGCACCGTCATCGACGGATACAGCGCGTACGACTGGAACACCATCGCGATGTCGCGATCCTTCGGCGACAGGTCGTTGACGACCTTGCCGTCGATGCAGATCTCGCCGCTCGTCACGGTCTCGAGGCCGGCGATCATGTTGAGCAGCGTCGACTTCCCGCAGCCCGAGCCGCCGACCAGGATCAGGAACTGTCCGTCCTCGATCTCGATGTCGACACCCTTCAGGACCGGCACCCCGTTCGGGTAGGTCTTGTACACGTCACGGATGGAAAGGCTTGCCATGCTGTGAATCCTCTGTCTCGTCTCGCGCGGCGCGCTCCGGCGCCGCGTCGGGTTCGTTTCGATGCGCCGCGCGTCCTGCGCGGCCGGTTCGTCGTATCGGATAAAGCCGCGCTTACCCCTTCACCGCGCCCGCCGTCAGCCCGCGCACGAAGTAGCGGCCGGCGACGATGTAGACGAGCAGCGTCGGCAGCGCGGCGATGATCGCGCCGGCCATGTCGACGTTGTATTCCTTCACGCCCGTCGACGTGTTGACGAGGTTGTTCAGCGCCACCGTGATCGGCATCGAATCGACGCCGGAGAACACGATCCCGAACAGGAAGTCGTTCCAGATCTGCGTGAATTGCCAGATCAGGCACACCATGAAGATCGGCAGCGACACCGGCAGCAGGATCTTCGTGAAGATCGTGAAGAAGCCCGCGCCGTCGATGCGCGCGGCCTTCACGAGTTCGGCCGGCACGCTCACGTAGAAGTTGCGGAAGAACATCGTCGTGAACGCGATCCCGTACACGACGTGCACGAACACGAGGCCCGGAATCGTGTTGGCGAGGCCGAGCATCCCCTGCAGGCGCGCCATCGGCAGCAGGATCACCTGGAACGGGATGAAGCAGCCGACCAGCATCATCGTGAACAGCGCGTCCGCGCCGCGAAAGCGCCAGTGGGTGAGCACGTAGCCGTTGAACGCGCCGATCAGCGACGAGATCAGCACGGCCGGAATCACCATCTGCAGCGAGTTCAGGAAGAACGGCTTCATCCCGTCGCAGCGCACGCCGGTGCAGGCGCCGCTCCATGCCTTCACCCACGGGTCGACGGTCCACGTGGTGGGCGGCGTCAGCAGGTTGCCGGTGCGCAACTGGTCGAGGTCCTTGAACGACGTCGACAGCATCACGTAGATCGGGAACAGGAAATACAGCGCGAACAGGATCAGTGCCGCATAGATCACCGCCCGGCTGATCGTCATCTTAGGCTGCATTGCGGGTGCTCCTCGATTCCATATACATCAGCGGCACCAGCACCGCGACCACGGTCGCGAGCATCATCACCGAGGACGCCGCGCCCAAGCCCAGCTGGCCGCGATTGAACGAAAACGTGTACATGAACATGGCCGGCAGCGACGACGACGTGCCCGGGCCGCCTGCCGTCAGCGCGACGACGAGGTCGAAGGTCTTGATCGTGATGTGGCAGAGGATCAGCAGCACCGAGAAGAACACCGGCCGCATGCTCGGGATCACGATCTTGCGGTAGATGGTCGGCAGCGTCGCGCCGTCGACCTGCGCGGCCTTGAAGATCTCGCCGTCGACGCCGCGCAGCCCCGCGAGGAACAGCGCCATCACGAAGCCGGTCGACTGCCACACGGCCGCGATCACCACGCAGAAGATCGCCTTGTCCGGATCGTCGAGCCAGCCGAACGAGAAGCTCGTCCAGCCCCAGTCGTGCATCACCTTCTCGAGGCCGAGCCCCGGGTTCAGGATCCACTGCCACGCGGTGCCGGTGACGATGAACGACAGCGCCATCGGGTACAGGAAGATCGCGCGCAGCGCGCCTTCGTTGCGGATCCGCTGATCGAGCAGGATCGCGAGGAACAGCCCGAGCGCGACGCAGATCGCGATGAACGGAATCCCGAACCAGCCGAGGTTCGCGGCGGAAGTCCACCACACGTCGTTCTGGAACAGGTCCGTGTAACGGCCGAAGCCGTCGAATTCGTAGTTGGGCAACAGCCGCGAATTGGTCAGCGACAGATAGCCGGTAATCAGGATGAAGCCGTAGATGAACACCACGGCGATCGCGACGCTCGGCGCGAGCACGAGCTTCGGGATCCAGCGATCGGCGAAGGCCGACATCGGCGACGTACGCCGTGCGGCGGCAGCGCCGGATCCGTTTCCGCTAAGAGGGGCAGCCACTTGATTCGACTCCTGGAACGAGGGCGGCGCAGGCCGGGCCGGCGCCGGGTACGGCACGAGCCCGCGGGCGAGCCCGTTTGCTGCACATGCAAAAACGCCCGGCCGATGAAGCGTTTCCGGCCGGGCGCCTGGCGCGCGTTACTTGACCTTCGCGGCCTTCGCGAGCGCGGCGACCGCGCTCTTCGAATCCTGCTGCGAGTTCATGAACTTCGTCACGACGTCCGTGATCGCGCCGGCGGTCGCGTCGCCTTGCGCCATGCCGTGCGCGAGCGACGGTACGAAACCGCCCGACTTGATCGCGGTCTGCTCGTCGGCATACGACTTCTTCGCGCAGTCGTCGAACTTGTCCATCTTCACGCCGAGACGCACCGGCACCGAGCCCTTCAGCAGGCTGAACTGCTCCTGGAAGTCCGGCGTCATGATCGTCTTCGCGAGCGCGAGCTGGCCCGGCGTCGCGTTCTTCTCGCCCTTCTGCTGGAAGAACACGAACGAATCGACGTTGAACGTGTATGCGTTCGCCGTGCCCGGCACCGGCGCGCAGATATAGTCCTTGCCCGACTTCTTGCCGGCGTTCTCGAACTCGCCCTTCGCCCAGTCGCCCATGAACTGCATGCCGGCCTTGCCGTTGATGACCATCGCGGTCGCGAGGTTCCAGTCGCGGCCGTTACGGCCGGTGTCGAAGTAGCCCTGGATCTTGCGCACCGTGTCGAACACCGACAGCATCTGCGGCGACGTCAGCGTCGCCTGGTCGAGATCGACCAGCGCCTTCTTGTAGAACGCCGGGCCCTGCGACAGCACGACGTCTTCCCACAGCGTCAGGTCCTGCCACGGCTGGCCGCCCATCGCGATCGGCTGGATGCCCGCGGCCTTCAGCTTGTCGGCCACCGCGAAGAATTCGGGCCAGGTGGTCGGCACCTTCGCGCCGACCTTGTCGAGCGCGGCCTTGTTGATGTAGAGCCAGTTGACGCGGTGCACCGAGAACGGCGCGGCGACGGTGTGGCCCTTGTACTTGATGATCTTGTCGATTTCGGGCGGCAGGTTCTGCTTCCAGTCGCCGGCAGCCGAGTCGATGTTGACGAGCACGCCCTGGTCGGCCCAGTCCTGGATCAGCGGACCCTTGATCTGCGCGGCCGACGGCGCGTCGCCGCTGATCACCTTGGTCTTCAGCGCGGTCATCGCCGCGGCGCCGGCGCCGCCCGCGACCGCGAAGTCCTTCCACACGTAGCCCTGCTTCTGCACGTCGTCCTTCAGCACGCCGACGGCCTTCGACTCGCCGCCCGAGGTCCACCAGTGCAGCACGGTTACGTTTTCGGCTGCCTGCGCCGCCACGGCGCCAGCCATCAGGCCTGCGGCGCAGAGCGCGCCCATGATCGAGCGAACTTTCATTACTTATCTCCTCCAGACTGAATCAACTCGTGAAGTTCCCTGACCGGGAACCGGCTTCTTGATAACGACGGGGAAATCGAGCCGCGGGACGCATGCAGCGTACGGGCCGATGACCGGCCGGGCTCTTACAGAAAGCGTGAATCGAGATTCAACGGCGTGTCTCCTCTTTGTGTTTCTGGCCCGCCGCGATGCGGCACGAGCCCGGGGCTCGACGGCGCGCGGACGATGCGCTTCGTCAATGTCCGATAACATTCGGCACAAGGCGTTCCCGGAAGCGAAGCTCGCGCAGCTCATCGACCGCACTTCTTTTTTTCTTCACCCAGGTGCTACCCCTTGCGGCGGATTGTAGTTAAACTACAATTCAGTGTCAAAAATATTTTTATCGCACTACGGATCGCTTCCCAGCACCCCAACACGGCGGAGACACATGCATACCGATTCCAGCTTTACCTTCGTACTTTTCGGCGGCACCGGCGATTTGTCGATGCGCAAGATTCTGCCCGCGCTGTTCGAAGCGCACCGCGGCAACATGCTCGCGGAAGGCGGCCGGATCATCGCCGTCGCGCGACACGAATCGGACCGGGCCCACTATCTCGAGTGGGTCGACACGCACGTGAAACCGCATGCGGCGAAGGCAGCCGGCAACGCGTTCGACGAAAGCGCCTGGAAGTCGTTCCTCGAGCGCATCGAATACGTGAACCTCGATCTCGGCCGCGCGGAGGACTACGTCGTGCTGCGCGACGCGATCGCGCATCTGCCCGGCATCCGCGTGTTCTACCTCGCGACGGGCCCGTCGCTGTTCGTGCCGATCTGCAAGGCGCTCGCGTCGGTCGGCCTGAACGAAGGCTCGCGCATCGTGCTCGAGAAGCCGCTCGGCTACGACCTGAAGTCGTCGAACGCGATCAACGACGCGGTCGGCGAGATCTTCGCGGAAGGCCAGATCTACCGGATCGACCACTACCTCGGCAAGGAGCCGGTACAGAACCTGCTCGCGCTGCGCTTCGGCAACGCGCTGTTCGAGCCGCTGTGGCGCCGCGAATGGGTCGAGAGCATCCAGATCACGATCGCCGAGGAGCTCGGCGTCGAAGCGCGCGGCGATTTCTACGACAATACGGGCGCGCTGCGCGACATGGTGCAGAACCACCTGTTGCAGTTGCTGTCGATCGTCGCGATGGAGCCGCCGCACTCGATGGATTCCGACTCGGTGCGCGACGAGAAGCTGCGCGTGCTGCGTGCGCTGAAGCCGGTCGATCCGCGCGACATCGGCAAGGTCGCGGTGCGCGGCCAGTATCATGCGGGCGTGATCAAGGGCGTGCAGGTGCCGGCCTACGCGACCGAGCCGGGCGTGAAGCCCGACAGCCAGACCGAAACCTTCGTCGCGCTGAAGGTCGAGATCGAGAACTGGCGCTGGGCCGGCGTGCCGTTCTTCCTGCGCACCGGCAAGCGTCTGGCCGACCGCGTCGCGGAGATCGTCGTCAACTTCCGCCCGGTGCCGCACTCGGCGCTCGGAGCCTCCGCGCTGCGCCCCGGTGCGAACCGTCTCGTGATCCGGCTGCAGCCGAACGAGACGATCCGCCTGTACTGCCTCGCGAAGCAGCCGGGCGAAGGGATGAATCTCGCGAGCGTGCACCTCGACCTCGCGTTCGACCAGTTCTTCAAGGAAGGGCAGATGGAGGCGTACCAGCGCCTGCTGCTCGACGTGATCAACGGCCGGCTCGCCCTCTTCGTGCGTCGCGACGAACAGGAAGCCGCATGGCAGTGGGTCGAGCCGATCCTGAACGAATGGGCGCGCACGCTGAAGCCGCCGAAGCCGTACGCGGCGGGCACGTGGGGGCCGGCCGCGTCGAGCGCGATGCTCGCGCAGCACGACACCTGCTGGCTCGAAGAAGAAAACTGATGCAACCCGTTGCCGCGTACGCCACCGTACGCGGCAACACGCTTCACGATTCGTACGATTTGAACAGACAAAGCAGTCCGGAGGAGATGTGATCGAGATCCACGCTTTCGACACCCAGGAAGCGCAAAGCGAAGCGCTCGCGCGCGCCGTCGGCGACGCGCTGCGCGCGGCGCTCGCCGGCCCCGCGCGCCCGACGCTCGCGGTGTCCGGCGGCACCAGCCCGCGCCCGTTCCTGCACACGCTGTCGCATGCGGCGCTCGACTGGGCCGGCGTCGACGTCACGCTGGTCGACGACCGCTGGGTGCCGGACGACGACGCGGCGAGCAACGCGCAACTCGTGCGCGACACGCTGCTGCAGCACGCGGCGGCCCCTGCCCGCTTCCTGCCGCTCGTCGACACGCGCACCACGCTCGACGCGCAGGTCGCCGCGCTCAACGCGAACGCCGATTACCGCGTGCCGACCGTCGCGGTGCTCGGCATGGGCGAGGACGGCCACACCGCGTCGATCTTCGCCGACGCGCCCGAATGGGACCACGCGATCACGACGCCCGAGCGTTTCGTCGCCGTGCATCCGGGCGCGGCGCCCCATGCACGCGTGAGCTATTCGCTCGATGCGCTCAAGCGCGTCGAGCGGCTGTTCCTGCTGATCGCGGGTGCCCGCAAGCGCGACGTGCTCGACGCCGCGGCCGCGTCGCTGCAGAAGAACGCGATTTCCCAACTGGCCAACGACAAGGGGACCCAGCTCGATGTCTACTGGTGCGCAAAGTAAGGCGGTCGTCGCGGGTCAGCATGCCGACGGCCCGCGCCTGCTCGCGGACGTCGGCGGCACCAACGCGCGTTTCGCGCTGGAAACCGGCCCGGGCGAGATCACGCAAATCCGCGTGTATCCCGGCGCCGACTATCCGACGATCACCGACGCGATCCGCAAGTATCTGAAGGATGTGAAGATCAGCCGCGTGAACCACGCGGCAATCGCGATCGCGAACCCCGTCGACGGCGATCAGGTCACGATGACCAATCACGACTGGCGCTTCTCGATCGAGGCGACGCGTCGCGCGCTCGGCTTCGACACGCTGCTGGTCGTCAACGACTTCACCGCGCTCGCGATGGCGCTGCCCGGCCTGACCGATGCGCAGCGCGTACAGATCGGCGGCGGCACGCGCCGCCAGAACAGCGTGATCGGGCTGCTCGGGCCCGGCACCGGGCTCGGCGTGTCGGGCCTGATTCCGGCGGACGACCGCTGGATCGCGCTCGGCAGCGAAGGCGGTCATGCGTCGTTCGCGCCGCAGGACGAGCGCGAGGATCTGGTGCTGCAATACGCGCGCAAGAAATTTCCGCACGTATCGTTCGAACGCGTGTGCGCGGGCCCCGGCATGGAGATCATCTACCGGGCGCTCGCCGCGCGCGACAAGAAGCGCGTCGCCGCGTCCGTCGATACGGTGGAGATCGTCGAGCGCGCGCATGCGGGCGACGCGCTCGCGCTCGAGACGGTCGAATGCTTCTGCGGGATTCTCGGCTCGTTCGCCGGCAGCGTCGCGCTGACGCTCGGCGCGCTCGGCGGCGTCTATATCGGCGGCGGTGTCGCACTGAAGCTCGGCGAGCTGTTCACCCGCTCGTCGTTCCGTGCGCGCTTCGAGGCGAAGGGCCGCTTCGCGCACTATCTCGCGAACATCCCGACCTACCTGATCACCGCCGAATACCCGGCGTTCCTCGGCGTGTCGGCGATTCTCGCGGAGCAGTTGTCGAATCGTTCGGGCGGCGCGTCGTCTGCCGTGTTCGAGCGGATCCGCCAGATGCGCGACGCGCTGACGCCGGCCGAGCGACGCGTCGCCGATCTCGCGCTGAACCATCCGCGGTCGATCATCAACGACCCGATCGTCGACATCGCGCGCAAGGCCGACGTGAGCCAGCCGACGGTGATCCGCTTCTGCCGCTCGCTCGGCTGCCAGGGTCTGTCGGACTTCAAGCTGAAGCTCGCGACCGGGCTCACCGGTACGATTCCGATGAGCCACAGCCAGGTGCATCTCGGCGACACGGCCACCGATTTCGGCGCGAAGGTGCTCGACAACACGGTGTCCGCGATCCTGCAACTGCGCGAGCACCTGAATTTCGAGCACGTCGAAAACGCGATCGAGATCCTGAACGGCGCGCGGCGTATCGAGTTCTACGGGCTCGGCAATTCGAACATCGTCGCGCAGGACGCGCACTACAAGTTCTTCCGCTTCGGGATTCCGACGATCGCGTACGGCGACCTGTACATGCAGGCCGCGTCGGCCGCGCTGCTCGGCAAGGGCGACGTGATCGTCGCGGTGTCGAAGTCGGGGCGCGCGCCCGAGCTGCTGCGCGTGCTCGACGTCGCGATGCAGGCCGGCGCGAAGGTGATCGCGATCACGTCGAGCAACACGCCGCTCGCGAAGCGCGCGACCGTCGCGCTCGAGACCGACCACATCGAGATGCGCGAATCGCAGCTGTCGATGATCTCGCGGATCCTGCATCTGCTGATGATCGACATCCTCGCGGTCGGTGTCGCGATCCGTCGCGCGTCGACCAACGGCGAACTGCCCGAGGCCGTCGCGCAGGCGAAGGCGCGCGCCACCGACGACGAAACGGCCGACGTGCTCGACTGGCTGAGCCACGGCGCGTCGCCGGCGGCGAAGGACGTCGCGCGGGACTGACGCGCGGCACGGCGAGCGCCGCTGCCCGCGTCCCGACGAAAAACGCCACCGGCGCATCGCGCGCGGTGGCGTTTTTCATTGCGCGGCCCGGCTGGCGGGGCAGCTCAGGCGCCCGCTTTCACCGGTCGGCCGTGCCAGCGCAGCACGAGGCAGCGCCCGGCGAAACACAGCAGGCCCGACACGCCGATCGTCACGCCCATCGCGAACGGCGTGCCGTCCGCGAGCGCGCCGATCGCGACGCTCGCCAGCGCGCCGAGCGCGAGCTGCATCGCGCCGAACACGGCTGCCGACGCGCCCGCGTTGTGCGGATAGCGGTGCATGAGGTCGGTCGTGCAGTTCGCGGACAGGATCCCGACCACGCCGACGACGAAGAACAGGCACACGACGATCGACCACAGCCCGCCCCACCCCGTCAGCGCGACGAGCGCGACCGCGAGCGACGCGATGCAGCTCACGAGCGACGCGGCCGCGATGATGCGCAGCGAACCGATGCGGCCGACGAGGCGCGTGTTCGCGAAGTTGCCGATCATGATCCCGACGACGTTCAGGCCGAACAGCAGCCCGTAGTGCTGCGGCGACACGTGGAAATACTCGATGTACACGAACGGCGTCGCGGTGATGTACGAGAACATCGACGCGAACGCCATCCCGCCGCACAGCATGTGCCCCCATGCGACGGGGTCGGACAGGATGCGCCCGTACGATGCGAACGACGCGAGCACGGCCGCGCTCTTGCGCCGCTCCTTCGGCCAGGTTTCGGGCACCCGCAGATACGCGGTCGTCGCGCAGATCGCGCCGAACGCGGCCAGCACGACGAACACGCCGCGCCAGCCGGAGAAACGCAGGATCTGGCCGCCGATCAGCGGCGCGAGCAGCGGCCCGACCGCGGTGACGATCGCGACCATCGACAGCACCTTCGCCGCGTCGCTCGGCTCGTGCGCGTCGCGTGCGATCGCACGCGCGAGCACCGACGCGGCGCCGGCGCCGAGCGCCTGCAGGAAGCGCACGACGATCAGCATGTCGATCGAGCCCGACACGAAGCAGCCGACGCTCGCGAGCGTGAACAGCGCGATCCCGCCGAGCAGCACGGGCCGGCGGCCCCACGTGTCGGACAGCGGGCCGTACAGCAGCATCCCGATCGAGAAGCCGGCCATGAAGCTGGTCAGCGTGCGCTGCGCAGCGCCGGGGCTGACGGAGAAGCCGGCGGCGATCGACGGCAGGCTCGGCAGGTACATGTCGGTGGCGATCGGCCCGCAGGCCGCGAGCGCGCCGAGCAACAGGATCAGCCGGGCATCGGGCCGGCGCCGGACGACGTGGGACATGGGTATCCGGAATGGGAGTCCGCGTGCATCGGGGCGCGCGCGACGGTGAAGACGGGAAGCCGCACCGCAAGCGGCGCGTTCAGGCCCATGATTGTACGCGCAACTTTTTTGCGTGCCTCGGGCCGCGTGCGGCGGCCGGGGAGCCGCCCACGCGCGTCGCGTGCACTCGCGAGCACACGGGCGGATTCGATTAAGCTTGCGGCTTCCCGCTGCGCTTGTCCGATCCATTCGACATACGACCGAACCGATGACCGCTTTCCTGCTGATCTGGAGCCCCAAGAAATGGCCGTGGCCCGAACTGCCCGACGTCGCCGCACGCGTGAAGGCAGGCGAGGCCGTGCATGACGTGTGGGGCTGCGGCTTCGCGCGCGGCATCCTGCCGGGCGACCGCGTGTTCCTGCACCGCGTCGCGAAGGAGCCCAAGGGCGTGTTCGGCTCCGGCTACGTGACACGCGCACCGTATGAGGTGCCCGATCCATCGACCAGGCGCGGCTACCGGCTGTGCATCGACTTCGTGTACGACTGGCTGGTCGACGCGCATCAGGACGTCGTGATTCCGCGCGACGCGCTGCGCGTCCATCCGTATTCGGTGCAGACCTGGGATGCGCAGACTTCCGGCACGTCGATCAAGCCAATGGTCGAAGGTCCGCTCGAAAAGCGCTGGGCCGAGCTGACCGGCAAACGCAAGCCGCCGCGATAACCGAAAACCGGGTCGAATCTGGCCCGCATTGCCGGCCCGGCAATTCCCTGCGCGCCGAAAGGCCGCGGACCGGCGGCGGGCCTGCCTCGCGTGTCTCCGGTACAATCGGACGATCGTTCCGCCCAGGCGCCGCGGCCCGTGCACAGGCCCCCGCGCCGTTCTCTCGCAGGTTTCGCTCATGTCCAACAATCAGATCCTCTTCGAACGCGCCCAGAAGACCATTCCGGGCGGCGTCAACTCGCCGGTGCGCGCGTTCCGTTCGGTCGGCGGCACGCCGCGCTTCGTCGCGCGCGCGCAGGGCCCGTATTTCTGGGATGCCGACGGCAAGCAGTACATCGACTACATCGGTTCGTGGGGCCCGATGATTGTCGGCCACGTCCATCCGGAAGTGCTGTCGGCCGTGCAGAACGTGCTCGCCGACGGCTTCTCGTTCGGCGCGCCGACCGAAGCCGAGATCGAGATCGCCGAGGAAATCTGCAAGCTCGTGCCGTCGATCGAGCAGGTGCGGATGGTGTCGAGCGGCACCGAGGCCACGATGAGCGCGCTGCGTCTCGCGCGCGGCTTCACGGGCCGCAGCCGCATCGTCAAGTTCGAGGGCTGCTACCACGGCCACGCGGACAGCCTGCTGGTCAAGGCCGGTTCGGGCCTGCTGACGTTCGGCAATCCGACGTCGGCAGGCGTGCCCGCCGACATCGCGAAGCACACGACCGTCCTCGAATACAACAACGTCGCCGCGCTCGAGGAAGCGTTCGGCGCGTTCGGCGACGACATCGCCGCGGTGATCGTCGAGCCGGTGGCCGGCAACATGAATCTCGTGCGCGGCACGCCCGAATTCCTGAACGCGCTGCGCGCGCTGTGCACGAAGCACGGCGCCGTGCTGATCTTCGACGAGGTGATGTGCGGGTTCCGCGTCGCGCTCGGCGGCGCGCAGGCGTACTACGGGATCGCGGCGGACCTCACCTGCCTCGGCAAGGTGATCGGCGGCGGGATGCCGGCCGCCGCGTTCGGCGGCCGCCGCGACATCATGGCCCACCTCGCGCCGCTCGGCGGCGTGTACCAGGCCGGCACGCTGTCGGGCAACCCGATCGCGGTCGCCGCGGGCCTGAAGACGCTGCAGCTGATCCAGGCGCCGGGCTTCTACGACGCGCTCACCGCGCAGACGAAGCGGCTCGCCGACGGCCTCGCGGCCGAAGCGCGCGCGGCCGGCGTGCCGTTCGCGGCCGACTCGATCGGCGCGATGTTCGGCCTGTACTTCGCCGAGCGCGTGCCGGGCAGCTTCGCGGAAGTGACGAAGAGCGACATCGCGCGCTTCAACCGCTTCTTCCACCTGATGCTCGACGAAGGCGTGTACTTCGCGCCGTCGGCCTACGAGGCCGGCTTCGTGTCGAGCACGCACGACGACGCGGTGATCGACGCGACGCTCGCGGCCGCGCGCCGCGCGTTCGCGGCACTCGCCGCCTGACCCGGGGCCGCGCGCATGTTCTCGGATACCGATTTCGCCCACATGCAGCGCGCGCTCGCGCTCGCCGCGCACGGCATGTACACGACCGCGCCGAATCCGCGCGTCGGCTGCGTGATCGTCAAGCACGGCGACGTGATCGGCGAAGGCTTCACGCAGCCGGCCGGCCAGGATCACGCGGAAGTGCAGGCGCTGAAGGACGCGCGTTCGCGCGGCCACGACGTCGCGGGTTCGACCGTGTACGTGACGCTCGAACCGTGCAGTCATTTCGGCCGCACGCCGCCGTGCGCGAACGCGCTGATCGACGCGCGCGTCGCGAAGGTCGTCGCGGCGATGGAAGACCCGAACCCGCAGGTGTCGGGCCGCGGCCTCGGGATGCTGCGCGACGCGGGCATCGACGTGCGCTGCGGGCTGCTCGCACACGAGGCCGGCGAGCTGAACATCGGCTTCGTGTCGCGGATGACGCGCGGCCGCCCGTGGGTACGGATGAAGACCGCCGCGTCGCTCGACGGCCGCACCGCGCTGCCGTCCGGCGAAAGCCAGTGGATCACCGGCGAGGCCGCGCGCCTCGACGGGCACGCGTGGCGCGCACGTGCGTGCGCGATCCTCACCGGCATCGGCACCGTGCGCGAGGACAATCCGCTGCTGACCGTGCGCGGCATCGACACGCCGCGTCAACCGCAACGCATCCTCGTGGACAGCCGCCTCGACCTGCCGCTCGACGCGCGGCTTCTCGAAGGCGCGCCGCTGCTGATCTTCTGCGGCCGGCTCGACGCCGCCGGCGAAATCCGCGCAAACGTGCTGAAGTCGCGCGGCGCGGAAGTCGTGCCGCTCGCGAATGCGCACGGCAAGGTCGACCTGCCCGCGATGCTGGCGGCGCTCGGCGCGCGCGGCGTCAACGAGCTGCACGTCGAGGCCGGCCACAAGCTGAACGGTTCGCTGCTGCGCGAACGGTGCGTCGACGAATTGCTGGTGTATCTGGCGCCGAGCCTGCTGGGCGCCGACGCGGCCGGCATGTTCGATCTCGCCGCGCCGGCGAGCCTCGATGCGCGCACCCGGCTGTCGTTCCACGGTATCGAGCGGATCGGCGACGACTTGCGGATCCTCGCGCGGCTCGCGCCGCCCGACGCCGCTCACTGAACGGAATCGTCACGATGTTTACCGGAATTGTCGCGGCCGTCGGCCGCATCGAATCGATCGCCCCGCTCGGCACGTCGGCCGACGCCGGCGTACGCCTGACCGTGCAGGCCGGCGGGCTCGACCTGGCCGATGTCGCACTCGGCGACAGCATCGCGATCCAGGGCGCGTGCATGACGGTGATCGAAAAGACCGACACCGCATTCGACGTCGACGTGTCGCGCGAAAGCCTGAACCGGACGGTCGGCCTCGCGCAGCCCGGCGAAGTGAATCTCGAGAAGGCGCTGCGCGCGCACGATCGCCTCGGCGGGCATATCGTGTCGGGCCACGTGGACGGCCTCGGTACCGTGTCGCGCTTCGCGCCGGTCGGCGAGTCGCACGAACTGCGGATCGTCGCGCCGCGCGAACTCGGCCGCTATCTCGCGTACAAGGGCTCGATCACGGTGAACGGCGTGAGCCTGACCGTCAATACGGTCGACGATCGCGCGGACGGCTGCGAATTCTCGATCAACCTGATTCCGCATACGGTCGAGGTCACGACGCTGCGTCACGTGAAGGCCGGCGACAAGGTCAATCTCGAAGTCGACATGATCGCGCGGTACGTGGAGCGGATGCTGTCGTCGTCGCAGGGCGTGCATCAGGACTGATCGGCCAGCGCCGTCCGGTGCGGGGAATGACGGCAGGCGGTTCGCCCGGCATGGTTCGGGCGTCGCCGCCCTCCCTCGCTCAGACGCTCACCGGCCGCCCGCCCGATCGTGTGCGTGGGCCGAGCGGGCTTCGCCGCGCTTTGCTCCCACCCTACTTCGTGCCGGGCCGCTCCGTCGCCGGCCATCCGATACGCCGCCATCGGATCGCGTTCGGTCGTTGGCCGTTTGGCCAGCCGACACCTGGCCAAACGGCCAACGACGCGCACGGGTCATGCCGTCGCGCTAAGATGCGTCGACAGCGGTTTCAACGCCGCAACGCACGACGTGCCGCGCACCGCGGCGCCTCTCTTCCCACAGGAGTCGTCCCCATGTCCATCACGATGTACAAGGCTTCGCTGCCCGTCCTGATCCGCGGCCTCACCAACCTGCAGCACATCCTCGGCAAGGCGCAGGCCCATGCGGCCGAAAAGCAGATCGATCCGTCGGTGTTCGTCGGCGCACGCCTCTATCCGGACATGCTGCCGCTCGTCCGCCAGGTCTACATCGCGACCGACACGGCCAAGGGCTGCGCTGCGCGGCTCGCCGGCGTCGACATCCCGAGCTACCCGGACGTCGAGCAGACCTTCGACGAGCTGCATGCGCGCATCCAGAAGACGATCGACTACCTCGAAAGCTTCGACGCCGCACAGATCGACGGCAGCGAGACGCGCCAGGTCGTGCTGAAGATGCGCGTCGGGCCGATCGAATTCACCGGCCAGTCGTACCTGCTGAATTTCGTGCTCCCCAACTTCTTCTTCCACGTGACGACCGCGTACGACATCCTGCGCCATAGCGGCGTCGAACTCGGCAAGCTGGACTACCTCGGCGGGCGCAACGAGCACGCGTGACGCGCGGTCGCGCAACGCCCGGCCCGCAGCCGTCCGCACCCGCGCGCAGGCCGGCCGCAGCGCTTTCCGGAGCGCAAGCCGGCCCCGCCCGGCCTGCGCCAGCCGAAACGCCGCCCGGCTGGCGTAAAATACGCACTTTCCTCTTTCTCGCCCCCTTATGACGCTCGCCTCCACGCTCGACATCATCGCCGAGCTGAAAGCCGGCCGGATGGTGATCCTGGTCGACGAAGAAGACCGCGAAAACGAGGGCGACCTCGTGATCGCCGCCGAATTCGTCACGCCGGAAGCGATCAACTTCATGGCCAGGTACGGCCGCGGCCTGATTTGTCTGACGTTGACGCAGGAACGCTGCAAGCAGCTGCACCTGCCGCTGATGACCTATCGCAACGGCACGCAGTACGGCACCGCGTTCACGGTCAGCATCGAAGCGGCCGAAGGCGTGACGACCGGCATCTCGGCCGCCGACCGCGCGCACACGATCGCCACGGCGGTCGCGCACGACGTGCGCCCCGAGCATATCGTGCAGCCGGGCCACGTGTTCCCGATCATGGCGCAACCGGGCGGCGTGCTCGTGCGCGCGGGCCACACCGAGGCCGGCTGCGACTTCACCGCGCTCGCGGGCCTCACGCCGGCCGCGGTGATCTGCGAGATCATCAAGGACGACGGCACGATGGCGCGCCTGCCGGACCTGATCGAATTCGCGAAGGAACACAACCTGAAGATCGGCACGATCGCCGACCTGATCCAGTACCGCAGCCGCACCGAATCGATCATCGAGCGGATCGCCGAGCGCACGATGCAGACCGCGCACGGCACGTTCCGCGCGGTGCTGTACCGCGACCAGCCGAGCGGCTCGCCGCACATCGCGCTGGTGCGCGGCATGCCGTCGCCCGACGTCGATACGCCGGTGCGCGTGCACGAGCCGCTGTCCGTGCTCGACCTGCTCGAGACGGGCATCTCGACCCACTCGTGGACGCTCGACGCGGCGATGCGCGAGATCGCGGAACGCGACCTCGGCGTGATCGTGCTGCTCAACTGCGGCGATACGAAGGAACACCTGATCGACGTCTTCAAGGCGTTCGACGAGGAAGAAAAGGCCGCTGCGCTCAAGCGCCGGCCGGTCGATTTCAAGACGTTCGGCATCGGCGCGCAGATCCTGCGCGATGTCGGCGTCGGCAAGATGCAGGTGCTGTCGAATCCGCGCAAGCTGGGCAGCATGTCCGGCTACGGCCTCGAAGTCACGGGCTTCATTCCGATGCCCGGCGGCGAGGCCAAGTCCTGCCCGGCGTCCCACGCGTAACCCGCCACGGCGCTTTCGCCCTATAACCGTTCATCCACACCACGGACCAGATCATGGAAATCGGACAATACCAACCGAATCTCGAAGGCGACGGCCTGCGTATCGGCATCGTGCAATCGCGCTTCAACGAACCCGTGTGCAACGGCCTCGCCGACGCGTGCGTCGAAGAACTGGAGCGCCTCGGCGTCACCGGTGAAGACGTGCTGCTCGTGTCAGTGCCCGGCGCGCTGGAAATCCCGCTCGCGCTGCAGAAGCTCGCCGAAAGCGGCCAGTTCGACGCACTGATCGCGCTCGGCGCGGTGATCCGCGGCGAGACCTACCATTTCGAACTTGTGTCGAACGAGAGCGGCGCGGGCATCACCCGCATCGGCCTCGACTTCAACCTGCCGATCGCGAATGCGGTCCTGACGACCGAAACCGACGAGCAGGCCGTCGCGCGCATGACCGAAAAGGGTCGTGACGCCGCACGCGTCGCCGTCGAGATGGCCAACCTGACGATGGCGCTCGACCAGCTCGGCGACGACGAGGACGAAGAGGAAGACGAAGACGACGAAGAGGAGCGCGCATGAAGAAGAGCGCCCGCCGACAATCGCGCGAGCTGGCGACGCAGGGCCTGTACCAGTGGCTGCTGTCGAACGCGCCCTCCGGCGAGATCGACGCGCAACTGCGCGGCGCGCTCGGTTACGACAAGGCTGACAAGGAACTGCTCGAAGCGATCCTGCACGGCGTGATCCGCGAACATGCGACGCTCGTCGAAGCGCTGGCGCCGTCGCTGGACCGTCCGATCGATCAGCTGTCGCCGGTCGAACGCGCGGTGCTGTTGATCGCGACGTTCGAGCTCACGCACCACGTCGAGACGCCGTATCGCGTGATCATCAACGAAGCCGTCGAACTCGCGAAGACGTTCGGCGGCTCCGACGGCTACAAGTACGTGAACGGCGTGCTCGACAAGCTGGCCGCGAAGCTGCGCCCCGCCGAAACGCAGGCGCGTCGCAACGGCTGATACCGTTGGTTGGTCCACGGGCGCGCAAGCGCCCGTTTTTCATTCTTTTCCCCTCCGTCCCGCCCGCCGATGAATACCACCGCCGATTCGCTCGTCACGCTCGCCGCACGCGTCGACGCGATCCAGCCCTTCCACGTGATGGAACTGATGAAGGAGGCACAGCGGCTCGAGTCCTTGGGGCGCGACGTTATCCACATGGGCATCGGCGAGCCGGATTTCACCGCACCGGAGCCGGTCGTCGAGGCTGCCGCGGCCGCGCTGCGCCGCGGCGTCACGCAGTACACGAGCGCGCTCGGCATCGCGCCGCTGCGCGAGGCGATCGCCGCGCACTATGCGCGCGCGTACGGCCTCGCGATCGCGCCCGAGCGGATCGTCGTGACGGCCGGCGCATCGGCCGCGCTGCTGCTCGCGTGCCTCGCGCTGGTCGGCCGCGACGACGAAGTACTGATGCCCGACCCGTCGTATCCGTGCAACCGGCACTTCGTCGCGGCGGCCGAAGGTCGCCCGGTGCTCGTGCCGAGCGGCCCGGACGCACGCTTCCAGCTCACCGAAAACGACGTCCGCACGCACTGGAACGCGCGCACGCGCGGCGTGCTGCTTGCGTCGCCGTCGAACCCGACCGGCACGTCGCTCGAACCGGACGAACTGAAGCGGATCGTCGAAGCGGTGCGCGCACGCCACGGCTTCACGATCGTCGACGAGATCTACCAGGGGCTCAGCTACGACGCCGCGCCCGTATCGGCGCTGTCGTTCGGCGACGACGTCATCACCGTGAACAGCTTCTCGAAGTATTTCAGCATGACGGGCTGGCGGCTCGGCTGGCTCGTCGTGCCGCCCGCGCTCGTCGGCTCGTTCGAGAAGCTCTCGCAGAACCTGTTCATCTGCCCTTCCGCGCTCGCGCAACACGCGGCGCTCGCCTGCTTCGAACCCGCGACGCTCGACATCTACGAAACACGCCGGCTCGAATTCAAGCGCCGCCGCGATTTCATCGCACCGGCGCTCGAACGGCTCGGCTTCACGGTGCCGGTGATGCCGGACGGCGCGTTCTACGTGTATGCACATTGCGGCAGCGTCGCCCACCCGGCGGCCGGCGACAGTGCCGCACTCACGCAGGCGATGCTGCACGACGCAGGCGTGGTGCTGGTGCCGGGCATGGACTTCGGTGTCCATGCGCCGCGCGACTATATCCGCCTGTCCTATGCGACGGCCTACTCTCGGCTCGAAGAGGCCGTCGGCCGGCTCGCGGCGCTGTTCGGCCAGCACTAACCCCGCGGCCGGGGCGTACCGCCGCTTCACGCATCGCAAAAAGAAAAAGCACCCGAGTCGGGTGCTTTTTTCATGTCGTGCCGGCCGGAGCCGCCGAAACGCGACCGTTACGCGCCGAGCTCCGAATGATCGCCGTGCGACTGCTTCGCGGTATCGACGCTCGCGTCGTCCTGCGGGGCGGCTTCCTTCGGCGCCGCCTTGATCGAGGTCGTGCCGTCGAGCGTCGCATGCACGCGCTTCGCGCCGCCTGCCGCGGCCGTCACGGCAGCGGCAGTGACGATCGGCTTCGCGGGTTGCGCGGGCGCCTGCGGCGCGTTGATCGGCACGCTGCGGCCACGCGCGACGTCGCGCAGGCGGCTGCGTTCGGCCATCACCTTCGAGCCATAGCCGTTGTCGTCGGGATTCGTCGAGCCGTTGTACAGGCGCAGGCCGTTCGCGAGCGAACCGCCGCGCGCGATACAGTCCTTCAGTACCAGTGCGCCGACCTGCAGGTTCGCGAGCGGCTGCAGCGCGGTGTCGGTGCCGCCGAAATACTCGAACTTGTCGGAATGCACCTTCGACATGACCTGCATCAGCCCCTTCGCGCCGACGCCGCTTTCGGCGTACGGGTTGAAGCCCGATTCGATCGCCATCACGGACAGCAGCAGCAGCGGATCGAGGCCGACGTCACGACCGGTCTGGAACGCCGCCTTGACGAGCTGGCCGAGCGGCTCCTGGGCGACGCGGTAACGGCGCGACAGATAGGTGGCGACGAGCGCCTGCTCGCGGTTCGACGCGAGCGCGCGATCGTCGCGGGCATCGGCCGCCACGCGCTGAATCGGAATCAGTTTCGCAAGCGCGACCGGCGACGGGCCGTTACGGGCCGGATCGGACGCATCGCCCGGGGCGCCCTGAGCGCCGGCTTCCGGTGCGACGTCGAGGCCGACCGCAAGCGCATCCGTTTCCGGACTCTCTTCCTGCTGCGACTGCGCGCCGGCAGGCGCGAAGTTCGGCAGCGGATGGCCGGACAGCAGGCGCGCCGGACCGGCCTGCACGGCCGCGGACACGACCGGCATCAGCTTCGCGGCGAGCGTGCCGCGCACGGTTGGCAGCAACCACAGTGCAAGCGCGACCGCGACAGCGAAACAGCCGACAACGCTGAATAGATGGTGACTGACACGCGTCCCGCGACGCAGCAAGTTGCGCACGATTTGCGCATGCTGCTCGGTGGGACGCCACGATAACCAAGCGTTCATTCAGATCATCTCCCATGAACATGACTCGTGCGGCTCGCTCAGCTCGATGGCGAGACGGAAAACGCGCCGCGGAATCACGACGCCGCACGCCTTGGTTGGGACGCGCAAGCATCGGGGAAACGGTATAAGTACCGTTCGAGGCCACGGTGTAAGAAGGCCGGCGCCTTCGCACACTGGGCGAGGCGGGCATACGCGGTGGCACCCACGCAAAAAACCAGCGTCTGGTGGCGCTGGCTGGGACTACGACAAAGGCCGTCGAAAACGCCGTGCAGGATTCGGCGGACGGTGACGCGCTGCGTCAAAGATCGGTGATTGGCGGCTCGAAGCCTTTTACCCTGCAACCAATGTGAGCGGATTCTAGCAGGGTTTTATAGATCGTCAACACTATAAAACTTTCAAATCATAACAAAAAGTAATTTAAAACCGCTCTTCAGAACGCAATCCCCGTGCCGTAAGGGGTTTGCGCTCGATCGACTTTTTTCTGCGCCGGGCGGCCGCGCGGCGACCCGGGTAAAATCGTCGGTCGATTCGGGGTCGCAGCCGGCCGCTGTCCCCGCCCACCGCTGCCCGCCCTGCGGGCAGCCCGGACCTTCTTCATGAAATACAAAGACTTACGCGATTTCATTCAACGCCTCGAGGCGCTCGGCGAACTGCGGCGCGTCACCCAGCCCGTGTCGCCCGTGCTCGAAATGACCGAGCTGTGCGACCGCGTGTTGCGCGCCGGCGGCCCGGCGCTGCTGTTCAACGCGCCGCCCGGCCATGCGTTCCCGGTGCTCGGCAACCTGTTCGGCACGCCGCGCCGCGTCGCGCTCGGGATGGGCGTCGATGCGGGCGACGATGCCGCGCTCGGTTCGCTGCGCGATCTCGGGCGCCTGCTGTCCGCGCTGAAGGAACCCGATCCGCCGAAGAGCCTGAAGGACGCCGGCAAGCTACTGTCGCTCGCGAAGGCGGTGTGGGACATGGCGCCGAAGTCGGTGTCGTCGCCGCCGTGCCAGGAAATCGTCTGGGAAGGCGCCGACGTCGACCTGAACAAGCTGCCGATCCAGACCTGCTGGCCCGGCGATGCGGGGCCGCTCGTCACGTGGGGCCTGACGGTCACGCGCGGGCCGAACAAGCCGCGCCAGAACCTCGGCATCTACCGTCAGCAATTGATCGGCCGCAACAAGCTGATCATGCGCTGGCTCGCGCATCGCGGCGGCGCGCTCGACTTCCGCGAGTTCGCGCTGCGGAACCCGGGCAAGCCCTATCCGGTCGCGGTCGTGCTCGGCGCCGATCCGGCCACGACACTCGGTGCGGTGACGCCCGTACCCGATTCGCTGTCCGAGTATCAGTTCGCCGGCCTGCTGCGCGGCAGCCGCACGGAACTCGCGAAGTGCCTGACGCCCGGCGTCGACACGCTGCAGGTGCCCGCGCGCGCGGAAATCGTGCTGGAAGGCTTCATTCATCCGCAGGAAGGCGCCCCCGCCCCTGCGCCGGCCGGCGCGCCGCCGCGACCGGCGGGCAACGCGGCGGCCGCGTACGAACACGCGCTCGAAGGGCCGTACGGCGACCATACCGGCTACTACAACGAGCAGGAGTGGTTTCCGGTGTTCACCGTCGAGCGCATCACGATGCGCCGCGACGCGATCTACCATTCGACCTACACGGGCAAGCCGCCCGACGAGCCCGCCGTGCTCGGCGTCGCGCTCAACGAGGTGTTCGTGCCGCTGCTGCAGAAGCAGTTCACGGAAATCACCGACTTCTACCTGCCGCCCGAAGGCTGCAGTTACCGGATGGCCATCGTCCAGATGAAGAAGAGCTACGCGGGCCACGCAAAGCGCGTGATGTTCGGCGTGTGGAGCTTCCTGCGGCAGTTCATGTATACGAAGTTCATCGTGGTCGTCGACGAGGACGTGAACATCCGCGACTGGAAGGAAGTGATCTGGGCGATCACGACGCGCGTCGACCCCGTGCGCGACACGGTGATGGTCGACAGCACGCCGATCGACTATCTCGACTTCGCATCGCCGGTGGCCGGCCTCGGCTCGAAGATGGGGCTCGACGCGACCAACAAGTGGCCGGGCGAAACGAATCGCGAATGGGGCCGCCCGATCGAGATGGACGCGGCCGTGAAGGCGCGCGTCGACCGGCTGTGGCAGGAGATCGGCCTCTGACGCCACGCGGCCGGCACCCGCCGGCCCGCGCATCGCAATCGCCGCACGCACCCCGAAGATGAACTTTCCGCCTGCCTCCATGCTGTCCGACGGATTCTTTCTGTCGCTATCGTTGTGTCTCGACATCGGCCTCGTCAACGTGGCGATGCTGTCGCTGACGCTGTCGCACGGCTTCCGGCCGGGCTTCTGGCTCGGCGTCGGCTCGTGCGTCGGCGATCTCGTTTACGCGGCGCTCGCGCTCGCGGGGATGGCCGTGCTGCTGCAGTTCGAACCCGTGCGCTGGATCGTGTGGATCGGCGGCGGCGCGGTGCTGCTGTTCCTCACGTGGAAGATGGCGCGCGAAGCGCTGGCGCCCGTCAAGGCAGCCGACGACGACGCGGACGATGAACCGCCGCCGCGGGCGAGCGCGCGGCGCAGTTTCGCGCGCGGGATGCTGCTCGCGATGTCGTCGCCGAGCGCGATCCTGTGGTTCGCGGCAGTCGGCGGCGCGCTGATCGCGAAAGCCGGCGCGACCACCCCGGCCACCGCGTCGGTGTTCCTGTCGGGCTTTTTCCTCGGCGGTCTCGCGTGGACGCTCTTCATGTGCACGCTCGCGAGCCAAGGCCGCAAGCGTGCGGGCGCCGGGCTGATGCGTGCGTGCCATGTCGCGTCGGCGCTGCTGTTCGCGTATTTCTCGTACAGCGTGATCGTCGGCGGCTACCGCGACCTGATCGTGCACGCGACGTAATCGCGACCGCCCTGCCGAGCCGCGCGCCGAAATGGCGGCCCCAATGAAAAACGGCGCAGCGCCCCTCGCGGGACGTTGCGCCGTTTTGCCGCGCGCGGTCAGGCCGCGCGGGACGAATCAGCGACGCCAGTAGCCGTGATGGCCCCAGCCGCCGTAGCCGTGGCGCCAGTACGGGCGACCGTAGTAGCCGCCGACGACCACAGCGGGCGGCGGCGCATAGTAGGCCGGTGCCGGCGCGTAGTACACGGGCGGAGGCGGCGGCGCGTAGTAGACGGGCGGCGGCGGTGCATAGACGGGATATGCGGGTGCGACCGGGATACCGATGCCGACCCCGATCGACACGTGAGCCTGCGCGGCGCTTGCGGCACCCAGGCCCAGCGCGGCGGCGGCGATGAACGGAATGAGCTTTTTCACTTCGATTCTCCTGCTGGAGCGGTATTTTAGGCGCTCCTGTCGGCAACGGCGGGCATGCACGTCGCATGCAAGCAATGTAGCGAAAACCCGCCCCGCGCGTATCGCGCATTTGTTGCAAATTGCAATTGTCCGCGGCCGGAGCCGCCGTCCGGCGCGGGGCCTCGCACGGGCGGCAACCCTTGCGGGTCGCGCGATTCCATCCGAGGAGTCGGGGCGCGACACGACGATCGGTCAGTCTTACCGGATCCGGCGCGCGCAGCTGGCGCGCGTACGTAATGAACGATTACAAATTCGAGACAACATGCCGACATTTCAAGCGGGACGCAGCCGCATGGAGTTTCGGGGACGGATTCCGCAGTCGTGATCCCGCCACGATACCGGATGCCCATCCACGCATCGATCGCGCCGCGCATCGGTAATTCATACGTGCAGCCGCCTAGCATGCTTCCGCGACATCGCCGTCATTCCTGCGATACTGGCGGCTGCTTCGTTTTCGCTTACATCCGCTGCCATGCCGCTTCCCGACACACCCCGCCTCGGCTTCATCGGCGCCGGCCGCCTCGCGCGCTGTGTCGCGCAGCGTTTCGCGCAGGCCGGCTTTCCCGTCGTCGCGATCGCGAGCCGCACACCCGCATCGGCCGCCGGCCTTGCCGCGCGCATCGACGGCTGCCGCGCGGTCGATACCCCGCAGCAAGTGGCCGACGCCGCCGACCTGATCTTCGTGACGACGCCTGACGATCATCTCGCGTCGAGCGCCGCGGCGTTGCGCTTCGACGCCTCGCGCGCCGCCCGCCAGGCGGTCGTCCATTGCAGCGGCGCATCGGCGGTCGCGCTGCTCGACCCGGCGAAGCAGCAAGGCGTGGCCACCGGCGGCTTCCATCCTCTTTATCTGTTCGGCGGCACCGATGCCGACCTCGCGCGCATCGACGGCTGCTCGGTCACGATCGAAGCGGACGGTGCGCTGCACGCGACGCTGCTGCGACTTGCCGCCGCACTCGGCTGCCATCCGCTGTCGATTCCGGCCGGCGGCCGGATGCTGTATCACGCAGCCGCCCACTACGCGGCGAGCTTCGCGCTGTGCGGGCTGTCGGAAGCGGTCGAGCTGTGGCGCGGCCTCGGTTTCGACGAGGACGCCGCGCTACGCGCGCTGTTGCCGATGCTCGCCGGCACGATCGAGACCGCCCGCGACAAGGGGCTCGCGAATGCGCTGTCCGGGCCGGTGTCGCGCGGCGACACGGGCATCGTCGAGCGCCAGCTCGCGCTGCTCGAGGCGCGCGGCGGCGATCATGCAGCACTGTACGCGCTGCTGACGCGCCGCGCGATCGCGCTCGCGGCGAAGCGCGCGACGCCGCCGGTCTCGCTGCCGGCGCTGGCCGAAGCCGTCGAAACGTCGCTCGCGCGCGCGGCCGCGCGCCCCTCCCCGTCGCGAGACGAGGCGTGATAAGGTGTCGGCCGATGCGCCGCCAACCGGCGTTGGCGGCCGCACGCTACTGACTGTATAAAAAGGATGCCAACGATGTTCGGCGAGATCGCCCGTTTTCTGCTCAATACCGTCTTCACGCTATTCGGCGCCGCACTGATCCTGCGCGTCTGGATGCAGGCCGTCCGCGTGCCGCCGTACAACCCCGTCACGCAAGCCGTGCTGCAGGCGACCAACTGGCTCGTGCTGCCGCTGCGCCGCGTGATCGCGGGCGTACGCGGCATCGACTGGGCCAGCGTCGTCGCCGCGCTGCTCACCGCGCTCGTCTACGTCGTGCTGATGGTCGTGATGGCCGGCTTCGATCCGGCCGCCGTGATCGCGACGCTCGTTGTGGTCGCGCTGCTCACCGTCGTGAAGTGGGCGCTCAATCTCGTGATCTGGATGACGATCCTGATGGCGCTGCTGTCGTGGCTCAACCCGCACTCGCCGGCAATGCCGATCCTCTACCAGCTCACCGCGCCGTTCCTGAACCCGCTGCGCCGCGTGATCCCGAACCTCGGCGGCATCGACCTGTCGCCGATCCTGCTGTTCGTGATCGTGCAGGTGCTGCTGATGATCGTCACGCGCGCGGCCGTGTCGCTGACGATGTTCGGCATCTGATCCGGCGCGACGCCCTACGCCGCCGGCCCCTGCGCCGGCGGTGCGCCGAGCGTGTCGATCACGCCGAACCGCGCGGGCATCATCGCGTAGCACACACGCACTTTCTCGTGCGATAGCCGCTCGAGCAGCCGTTGCGCTTCGTCCTCGGTGACGATGAATTCGACCTCGATCGCGACCGAGCCCTGCAGTTCGAAGAAGCGATCCTCGTGCAGCACGCGATGCTGGCCGAAACCAGCCATCGCGCGAAACGCAGAACCGCCCGCGACGCCCATCCGGTTCGCCTCTTCCAGCAGCCATTCCCACAGCGGCTTCCAGTGCAGCCGGTGCTGCTCGTGCACGTAGAAACGCAAAAAGACCCTGTCCATCGCTCCCTCCGATGGCGGCCCGCTCAGGCCGCCGCGAGCCACGCGCGCGCGGTCCACATGCCGAGCGCCGTCAGCGCGAACGATCCAGTCAAGTGTAGGGCAGCCACCGCCAACGCCCATCCGAATTCGCCCTCGAGCGCGTGCGTCATCACTTCGACCGAAAAGGTCGAGAACGTCGTGAGGCCGCCGAGAAAGCCCGTGATCACGAACAGCCGCCACTCGGGCGGCAACCCGACGCGAGCGGTAAACATGACGGCGGCCACGCCGATCACATAGCCGCCGATCAGGTTCGACGCGAGCGTGCCGAGCGGCACCGCGGGAAAGAACGCGTTGAGCGCGAGGCTCAGGAACCAGCGCAGCAACGCGCCGAGCCCGGCGCCGACGAAGATCGCGACGATCGAATAGAACAAGGGCACTCCTCTCTGACGCCGCCGCGCGGCGCACGCGGCCTACGCCGAACTGTATGCGCAATCGCGCCGCGCCGGCAATGCCGACGGGCGGCGGATCGTGTCGCGAACGCATGACGCCTTTCACGATTTCCACGCGCGCGCCGCAGTGGACATTTACCGAACAATTACATCGGACATTACGAATCTATTTTGAATCGACCGATTATTTATCGGATTTTTCGAAAATCGATAAAGCAGTTCGATCCGGCGCGGGCTATCCCAGCACAGCACCAATCCATAAGGGATCCCGCGTACTTTCCCTTATCAGACATTCCCTTATTCAGTCGATATTCGATGTAGTTACCGTCGTCGATTTCGTAAAATTGATTCGCTACTCCACTCCATCGACATGGAGACTCGAAAAATGAACAATATCCGCCCGTCGTCCATGTTGATTCCGGCGCTGTGCGCGTCGCTGCTCGCGTCGGGCGCCGTGCTCGCCGACGGCAACGGGCCGCCGCCCTACGTCGAAGGCCATCGTGCACCGGCAGGATTCGCGCGCCCGCCGTTCCACACGAAGCCGCGTGCGAGCACGGCCACGATCGCCGGCCTCACGCCGGCACCCACCCGGCATGCATACGGGTTCGATGCGATCGCGAACCAGGGCGACGGGATGGTCGTCGCGATCGTCGACGCGTACGACGACCCGAAGATCGAGTCCGATCTCGGCGTGTTCAGCAATGCGTTCTCGCTGCCGGCCTGCACGTCGTCGAACGGCTGTTTCACCAAGGTGTACGCGCACGGTGCGCGGCCCAAACCCGATTCGGGCTGGTCGCTCGAGATCTCGCTCGACGTCGAATGGGTGCATGCGATCGCGCCGAAGGCGAAGATCGTGCTCGTCGAAGCCGCATCGGCCAGCCTCAGCGACCTGCTGGCCGCGGTCGACGTCGCGGTCAAGCGCGGCGCGTCGGTGGTGTCGATGAGTTTCGGCGGCAACGAATTCAGCAGCGAGACGGGCTTCGACAGCCACTTCAACGTACCTGGCGTGACGTTCGTCGCGTCGTCCGGCGACAGCGGCACCGGCACCGAATACCCGGCCGCGTCGCCCTATGTGGTGTCCGTCGGCGGCACGACGCTGTCGTCCGATACGGCCGGCAACTACATCGGCGAGGCGGCGTGGAGCGGCAGCGGCGGCGGCGTGAGCAACGTCGAGGCCGAGCCCACCGGCCAGGCTGCCTGGCCGATTCCGGTGGCCGGCAAGCGCGGCGTGCCCGACGTCAGCTACGACGCGAATCCGTCCAGCGGTTTCGCGGTGTACGACTCGGTCACCTATCAAGGACAGGCCGGCTGGTTCCAGGTTGGCGGCACGAGCGCGGGTGCGCCGCAATGGTCGGCGCTCGTCGCGATCGCGAACTCGCTGCGCACGGCGGCTGGCAAGAAATCGTTGAGCGGCACCTACGACACGCTCTATACGGTCGGCAAAACCGCGTACGGCAGCGACTTCCACGACGTGACGACCGGCTCCAACGGCAATTGCGGCAGCATCTGCAACGCAGTGGGCGGCTACGACTACGTGACGGGCCTCGGTTCGCCGATCGCGCCGGCGCTCGTGCAGGCGCTCGTCGCCCGGCCGTAACCGGCGCGGCCGCGGCCGGTCGGCGCGGGCTCAGCCGCCGCGCCACGCGCGCTCGAGCGCGTTCAACGTCGCCAGCGCACCGCCCTTCAGCCCGATCACGTCCGCCCGGCGCGCATGCGCTTCGCGCGCGTTGATGCGAATCACGTCGGCACCGAACCGCTCGCTCAACAGGCGCACGGTCGGAATCGCGGTGCCCGCGCCGATCTCGACCACGGCGACGCGCCCGGCCCGCGCGATCCAGTCTTCAAGCGCGCGCTCCTGAGCGTCGTAGCGCGCGCCGAGCCAGCCGGTGTCGCCGAACATCAGGATGTTCGGCCGCGCGAGCCCGCCGCAGTGCGGGCAGTGCGGCATGTCGCCCACCAGGCGGCACGTCGTTTCGTCGACCTCCGGCATGAACGGCGCCGCGTCCCACGTCTCGTCCGTGCACGGGCGCAGGCACTGCATCGCATGAATCGAGCCGTGGATCTCGACGATGCGCGCCGGATCGAAGCCGGCTTTCTGGAACTGGCCGTCGACGTTGCTCGTCAGCACGAAACCGCCGTTCGGCATCGCGTCGATCCAGCGGCGCAGGATCGCGAAGCCCGCGTGCGGCGCGGTGGCGCGGTAGAGCGCGAGACGGTGCCCGTAGAACCCCCATGCGAGCGCCGCACGCGCACGAAACGCGTGCGGCGACGCGATCTCGTGGAATTCGAAACGCTCGTGGCGCAGCGCCGGATACGCGCGCCAGAAGCCGTCCGTACCGCGAAAATCGGGCAAGCCGGAATCGACGCCGATGCCCGCGCCGGCCGTGACGAGCAATGCGTCGGCGCGCGCGAGTGCATCGACGGCGGATGCCACGAGACCGGCGGGAAGCGGCGCGGCGGCGGAGTCGGATGGATCGGCGGAATCGGAAAGCGGCATGATGAGAAAGCGGTGAAGTCGAACGTTGCGCGAATGGCGTCGCGATCATACGCCGGTTCGGGCGTCGCGCCGCCTCGGCGACGCCACTGCGTGCTGCTGCGCGTGTGCGGATACCGGCAACGCGAATACCGGCTGTCCTCAAGTGTCGCGCCGGCGATGCCGCAACCCGGCGCTCATGCTTGCTCAATCGGTCGAATCGTCCTGCGCGACCGGCATCTCGTCAACCGCGAAATAGACCGGCTTGCCGAGTTGCCGCGCAAGCGCCACGTCCGCATCCGCTCCGCGCGACGCGCCGCCGATGCGCAGCACTGCGTCGCAGCATCGCAGCAGCCGGTGCGCGGCCGGATACAGGAAGGCTTCGCCGATCGCGTCGCCGACCTGCGTCGACCCGGCCGCGGCCGCGGCGGCAGCGACACCCATTCGCCGATCATCGGCACGTGCCCGCGACGATACACGGCGAGCGCCGCCGCTTCCAGCCGATGCAGATTCGCGGCGATGCGCGCGGGGTCGCCGTGCGTGCCACTGCGATAGGGGCCTGCGACCAGCACGAGCCGCGGCGTCATGCGGCGCGCCCGCCCGCGATTTCCCGCAGCGCGACGTACTGGAGCAGCATGATCGTCTTCGCATCGACGATCTCGCCGCGCTCGACCGCGTCCAGCGCCGCCTGCAGCGGCATCTCGACGACCTCGAGATCCTCGCCCTCTTCCGCGACGCCGCCGCCCGCGCCGGTGCGCAGCGACGCATCGTATTCGCCGACGAAGAAATGCAGTTTCTCCGTCACGGAACCCGGGCTCATGAACGCCTCGAACACCTTGCGCACGCCGCGCACGCGATAGCCGGTCTCCTCCTCGGCCTCCGCGCGGATGCGCGCTTCGGGCGTTTCGTCGTCGAGCAGGCCGGCGGCCGCTTCGAGCAGCATGCCGTCGTGCCCGCTCACGAACGCCGGCATCCGGAACTGCCGCGTCAGCAGCACGTCGCCCGTCTCGGCATGACGCAGCAGGATCGTCGCGCCGTTGCCGCGATCGTAGGTCTCGCGGCTCAGGCGTTGCCACGTGCCGTCGCGGCGCAGGAAATCGAACGTCACCTTGCGCAGCACATACCAGTCATCGGACAGCACCGTCGTATCGACGATGCGGACCCGCTCCCGCGTAGCAGCCATTGCAGCCTCCGGTTCGACAAAGGACGGCGCTCATGGTAACGTGCACATTCGTGCAATTTCAAGAATTTTCATGCAAACACGATGCTGACGACGCAACGCAAGAAAGCGATCCTCGACGCGCTCTCGCGCGACGGCCAGGTGCTGGCTGCCGAGCTGAGCGTGCAATTCGGCGTGTCCGAAGACACGGTGCGCCGCGACCTGCGCGAACTCGCGGCCGAAGGGCTGCTGCAGCGCGTGCATGGCGGCGCGCTGCCGGCGTCGCCGGCCGTCGCGCCGTTCGCGCAGCGCGAGGCGCTCGAAACCGCGGAGAAGCGGCGCATCGCGCGGCGCGCCGCGCAGATGATCGCGCCCGGGCAAGTCGCGATCGTCGACGGCGGCACGACCTCCGCGCTGCTCGTCGGCCAGTTGCCGGTCGACCTGCGCGCGACGATCGTCACGCATAGCCCGAGCGTCGCGGTCGCGCTGGCCGCGCATCCGTCGATCGACGTGATCCTGATCGGCGGGCGGCTCTACAAGCATTCGATCGTCGCGGTCGGCGCGGCGGCGATGGAAGGCATCGCGCGCATCCATGCGGACCTGTACTTCATGGGGGTCACGGGCGTGCATCCGGTCGCGGGGCTGAGCACCGGCGATTTCGAGGAAGCGGCGATCAAGCGCGCGCTAGCCGAACGCGCGGCCGAGACGGTCGTGCTCGCGTCGCAGTCGAAGCTGCGCGCGGCGTCGCAGTTCGTGATCGGCGATATCGCGCTGGCGCACACGATCGTCGTCGAAAAGGAAACCGACGCCGCGCTGACGGAGCCGATCGAGGCCGCCGGCGTGACGGTGGTGCGCGCATGACGCGCGGCGGCGCGGCCGCGTATCGGTTGCGGAGCCGGGCTTGTGCGGGCGCCGCGCCAATGTCAGCGTGCTGACAGGCACCGCTTGCTAACATGGGCGATCGCCCGATCCCCACGTGCTACCCGCCCGATGCCTCCCGCCTCCACCCCGACTCCCCCGGCCCCTCCGGCAAGCGACGCGCCGCCAGGCGTCCTCGCACTGTTCATCGCGTTCGCGCAGATCGGCCTGACCAGCTTCGGCGGCGGACTCAGCGGACGGATGATGCGCGACTTCGTGCACGGGCGGCGATGGCTCGACGAAGAGGCGTTCCTCAACGGCCTCGCGCTGTCGCAGGCGTTGCCGGGCGTCAACGTGAAGAATCTCGCCATCTGGATCGGCTACCGTCTCACCGGATGGCGCGGCGCGGTGGCGGGCTTCACCGGCATCATCGCGCCGTCCGCGGTGCTGATCGTGCTGTTCGGCGTCGCGTTCTCGACCCTCACGCGCTTCCCGCTCACGCATGTCGCGCTCGCCGGCGCGGCGGCCGCGGCGATCGGGCTGTCGATCTCGATGGCGATCACCGCGGTGCGCCGCCTGCCGCGCCGCGCGCTGCCGTTCGCGGTCATGACGCTCGTCTTCGTGTCGGTCGCGGTGCTGCACTGGCCGCTAGTGTGGACCGTGCTGATCGGCGGCACGCTGAGCGTCGCGCTCGAATACCGCCGTGCGGCCGCTGCACCGGGCGGGAGCGACGCGCGATGAACGCGTCCGCACGTTACGCCGCGCTGTTCGGCGTGTTCGCGCCGCTGTCGATCGCGACGATCGGCGGCGGGCAGGCGGTCATCGCGGACATCCAGCGGCAGGTCGTCGACGTCCATCACTGGATGAGCGCCACGCAATTCGTGAACGACTTCGCGATCGCGCGGATGGCGCCGGGCCCCGGCTCGCTGCTGGCGACGCTGATCGGCTGGCAGGTGGCCGGCTTCTGGGGCGCGGTGATCGCGACGCTCGCGCTGTTCGGGCCGACCGCGTTTCTGATCTACGGTGTCGCGCATCTATGGCGGCGACATCGAGGCGCGCGCTGGCAGATCGCGCTCGAAGCCGGCCTGCGCCCGGTCGCGGCCGGCATGATTCTCGCGTCGGTGTGGGTGCTGCTGCAGGCGCTCGACGGCGGCTGGCCCGCGCGCGCGATCGCCGGCGCATCGACGTTGTGCGTGATCTACACGCGCGTTCATGCGCTGCTGCTGATCGCGATCGGCGCACTGCTGCTCGTCGGCATACATGCGCTCGGCGGCGCATGACGCGCGGCCATCGTCACATCGCAACCTCCGCTTTCCGCCTAAATCCCGCGAAACACCGGCGCGCGCCGCTCCGCGAACGCGCGCAACCCTTCGTCGAAATCCGCGCCTTCGCACGCCCGCCGGCGCAACTCGGCGATGCGTTCGAACGCATCGGCCGGCAATGGCCGCGCGTCCTGCAGCACGCGCAACTGCTCCTTCACCGCGTGCACCGCGAGCGGCGCCTTCGCGGCGATCGTACGCGCGACGTCGAGCGCCGCGTCGTCGACCCCGCCGGCGTCGGCCAGCCGGTTCACGAGCCCGTGGTGCGCGGCGCGTTCCGCATCGAGCGGCTGCGCGCAGAAGAACATCTCCTTCAGCACGTGGATCGGCAGGTTGTCGTAGAAGCGCAGCAAGCCGCTCGTCGAATACGGCAGGCCGATGTTCGCGGGCGTCATCGCGAAACGCGCGTCGCGCGCGGCCACGACGAGATCGCAGCTCATCGCGAGATCGACCGCCCCGCCCCACGCCGATCCGGACACCGCCGCGATCACCGCGCCCGGATAGGTTCGCACGCGCCGCAGCGCGCGTTCGAGCGGCTTGCCGTATGCGAGCGGATCGCGATCGTCGGCCAGTTCGCGCAGGTCGTGCCCCGCGCTCCACACATCGCCGCTACCGTCGTTCGACAGAATCACGACTGGCGGCGGACGATGTCCGGCCAACGCATCGAGGTGTGCAACGAGGGCGTCGAGCAGCGGCGCGTCGAGCGCATGCCGTCGCGCCGGGTTCGCGAACCGCACGCGGGCGATCCGCTCGCCGATCAGGTCGACCGTCACGGTCGACGCCCCGTCCCGTTTCGTCGTGTCGGTCATTGCACGGCCTCCGTCACCGCATCCGCCTGGAAGATCGCGCGCTCCGCCAGCAGCGCGTCGATCGCATCGTCGCCGTAGCCGGCTTCGCGGAGCACGTCGACCGTATGCTCGCCGAGTAGCGGCGGCGCATGGCGCGTGCGCGGCGCCGGCAGGTCGTCGCCCATCCCGCCGAGCGGCGTGACGACCTGACGCAACGTGCCGAGCGTCGGATGCGCGACCGGCTCGACCAGCCCGCAATGCGCGAGCTGCGGATCGTCGAATACTTCGTCGAGCGTATGGATCGGCCCGGCCGGCAGCCCGGCCTCGACGAACCGTTGCGTCCATTCGCGCTTGCCGCGCGTGCGCAGCCGGCTTTCGAGCAGCGCCTTCAATGCGTCGCGATGGGCGACGCGCGCATCGTTGGTCGCGAAGCGCGGGTCGGCCGGCAGTTCGGGCAGATCGAGCAACCGGCACAGCCGCAACCACATGTCGGTCGTGATCGGTGCGAGGTTGAGCGGGCCGTCGGCCGTCTCGAACACGCCGTACGGCGCGATCATCGCATGCGCGTTGCCGGTGCGGCGCGGCACGTCGCCGAGGCTCAGGTAGCGTTGCCCGTGCACGCTCAACAGCGCAACGAGGCTTTCGAGCAGCGACGTGCCGACATGCTGGCCGCGCCCGGTGCGCTCGCGCTCGAACAGCGCGGCCATCACGCCGGTCGCGACCCACATCCCCGAGCTGAGATCGCCGATCGCGGTGCCCGTGCGGGTCGGCTCGCCGTCCGGGAAGCCGGTGAGGCTCATCAGCCCCGCATAGCCCTGCGCGATCTGGTCGAAGCCCGGCCAGTCGCGCAGCGGGCCGCGCGGGCCGAACGCGGTGACGCTGCCCATCACGAGCCGCGGGTCGCGCGCGCTCAGTGCGGCGTAGCCGAGCCCCATCGCGTCCATCGTGCCGGCCTTGAAATTCTCGATCACGACGTCGGCCTGCGCGATCAGACGCCGCACGACGTCGAGGCCGGCCGGTTGCCGGAAGTCCACACAGACGCCGCGCTTGTTGCGGTTGCAGGACAGGTAGTACGTGCTCACGCCGCGATCGAACGGCCCCCACGCGCGGCTCATGTCGCCGTGCGGCCCCGACTCGACCTTGATCACGTCGGCGCCGAGATCGGCGAGCACCATCGAGCAGAACGGCCCCGACAGCGCGCGACTGAGATCGACGATCCTGATTCCCGTTAATGCCTGCATTCCGGACTCCTGATATTGATGATGGGGTGTGGCGTGTTCGCGAACGACTGCGGCGTGCCGCTCATTCGGGCAGTGTCTGGTGGCGCGTTTCGACCGCGAACGGCAGGATCAGGATGCCGAGCCCGAACACGGCAGCGGTCCATGCGACCGGCACGCCGAGCGATCCGTAACCGTGAATCGCGGCGCCGAGCAGAAAGTTCACGCCCGCGCCGATGAAGCGGCCGACCGAAGCGTTGAACGCGAACGCGGTGGCCCGCACGCGCGTCGGATATTGCTCGGGCAGCCACAGCGAGAAGATCGCGAAGTTGCCGCCGAAGAAGCCGAGGAACGCGAGCGACACCATGAACGCGGCGAGCCCGTTCGGCTGGTAGAACGCCCAGCCGAACGCGAACACGATCGAGCCGGCCATCCCCGCGAAATACACGCCGAGCGCGGTACGCCGGCCGAGCCGCTCCGACAGCCACGGCGCCGCCAGACAGCCGGCAATCGTTGCGCACGACAGGATCGCCGCACCGATCGACGCCAGCCGCAGCGCGCCGACGTGATCGATGCCCGCGCGTGTCGCCAGCGTGGTGACCGCGCTCGCCTCGTAGACGGAGCCGGCCCACAACCCGACGATCGCGACGCCGACGAGGCTCGCGCTCGTCAGCGTGCGGCGCAGGAACGCCGGCGCGAAGATCTCGCGCAGCGGATGCGCGCGGCGCGCGTCGGCCACGTCGCCGTCGCGCGCGCCGTGCCGACGCCACTGCCCCGGCTCCTTCACGCGCATGACCGTAAACACCGCGAGCAACGCGGGCGCCAGCCCGCACAGGAACATCGCACGCCAGCCGTAGGTCGCGCCGATCGTGTAGTTCAGGCAGGCCGCGATGAAGAAGCCGAAGTAATAGCCCGTCTGCAGGTAGCCGGCGCCCATCTTGCGGCGGTCCTCCGGCCAGCTTTCGGCGACGTAGGTGCCCGCGAGCGCCCATTCGCCGCCGACGCCGATCCCGGCGATCAGCCGGCACGCGGCCAGCGCCCATACGTCGTGCACGAACGCGGCCGCGCCGGTGAACACCGAATAGATCAGGATGCTCGCCGCGAGCGTGCGCACGCGGCCGAAGCGGTCGGCGAGCGGCCCCCAGACGAACGACAGCCCCCAGCCGATCAGGAACAGCGCGAACAGGATCGAGCCGTACATCCCCAGATTCGCGGGCGTCGCCGCGATGCCGGAGGCCGGCAGCAGTTCGGTCAGCGCGGGAATCAGCACGAGCGCGTAGATCACCGAATCCACGCCGTCGAGCACCCAGCCCGCGTACACGGCCCAGAAGCCCTTGACCTGCTCGCGCGTAAGCGGCGTGCGCCGCGGCTTCGCGCCGGCCGCCGGCGCGTCGATCGCCTTGAACATCTTCGTCTCCTTGCCGGCGGGGCCGGCGCTTTCGCCGCGTCCGGTCCGGGATGGCCGGCAGTCGGGCTCTTTTGTGAGACGAGTATAGAAACGCGATCGATCGCCGAAAAATATGATATTCATCTTGCTCGATCGGATTGGCTTATGGCTCGAATCGAGCGCGAATCGGGAGACGGCGGCGATGGACTTGAGGCAGTTGCGCTATTTCGTGAAGGTCGTCGAATACGGCAACGTCACGCATGCGAGCGAGGCGCTGCACGTCGCGCAACCGGCCGTGAGCCAGCAGATGCGCAATCTCGAGCAGGATCTCGGGATGCAACTGCTCGAACGAAGCGTGCGCGGCGTCGCGCCGACTGCCGCCGGCCGCACGTTGTACCGGCACGCGCTCGAACTGCTGCGCCAGGCCGACGGCACGCGCGAGCTGCTGCGTCGCGACGCCGACACGCCGCAAGGCCGCGTGACCGTCGGCATGCCGTCGAGCACGGCGCGCGTGCTGGCCATTCCGCTCGCCCGCGCGGTGCGCGACCGCTTTCCCGGCATCATGCTGGAGCTGATCGAGGCGCCGAGCGCCGATCTCGACACGCTGCTCGAACGCGCACGCCTCGATCTCGCGATCGTCGTCGATGCGGTCGACACGCGCGGCATCGCGATCCATCGGCTGCTGACGGAAACGCTGTACCTGATCACGTGGCCCGGATTCCCGGTGCCGGACGCCCCCGTGCCGCTCGACGCGATCGCGCGGATGCCGCTCGTGCTGCCGAGCGCGCCGAACACGATCCGCAACCGCGTCGACTGGGCGATGCGCGAGGCCGGGCTGTCGTACGAGATCAGCTTCGAGGCGAGCTCGACCGGGCTGCTGTTCGCGGCCGTGATGGCGCAGCTCGGCGTGACGATCCTGCCGTGGACGGCCGCGCACGTCGAGATCGACGAGCGCAAGCTCAAGCTGTCGACGGTCGCGCACCGGTTGTTCGTGCGCGACCTGTCGCTGTGCTGGCACGACACGGCGCTCGTCAGCAACGCGGTGCAGAAGGTGAAAGCCGAAATCGTCCGACTGTTCGACACGCTCGGGCAGCGGCCGGAGTGGGCGACCGGACACGCCGGTCGCGCGTGACGGACCTTGTGCCGCCCCGCCGCGCGTACTAAGCTCGTTTCATCCTGGGTACCGCTGACACCCCACTTCTCCTCGCCGCTCGGTATAAGCGTCGGGGGAAGGAGGCCGTTCGTGTCCCCGTTCCAGTTTGCCTGGCTTCTGCTGGGCGTCAGTGTCCTCGCCGAAGTGCTCGGCTCCGTTGGCCTGAAGTGCTCGGCCGGTTTGTCCCGCCCGTTGCCGTCCGCGATCGCGATCGTCTGCTATGCATGTGCGATATGGCTGATGGCGCTCGCGACGAAGCGAATCGAAATGGGGCTCGCGTATGCGAGCTGGGCCGCTGCCAGCACGGCGGCCACGGCCATGATCGGCATCGTCTGCTTCGACGAATCGGTGTCGTCGCTGAAGCTCGTCGGCATCGCGCTGACCGTCTGCGCACTCGTCGCACTCAATCTCGGCGATGCGGCGGCACGATGATCCATACGCACGCATCCAGCGGGGGCATTGACAACGCTCACCGCCCCCCTTAACGTTTCCCTCATCGTAACCATCACCGGTTCAGCTTAAGAGGTTGTCGGCCCGCTCGTGCTCGACACCTCCGCCTTCCTCGAAGGCCTGCTGCTTGGCGCCGGCCTGTTCACGTCGGTCGGTCCGAAGGACGCCTTCGTCATCAAGCGCTCGATTTCGGGCCCTCACCTGCTCTCCATCGCCCTCGTCTGCGCGGGCAGCGACGCGCTGCTGATCGCGCTCGGCGCGCACGGGCTGTCGTCGTTGCTGTCGCGCCATCCCGGCGTGGTGGCGGCCGCACTGTGGGCCGGCATCGCGTATCTCGCCGGTTACGGGCTGCTTGCGCTGCGCGCGGCGATCGTCGGGCGGCAGCCCGCGCACGTCGACGGCGCTCCCGCTCGCAGCGAACCCACTCGGTCGCGCACGGTGCTCGCGGCCGCCGCGGTTTCGCTGCTCAATCCGTATGCATGGATCGATACGGTGCTGCTGCTCGGGACCATGATCGCGAGCCACACGCCGTCCGCGCGCGAGCCGTTTGCGATCGGCGCGATGACTGCTTCGCTGGCGTGGTTCCTGATGCTCGCGTACGGCGCACGCGCGTGCCGTGCGTGGTTCGCTCGGACGCTCGCGTGGCGCGTGCTCGATGGCTTCGTCGCGGTGACGATGCTCGACTTCGCGGTGCGTTTCGCGATCGACGCGCTTTAGGCGTCAGCGGTCCGACGCCGAAACCGTGCGGAATGCGTCGTGCGCGTGGGCATGCAGTTCGAACCCGATACCCGGCGCCTGCGGCACGCGCGCGTATCCCGCGTCGACGATTTCGCCATCGGCGAGTCCGCTGAACGGATGGAATGCGAACGGACTGACTTCCGCGCCGCCGAGCCCCAGCGCCGCGACGACGTGCAGCGAGAACAGATGGCCGCCATGCGGCCAGAACGCGTCGCGCCGCCAGCCGCGCGACACGAAGTGATCGACGATCTGCAAATAGCCCGGCAGCCCGTAGCTGTGCACCGGATCGAACACCAGCACGTCGCGGTCGGCGCGCAGGCCGCCGTAACGGTCGAGCAGCTTCGCCTCCGCAAGCGAGAACAGCGCTTCGCCGGCCGCGATCGGCGGTGCGTACCGCGTCGCGACGTCTGCCTGGAGCGGCAGGTCGAGCGGGTCGCAGATATCCTCGAACCACCAGAGACCGAACGGCGCGAGCATGTCGACGGCCTGGCAAGCGGTCGTCGCGTCGTACGTGTTCATCGCGTCGACCGCGAGGTGCGATGAACCGGCAAGATGCGCGGCCGCGGCTTCGATGCGGCGCCGGTCCTGATCGAGATTCGCGCCGCCGATCTTGATCTTCGCGTGCGTGTAGCCGAGATCGACGATCCGGCGCATCTCGTCCGACAGGCGCGCGAGATCGTCATGCGGATAGCGATAGCCGCCGCCCGCGTACACGCGCACGCGTGGTGCTGTCGCCCGCTGGAGGCGGTCGGCGAGAAAGCCGTGCAGCGGCAGGCCGGCGATCTTCGCGGCGGCGTCCCAGATCGCCATGTCGATCGTGCCGACCGCGACGCAACGTTCGCCATGTCCGCCCGGCTTCTCGCCGGTCATCATCGCGCGCCATGCGCGCAACGGGTCGAGGTTCGTGCCGGTTTCGTCGGCGAGCGTGTCGGCCGCGGCCAGCAAACGCGGCGCGAACCGTTCGCGGATCAGGCCGCCCTGCGCGAAGCGGCCGATCGACGCGTAGCCGTAGCCCGTCACCGGGCGGCCGTCGCGCACGACGTCGGTGACGACCGCGACGATGCTCGTCGTCAGGCCGCCGGACGCAATCGCCGGATCGGCATAGCGGGACACGGGAATCGCACGTTCGTGAATCGCGGTGATGCGCATGGTCGGGCTCCGGAGGGGTGTCCGGCGCAGGCGGAAGGGTCGTGCGCTGCAGCGGAAACGATGGGCGGATCGCTGCATCTTAGGGGTTTGCGCGGCAGCGTGCAGGACCGACGGCGCGCGTCATCGTGTCGTCGCCGGACAACCGCGTGTCGCATACGTTACGTCGCGGGTTGCAGTCGGATAACGGAGCGCGCCGAGCCTGTCACCACGCTCGGCGCGCTGTTTCCGAACCGGTCGACTTTTATCGAACCGGAATCCTCGTTTGCCCCTCCTGGCTTCGTGAACCGGAAGGATGTGGGCGATGAGGGTATGCCTGACGCGGATTGGGTCGAATCGATCGCCCGCTCAGGCGAACACGAAGTACTTGCGCACCGTCTCCACCACTTCCCACGTCCCCTTCATGCCGGGCTCGATCACGAACACGTCGCCGGCTTTCAGGTGCACCGGCTCCTCGCCTTCCGGCGTGATGATGCAGTAACCGTCGAGGAAGTGGCAGTACTCCCATTTTTCGTAATTCACCTCGAACTTGCCCGGCGTGCAGATCCACGTGCCCATGATCTTGCTGCCGTCCTTCGAGACGTACGCGTTGAGGTTCACGGTGTGCGGATCGCCGCCGATGCGCTTCCATTTGGTCGCGTCAACGACGGGCATCGGGCAGGTTTTGCGCAGAACGGTGATGAAATCGGACATGTCGGCTCCAGGCTAACGATCGTGTGAGAGGCCTGTCACGTTAGTTCGAAAGCGTTGTCGCGACTTGTATGCGTCCGACACCGACTCGTCAATTTTCGACATCGGCTGGTGGGCAGGCACGCTGCCGTCGCGGTTATCGTGTGGCTGCGGCGGGCTCTCTCGTTACGGTCGAACTGCCTGTGTAGCTGGCGCATCGAGAGGGCGCGCGCTCCACGAACTCGAAGTCCGTTTGCCGACATGAACGAAAACGCATTCTGGTAGAGCATGCGCGCGACGAGGCCTTCGCCGCCGGTAGGCCAGAGAATGCGGGCGCCGTTTGCCCGAACTGCCGTCGACGACTTCACTTCTCAGAAAATGCTCGTGCGTACCGAGAAACGCTCTATGGAAAGGTGTCCGATCTGGTACGCGAATAGATAGCTCAGGAATTGTGCGGGCGATCGCTGTACGTCGCCCACGCCGATTCGATGAGCCTCGCGTCCACTTCGCCGGCCTCGAACCCCGGAACGTCTTCGAGAAGCATCAGCAAACTTTCGGTGAAATCTGCTCGCGAAAGCTTGCAGCCAAAGTCTTCGCGAACTGCCGTAGACAGCTCGCGAATCTGGTCAATGGCCAGCGGCGGTAAATCGTTGGGGTGTTTGATGTGCCCGTGTGACGACTATCCCGGCAGGTCCGGGGTCTATACAACAACGTGAACGGTTCGCGCCTCCGAAATATGTGGAAACCCACCGGCTTCCAACGACTCACACATAAAGGCTCAACATCCGATTGAAAAGATGAACAAACCGCCCACTATTCTATCGATTGAATTACCTCCCGATAGTCTAATCTTTATAAAATGACCACACTCACTCAAGAACCATCAATAAAATTCAAAAGCAGAATGGATGAAAAATATCAAATATGAGCAGAGCAACGACCCACCGAATTCTATCGATTCGATTATTCAGAAAAAACAAAAGAGAAACCAATGCACCCAATCGGAAATGTTTTGGGCCAGTCGACATTGCAGCCATACTAGCGATCCTCACATTGATTTTGTGTGAATTTCTATTTCCACTTGCCGACAAGGATTTTGACGATCAGGCATCTCGACCTTTAGTGACACTGAAGCTACTTTCAACTCCGGCGGTAGATGCAATGGATCGATTCCACAAGGCACGCGCCGAATTTTATCGAAACACGATGGGACACACTCGAGATATAGGTACCATAGGGGCAGACGCAGACTATCTTCTGGGGTTGCAGCTTCAATACCTATCCTACTATCGTGTCGCCAGCATCGTCTTGATCGATGAGATGAATCATATAGAAATGCTGGGAAGCGACATACCAAATCTCGACAAACTAAATTCAACAAAAAATGTTTTGTCATCCCTAAAGGAAATTCTAGCACTTCAGCCTAAACTTAATGAATGCATTCAAACGGCTTTCACACAACAACAAGCAATCGACGCACCCCTGCGAAAAGGCCCCACCGACAGCACCAGAACTTCGCTGATGATATCGACATTGAACACACTGCCAGATTTGATTCGCGACAAAACTGCACATTGGCTGCAGTGTCAAAACAACCTCCTTGAATTCGATCAGCGATTGAATGAAATGACAATCGCTTATCCATCAATTGTTGAGCAATTGGAGTCCAGATCCGAACAGCAAAGGAAAACGCGGACGGTAATGCGTTGGATTGCGACCTTGTTGCTCTTCTACTGCGGACGGCTGTATAGGCGTCGATGGATGGAGGCAGCGTCGTCAACGCTAGGTGGGTAAAACAATGGATGCTTCGAAAACCAAAAATCACGCCAGCGGATGCGCATAACGATATCAGCCAGTGGGAACGCGGCACTCGGATGCCGACCTTGCATCGCTCCAGCAGCTCAGTGGCGCACTTGGCTGCTCAATAGACCAGCTATTGCAGCGTGGATCGAGACGGCCGGACGACCAACTGGCCATGATCGCCGATGCACTTGATGGACTGGATAGTGACGAACGGGGACTCGTCGTGAATTTCGTTCAGCAATTTGCCGACATGCTCAAGGCCAAACATCCAGCCAAGAGCAAGCGGCGCAAATAGCGATCAGGACTCGAAGCGACGGGCGCTGTATTCGGCCCACGCCGATTCGATCCAGTCCGCAGGGACATCGCCCGTCTCGTAACCCGGCACGTCTTCCAGTAGAGCTAGTAGATGGTTGGCGAATACGGCTCGCGAGAAGTCATTGCCGAACGCGTCTTGAATGGATTCCACCAGATCCCGAATCTGGTCGGCGGTCAGCGGCGGGAAGTCGTCGTGGTGTTTGATGTCGTCCATGCGACGACTATCCCGGCAGGTCCGTGGTCAATACAACGAGGTCTCACCGGCTCAACCAGCTGTATGTCATCGTCGCGATATGTGATACTTCCACAAAAATTGAACTAGATACGGGGCGTCATCGTGGGGCTGATATTCAGAAAATCGATTAAAGTAGGGCCATTCCGCTTCAATCTTTCCGGGTCCGGCGTTGGAGTGTCTGTCGGGGTGCCGGGATTTCGGATCGGAACTGGCCCACGCGGTAACTACATATCGATGTCAGGCGGAGGATTTACCTACCGCACTTCTCTCGGCTCCCGAAGTCCTCACGGAGTATCATTCCCTGAGGCCATCCCCGCATCTCGCGAGGATGCAGAACCTCGTCAGGGACAACGTTTTATCCCAAGCGGTAGCACTACAGTCGCGCCGCTCGAGGTTATTCAGTCAGCTGATGTCCGGCAACTTTCTGATACTGATTCCGCGGACTTAGTCGAGGAAATCAATGTCAAGCGGCGCAAGTTCGCGTTTGGTACTGGCCTCTCGTACTGCTTGGCGTACTTTGGCTTGAAGCACTGCAAGTTGATGGCGCGTCGAACTCCGTCTTTATCGGCGTAGTGGCCGTGCTATCGATCGCGACACTTGCCGGATGCTACTGGTTGTATCTATGGGACGAGGCTCGCCGCAGCACCGTCCTCTTTTACGACTTTGACGACGTTGCTGCACAGACATATGAACATGTTCTGAGTGCCTTCGAAGCGCTACGTGACTGTCGTGCCGCATGGCGTATTTTAGCGAGCGGACAAGTTCTGGACGGACGATACAACGCAGGGGCGGGGCAGACTCTGAAACGCAAACCTACTTCGCTAGATACTGGCGGTGTGAAGCATGTCAAGTGCAACATTGATGTGCCTTGTTTGGAAGCCGGCCGCAATCGGTTCTATTTTTATCCAGACCGCGTATTCATAGTCAGCGGAAGACATGCAGCCGTGTGTACTTACGACTCGCTCGACATCCGGACACGACCGACACTCTTCGTTGAAGAAGAGCAGGTTCCATCCGACTCTAATGTCGTGGACCACACTTGGCGCTTCGTCAACAAGAATGGTACGCCGGATCGGCGCTTCAAGAACAACCGGCAGATCCCAATTGCTCAGTATGAGGAACTGCGGATGTCTTCTGCACAAGGCATCCAAGAGTGCTTCCAGTTTTCGAAAGTCGGTGCGGCGAAATCATTTGTTAGCGCGCTGACGCCACTAGGTCGATACGGAGCAACTGTCGGACGGCATTCGCCGCAACGCAGCGCACGTTGAGTTATCGACGCAGCTGACTTGGGCTCTCCTCAGCACGAAGATGCTCTATCCAATGTCGAACCAGCACGACCTGCGACGCACCAAGTTCTTGCTTGTCGTGGGTACGGGTCGCTAGCTGTAGATCGACCGCGCCCGGCCGGCGCCATAGCAGCGGAATCTCACGTCGGCCACCAGCTTCAGCATCCTCTACTCCACGCCACTCATTTCTTTCTAGTCGTTTGCCGCTGTGAAAGCGCCGAGCCAGCTGCACTCTTTGAAGCCGCACTTGTTCGACCATCACGAAGTACTTTCGAAGCACTGGATGCGGCACTTGATGATGTGACTTTCTTGGGAGCGGCCACCTGCGAGAGAGCACTGCCCGCAGCAGTTTTTGAATTTTTACCAGTGGAGCCGTTCGAGAGAACCTGCGACGCACTGTGAGCGGCCTTCGGTCCCGTAACTTTACTTTTCATCTTTTCCCCGAATAGATTGATCATTTGGGATTATTACTGCACTCCAGTATCACACATCCCTTCCCAATCCCCCTGCATCGTTTACCCGAACCGGACTAGTGGCCGGAATCGTCCCGATGCTGGGAACTCATCCATGCGACAATCCCGCTGATGGAGCGCCGCTCAACGCAACGACTTAGGTCATTGGGATTTGATAGTCAGCTCGTGTCATCCCAATACGACCGTTCGAACCTACGACATCAAGGCCCGTGCCACGATCAAGCGCGTAATCACTGAAGGTCATCGTGTGCCTATCGATCGGCGCTCCTCTAGCATAGAAGTGTATCCTTACTATAACGAAGGAAAGGAGTTAGCAGTGTCAGAAGCACTGGATATTGCGGGAGAAGTAATTTTAGCAAGCCTGTTCACGGACTTTACCCAACGCAACCTCGGTTCCGAAGCATTGCATAGCGGGTACATTGGACCCACTATCTCTGCAATCAAGCACGAGATTCTTGCGTCCGGTAATTTCACGAATGTTGACTTCGATCTGGCACTGAAGCAGTTGGAGGAGCAGAGATTCGTCGACACCGGGCCGTGGAAAGCGTTTGAAAACGACCCCTACTCGTCGGTAGTCTTTATCGGTGGTTTCTCTGCGCGAGAATACGTCTATCTAACCGAGCGTGGTTATCGACAGGCGAAACCGTCACCTCGGTCTAGTGGCAGTGGCCAGAGTGTGGCCAGCGTCCATATTTCTGGCGGGACGTTTCACCAATCGCAAATCGGAATCGGAGATAACGTACATCAGCATCTTTGCGTTGATATCTCGAACGATGCAGCAACTGTCGACTATCTGCTCGACCTGCTAAAACGCTCAGGACAGCCTGTGGATGACGCAGCACGATCACATATCACGGAAATGGTAAGCAACGCGAACGCTGGAAATCTCGCAACAGTCAAGCCGGTATTTCAGCGCTTCTTCGGGGCGGTTGCGGACGGTGTGAAGCAGATCGCCTGGGGAGTGATCACAGCGATTATCACCAAGCAAATCGGCATGAGCTAACTGGTTATCATCTCCGCAGCCGAAGATCATCGGTGGCCAAGGTGTATGCGCGGCCCGCTGGTTAGTTATACGGACCAAGCAACGCGAACAAAGACCCGTTAGGCGGCGCAATGTGCGCTGCCTAATTAAAGCAACAAGACGCTCTCTAATCTCAGGGGCTACATACTAGGCAACGTCCGCCACCCGCACTCAGTGGCAGTAGTGGGTGCTGCCAGCGACGCCACCGCCCCAGCATCGAGCCATGCCAGTTTCGCTGCCACCGCCCAAAACCGCCCGCTTGCCATCCCCACCCAAACCCCTGTACAATTACCCGTTCTGCGGGCGTCGTATAATGGCCATTACCTCAGCTTCCCAAGCTGATGACGTGGGTTCGATTCCCATCGCCCGCTCCACTTTCCGGCTGCACGGCAGCCTGCGCAAAAGCCGCCTCGTCGAAGGCGGCTTTTTTGTACCATGTGCCGGTTCCCCGGCGCACTGCTGCGCGCAACGGGCCCCAAGCCCGCAACAACGCCATTCTCTGTACCGATGATGCACGACGATCCGAACGAAGCCGGCCTGCCGCCACGCGACGACGCCATTTCCGACGAAGCGCCCGAAGGCGCCGACGCAGTCAACCCGCTGCACCACCGCCGCATCCGCAGCTTCGTGACGCGCGCCGGCCGCGTGTCGACCGGCCAGCGCCGTGCGCTCGACGAATTCGGCCCGCGCTTCGTCGTCCCGTATGCGCCGGCACTGCCCGACTGGGACGCGATCTTCGGCCGCAGCGCGCCGCGCATCCTCGAGATCGGCTTCGGGATGGGCGCATCGACCGCGGAAATCGCCGCAAACCGCCCGGGCGACGATTTCCTCGGCGTCGAGGTGCACGAGCCGGGCGTCGGCGCGCTGCTGAAGCTGATCGGCGAGCAGGATCTGACGAACATCCGCATCATCCAGCACGACGCGGTCGAGGTGCTCGAGCACATGATCGCGCCGGAAAGCCTCGACGGCGTGCACATCTTCTTCCCCGATCCGTGGCACAAGGCGCGCCACCACAAGCGTCGGCTGATCCAGCCGCCGCTCGTCGCGCATCTCGCGTCGCGCCTGAAGCCCGGCGCGTACATTCACTGCGCGACCGACTGGCAGAACTACGCGGAACAGATGCTGGAAGTGCTCGGCGCGGAACCGACGCTCGAAAACACGGCCGCCGACTACGCGCCGCGCCCCGACTACCGCCCGGTGACGAAGTTCGAGCGGCGCGGGCTGCGGCTCGGCCACGGCGTGTGGGATCTGGTGTTCCGCAAGCGCGCAGGCTGAGCGCCCGGCCGGCGCACTACCCGGCGGCCCCGCCAAATGAAACGGCCTGATCGGCAATTGCCGATCAGGCCGTTTTTCATGACGCCCGCGATGCGCGCCGGACCCGACCGGCGTATCTGCCCGGCATCACGCCCAGTTCAGCCATCCGCTGTATCCCACCAGCAGCACGAACAGCCCGAACGCGATCCGGTACCACGCGAACACCGTGAAGTCGTGCGTCGCGACGTAGCGCAGCAGCCAGCGCACGCACACGAACGCGCTGACGAATGCCGAGACGAGCCCGAGCGCGAACAGGCCGAGCGAATCGACGGTGAACGCCTGCCAGTCCTTGACGGTTTCGTAGAGCGTCGCGCCGAAGATGATCGGAATCGCGAGAAAAAACGAGAATTCGGTGGCCACGCGCCGGTCGAGACCGAACAGCATCCCGCCGATGATCGTCGAGCCCGAACGCGACATGCCGGGCACGAGCGCGAAGCACTGCGCGATGCCGACCTTGAGCGCGTCGAGCGGCGTCAGCGCATCGACCGACATCACGCGCGGCGGCTCGCTGCGTTCGCGCTGCCGCGCCTCCGCCCACAGGATGATCGCACCGCCGACGACGAGCGCGAACGCGACGGGCACCGGCGAGAACAGCACGGCCTTGATCTTCTTCTCGAACAGGAGGCCGAGCGCGATCGCGGGAATCGTCGCGATCACGACGTTGAGCGTGAAGCGCTGCGCGTCGGGTCGGCTCGGCAGCCCGGACACGACGGACACGATCCGTTGCCGGTATTCCCAGCAGACGGCGAGGATCGCGCCGAACTGGATCACGACGTCGAACGTCTTCGCGTGCGAATCGTTGAAATTCAGGAAGCTGCCCGCGACGATCAGGTGACCGGTGCTCGACACCGGCAGAAATTCCGTCAGCCCCTCGACGACGCCGAGGATCAATGCCTTGCAGATCAGGATCCAGTCCATCCGTGGCCCAACTCCGAAATGGTCGAAAGAAAAGGCCACTCTTGCGCGCGCGGCCCGCCCGGCCGTGCGCGCCCCGTCGTCACTTCTCGACGATCGCCACGCGTATGCCGTTTGTAAGGATCGTAATTGTACCGGGTTCGTAGTTCACCCCGGCAAATTGGAGTTGTTCCGGCTTGAACGTGTAGATCGGATAGTTGGTCAGCAGCTGCGTTGCGAGCAGGCCGGCAGCCGCGCCGACCTGCTGCGCGTACATCTGCGCGTCGCCGTCGAGCACGAGGCTGTCGACGGCCGGCGCCTTCAGCACGACCGAGCGGCTCGGCGCGTCGTACGCGAGCTGGCCCGACACGGTGAACTTGCCGCTGACGGGCTCGCGCAGGAACGGGCTCGCGAAATGGGCATCGAGCTGCACGGCGACGCGGTTCTGGTCGGGCAGCAGGTTGACGGCCGGGTTCGCGAGCGACACGTCGACCACCTGCGCGACCGTCTTCTGGTACGGAAACTTGCGCGCGACGGCCTTCTGCACGTCGCCGCGCGAGAACGTGTAGTGATCGGGGATGAACGGGAACGTCGATGCGCACGCGGCAAGCGATACGCACACACCGACGGCGCCGACAGCGGCAGCGAGAAAACGGCGCCGGCCGGGCGCGCGAGGGACGGTCATGCTGAACTCTCTCCTGGATGCGCCGGCCGCGTCGCGACCTCGAGGCGCGTGAGCCACGCGAGCGCGTCGTCGCGCGACGCGCCGCACATGTCGGCGGACGGCTGCAGCCCGGAACAGCACGCAGGACGCTCGGGCCGGCCGAAAATCATGCAGCGGAGGTCGTCGCCGAGCTGCGCGCAGCGCACGCCGGCCGGCTTGCCGTCGGGCATGCCCGGAATCGGGCTGGAAATCGACGGCGCGATGCAGCACGCGCCGCAGCCCTCGCGGCACGCGTGCGGCGGCGGGACTTCGGCGGGCGCCGGGCGAACAACAGGCATTTCGACGGACACTCGGCTCTCTCGACGAACAACGAAAAACGGTGCGGCAACCGGACGCGGCATCCGGCGGCCCCACCCCGCATTGTGCCATCGCCGGCTGCGACGTTATTACACAATGCAGCCCGATCGGGCGTTCATATACTCGAAAGCATCTAAAAAACGCGAGACCGTCATGCGTTCTGGTTCTGCCGACACGATGTTCCGTCCCGATTTACTCGCGAAATACGGCGCGAACGGGCCGCGCTACACGTCGTACCCGACCGCGCTGCAATTTCGCGACGATTTCGATCCGGCCGACTACGTACGCGCAGCCGGCGACCCCGGCGCATCGTCGAGCGACCTGTCGCTGTACTTCCACATCCCGTTCTGCAACACCGCGTGCTTCTACTGCGGCTGCAACAAGATCGCGACCAACAACCACCGCCGCGCGCGCCCGTATCTCGACCAGCTCAAGCGCGACATGGCGCTGCAGGCCGCGCTGTTCGATCCGTCCCGCCCCGTCACGCAACTGCACTGGGGCGGCGGCACGCCGACCTTCCTGTCCGACGACGAAACGGCCGAGCTGATGGCGGCCACGCGCGAGCATTTCGTGCTCGCGCCGGACGCCGACGCCGAGTTCTCGATCGAGATCGATCCGCGCACCGTCACGCCGGCGACGCTCGTCCACCTGCGCACGATCGGCTTCAACCGGCTGAGCCTCGGCGTGCAGGATTTCGATCCGATCGTGCAGCAGGCGATCAACCGCATCCAGCCGCGCGCGATGACCGCCGACCTGCTCGCCGCCGCACGGGCGACCGGCTTCCATTCGGTGAGCGTCGACCTGATCTACGGGCTGCCGCACCAGACGGTCGCCGGGTTCGCGCGCACGCTCGATACGATGATCGAGCTGGCGCCCGACCGCCTGTCGGTGTTCGGCTACGCGCACATGCCGCACCTGTTCAAGATGCAGCGGCAGATCGACGATGCGGCGCTGCCGCCGCCGGAAACGCGCATCGCGCTGCTTGGCCTCGCGATCGACATGCTGACGTCGGCCGGCTACGTGTACATCGGGATGGATCACTTCGCGCGGCCGTCCGACGAACTCGTGCGCGCGCAGCGCAACGGCACGCTGCAGCGTAATTTCCAGGGCTACAGCACGCGCGCGGATACCGACCTGATCGGCTTCGGCGTGTCGTCGATCGGCAAGGTCGGCGACGTCTACGCGCAGAACGCGAAGGACCTGCCCGCATACGGCGCCGCGCTCGACGCGGGCCGGCTGCCGATCGCGCGCGGCGTAAGGCTCACGCCGGACGACCGGCTACGCCGCGACGTGATCACGCAACTGATGTGCAACCTCGAACTGCCGTTCTCGCATGTCGAGGCCGCGCACGGCATCCGCTTCGCCGATCATTTCGCGCGCGAGCTCGACGCGTTGCGCCGGTTCGAGCGCGACGGCCTGCTGACGATCGCACGCGATCGGCTGACGATCCATCCGGCCGGCCGGATGGTCGTGCGCAACATCGCGATGGCGTTCGACGCGTACCTCGGCCAGACGCCGCGGCAGCGCTACTCGCGCACGGTCTAGGGTGCGGTTCGCGCGGGTGCCTCGTGGGTGCCCGCCGCACGCGGGTGGCCCGTTTGATAGAGTGTGAGGCTTACATCCGCTTCGCCAGCCCCAAGATGCGCACCACCAAAGCGACCCACGCGGTCGAACGTCTGAAGACCCGCTCCGGCAACCCGCAATTCGCGGCCGTCGCGATGGCGGGCGGCCTGTTCTATCTCGTCGACCGCTCGGGCGGCACCGCCGAGAAGTGCTGCGAGCCGCTGCCGCTCGACGCGTTCGTCAAGTTCGTCGACGAATTCGGCCCCAAAAAGCCGCGCAAGGCGAGCAAGCTCGACCTCGCCTTCGAGGCGCAGATCAAGAAGAGCAAAGGGTAAAGGTCTGTTGCAGGCCGCCTGAAGGCTTCGCTGCCGTGCCGTTTGGTACAATCACGAAGTTTCTCTATCCCCGCTGATGGCCGACCAGGCTGCGTGACCACACCATGAATATCGAAAACGCGCGTTTCAACATGATCGAACAGCAGATCCGTCCGTGGGACGTGCTGGATCTGGATGTCCTGGGCCTGCTGTCGATCGTCAAGCGTGAAAACTACGTGCCGGCCGAATACCGCGATCTCGCGTTCGCCGATCTCGAACTCCCGCTGCCCGGCGGCGCCAGCAAGATGCTGTTCCCGCGCGTCGAAGCGCGCGTGCTGCAGGAACTGGCCGTCAAGAAGCACGAGAACGTGCTCCTGATCGGCGCGGGCTCGGGTTACCTGGCCGCGCTGTTCGCGCACCGCGCGCAGCACGTGACGGCCGTCGAGATCGATCCGACGATCGCGAAGTTCGCGGAAGACAACCTGCACAACGACGGCGTGACCAACGCCGAAGTCGTGCTCGGCGACGGTTCGCGCGGCTGGGCCGCGAAGGCGCCGTACGACGTGATCTGCGTCGCGGGCGGCCTGCCGGTCGTGCCGCAGGAAATGCTCGAACAGCTCAAGATCGGCGGCCGCCTGTCGGCGTTCGTCGGCGGCCGTCCGGTGATGAAGGCGCAGATCATCACGCGGATCGACGACAAGCAGTACCGCGTCGCCGACGTGTTCGAAACGTACATCGATCACCTCGTCAACGCGATCGAGCCGTCGCGCTTCAAATTCTGAGCGGCGGAGCCTCCATGCAGATCCTGACGCCCGCGATGCTCGCGGAATGGCTCGGCGACACGGCGCGCCCCGCGCCGGTCGTGCTCGACGTGCGCGAGCCGTGGGAAATCGCGACCGCGCAGATCGCCGGCAGCGTGGCGATTCCGATGCAGCAGATTCCCGCGCGCAGCGAAGAGCTCGACGACGAAGCGGAAATCGTCTGCGTGTGCCATCACGGGATGCGCAGCGCACAGGTCGCGATGTTCCTCGAATCGCGCGGCTTCACGAAGCTGTACAACCTGCAAGGCGGGATCGACGCGTGGTCGCGCGACGTCGATCCGTCGGTGCCGCGCTACTGATCGATCCTCCCGGCGGCGCATCGTGCGCCGCCGCGCCGCCCGGCACCCTGCCGCCGGCCACACGAAATCGCCGAACGGGCGCGCACTGCGCGCCCGTTTCTCTTTTTCCGCTCCTCCGTTTCCTGCGTTGCGACGCCACAGCACCGCCGTGCACCATTTGCGCTCGCGCGCCTGCACCGCAACGGACCGTGCATGCTGCACGGCGCGTCATCCGCACCGTCCCGATGCTCGCCGGCGCCCCTCGCAGGCACGCCGGGCGTGCATCCGCACGACTGGCACATGCCTTGCGTTACACGATGGCCGGCGCCGCCACGGCGCACGCACATCCAACACGACAAGGGGATCCCGATGAAACGTCGCAGTCTGTTGAAGTTCGGTTCGATGGCCGGCGCACTCGCGCTGGCGGGCAAGAGCCCGTTCGCGCACGCGGCCGATGCGGGCACCGGCCCGATCAAGGTCGGCATCCTGCATTCGCTGTCGGGCACGATGGCGATCTCGGAGACGTCGCTGAAGGACACCGCACTGATGACGATCGCCGACATCAACAAGAACGGCGGCGTGATGGGTCGCAAGCTCGAACCGGTGGTGGTCGATCCCGCGTCGAACTGGCCGCTGTTCGCCGAGAAGGCGCGCCAGCTGCTCACGCAGGACAAGGTCGCGTGCGTGTTCGGCTGCTGGACGTCGGTGTCGCGCAAGTCCGTGCTGCCGGTGTTCGAGGAACTGAACGGGCTGCTCTACTACCCGGTGCAGTACGAGGGCGAGGAAATGTCGCGCAACGTTTTCTACACGGGCGCCGCGCCGAACCAGCAGGCCATTCCGGCCGTCGAGTACCTGATGAGCGCGGAAGGCGGCGGCGCGAAGCGCTTCTTCCTGCTCGGCACCGACTACGTGTATCCGCGCACGACCAACAAGATCCTGCGCGCGTTCCTGAAATCGAAGGGTGTGAAGGACGCCGACATTCAGGAGGTCTACACGCCGTTCGGCCACAGCGATTACCAGACGATCGTCGCGAACATCAAGACCTTCTCGCAGGGCGGCAAGACGACCGTGGTCTCGACGATCAACGGCGACTCGAACGTGCCGTTCTACAAGGAGCTGGGCAACCAGGGGATCAAGGCGACCGACGTGCCGGTCGTCGCGTTCTCGGTCGGCGAGGAAGAACTGCGCGGGATCGACACGAAGCCGCTCGTCGGCCACCTCGCCGCGTGGAACTACTTCATGTCGGTGAAGAACCCGACCAACACGAAGTTCAAGGACCAGTTCGCCGCGTGGGTGAAGGCGAACAACCTGCCGGGCGGCGCGAAGCGCGTGACCAACGATCCGATGGAAGCCACCTACGTCGGCATCCATATGTGGAAGCAGGCCGTCGAGAAAGCGAAGAGCACCGATGTCGACAAGGTGCGCGTCGCGATGATCGGCCAGACGGTGGCCGCGCCGTCGGGCTTCACGCTCGCGATGGACGGCAACCATCACCTGCACAAGCCGGTGATGATCGGCGAGATCCGCGGCGACGGGCAGTTCAACGTCGTGTGGAAGACGAAGACGGCCGTGCGCGCGCAGCCGTGGAGCCCGTTCATCGCGGGCAACCAGGGCAAGCCGGACGTCGTCAGCTCGATTCCGGCGTTCCTGCGCCGGCAACGCGCGGCGCTGGCCTGATGCGGTGCGGCACGTCGCGCTTCGTGTGCGGCGTGCCGCCCGCACGCGCGCTGCCGATGCGCCGGCACGCGCTTGCTGTGACGAACCGCTCGCGCCGGCGCCGCGCCGCCGCACCACTGCGCTTCCCCACGCCCGACAGGACTTCCCGATGCCTACACGCTTTCGCCGAGCCGCCCGCGCGATCGCGGCATGCGCCGCCCTCGCGGGCATGCTGCCGCACGCCGCGTTCGCGCTGACGGCGGCCGATACCGCCGCGCTCGCCGGCGACGACTTCGACGCGAAGACGGCCGCGATCGAACGGCTCGCCGCCGACACCGATCCGCGCGCCGTTGCGGTGCTCAACGCGCTGTCGAGCGGCGATGCACTCGCGACCGGCGACGGCCGCCTGCTGATCCAGGCAGGCGACACCGCGCACGACGCGCTCACGCAGGCCGCGACGCCGGCCGGCGACGCGCAGCCGGTGATGCTGAACAACCTGCTGCGCACGAAGATCGCCGGCGCGCTGTCGGGCCTCGCGCTCGCGTCGCCCGACATCGCCGCGCGCCGCGACGCGATCGACGCGCTGCTGAAATCGCCCGACCCGGCGCTCAAGCCGATGATCGACCGCGCCCGTGCAAAGGAAACCGATCCGGCATTGAAACGTCGGCTCGACGCGCTGTGGGCGATCGCCGCGCTGCACGACGCCGATCCGGCCAGGCGCCTCGAAGCCGTGCAGGTGGTGGCCGCGCGCAGCGATCTCGACATGATCGAACAACTGCGCCCGCTGGTCGCGAAGAACGCCGACGGCAGCGACGCGGAACCCGATGCGCAGGTCCGCGCCGCCGCGCAACAGGGACTCGACGCGCTCCACGCGCTGCAGCGCCGCGGCGAAATCGCCGGCACGCTGTTCGCCGGCCTGTCGCTCGGCAGCGTGCTGCTGCTCGCCGCGCTCGGTCTCGCGATCACGTACGGGCTGATCGGCGTGATCAACATGGCGCACGGCGAATTCCTGATGATCGGTGCGTACGCAACCTATGTCGTGCAGACGCTGATCCAGCGCTACGCGCCCGGCGCATTCGACTGGTATCCGCTCGTCGCCGTGCCCGTGTCGTTCGCGGCGGCCGCGCTCGTCGGCATCGTGCTCGAGCGGCTCGTGCTGCGGCACCTGTACGGCCGCCCGCTCGAAACGCTGCTCGCGACCTTCGGCGTGAGCCTGATCCTGATCCAGGCGACGCGCATGCTGTTCGGTGCGCAGAACGTGCAGGTCGTGAACCCGTCGTGGATGAGCGGCGGCGTGACGGTGATGCAGAACCTGATCCTGCCGTACAACCGGCTCGCGATCCTCGCGTTCGCGCTCGCGGTGGTGTTCGTAGCGTGGGCCGTGCTGACGAAGACGCGGCTCGGCCTATTCGTGCGCGCGGTCACGCAGAACCGCCGCATGGCCGCCTGCGTCGGCGTGAAGACCGCACGCGTCGACGCGTATGCGTTCGCATTCGGCGCGGGCATCGCGGGCCTCGGCGGTTGCGCGCTGTCGCAGATCGGCAACGTGGGCCCCGATCTCGGCCAGAACTACATCATCGATTCGTTCATGGCCGTCGTGCTCGGCGGCGTCGGGCAGATCGCCGGCACCGTGCTCGGCGGCTTCGGGCTCGGCCTCGCGAGCAAGGCGATCGAGCCGTTCTGGGGCGCCGTGCTCGCGAAGATCGCGGTGCTCGTGATGATCGTGCTGTTCATCCAGAAACGCCCGCAGGGCATGTTCGCGCCGAAGGGCCGCAGCGCGGAGGCTTGACGTGACTTCATTCACCGATTCGATACCGAACCCGGTCGCCGGTACGTCCCAGTCCGCCGCCGCCGCGCGCGCGGCGGACGGCTTCGCGCTCGGCCTGCCGCCCCGCCCTGCGCTGCTGTCGCGCCGCGCATGGCTCGCGCTCGTCGCGCTGTGCGTGGCGATCGGCATCGGCGTGCCGCTCGCCGCGCTCGTCGTGCCGGAAGCCAGCGCGCTCCATCTGTCCGCGTACACGATGACGCTCGCCGGCAAGCTGATGTGCTACGCGATCGCCGCGCTCGCGCTCGATCTCGTGTGGGGCTACTGCGGGATCCTGAGCCTCGGCCACGGGTTGTTCTTCGCGCTCGGCGGCTATGCGATCGGCATGTACCTGATGCGCGAGATCGGCCGCGACGGCAAGTACGGCAGCGACCTGCCCGACTTCATGGTGTTTCTCGACTGGCACCAGTTGCCGTGGTACTGGAGCGGCACGCAGCATCTCGCATGGGCGCTCGCGCTCGTCGTGCTCGTGCCGGCCCTGCTCGCGTGGGTGTTCGGCTTCTTCACGTTCCGCTCGCGCGTGAAAGGCGTGTACCTGTCGATCATCACGCAGGCGCTGACGTTCGCCGCGATGCTGCTGTTCTATCGCAACGAGACGGGCTTCGGCGGCAACAACGGCTTCACCGATTTCAAGCGCATCGCCGGCTTCGCGATCACGTCGCCGGGCACGCGCACGGTGCTGTTGCTGCTGACGTTCGCGACGCTCGTGCTCGCGTTCATCGCCGCGCGCGCGATCGTCACGAGCAAGCTCGGGCGCGTGGTGACCGCGGTGCGCGACGGCGAGACGCGGCTGATGTTCCTCGGCTACAGCCCGCTCGCGTACAAGCTGTTCGTGTGGACCGTGTCGGCCGTGCTGTGCGGCATCGCCGGCGCGCTGTACGTGCCGCAGGTCGGCATCATCAATCCCGGCGAGATGTCGCCGGGCAACTCGATCGAAATGGCGATCTGGGTCGCGGTGGGCGGGCGCGGCACGCTGATCGGGCCGATCGTCGGCGCGTTCGCGGTGAACGGCGCGAAGAGTTTCTTCACCGCGTACTTCGCCGAATACTGGCTGTTCTTCCTCGGCCTGATCTTCGTGCTCGTGCCGCTGTTGCTGCCGCGCGGAATCATGGGCCTCGTCGAAACCGTGCTCGCAAAGGGGAAACGCGCATGAACGGAACGGCGCTCTACCAGTTCACGCCGCCGCCCGAGGACGAACTGCTCGCCGTCAGCGGCAGCGCGTCGATGGGGCGCGTCGTGCCGCCCGGCATCGACACGTCGCACGGCACGATCCTGTATCTCGAGGATATCGAGGTGAGCTTCGACGGCTTTCGCGCGCTGAAGAAGCTGTCGCTCGCGATCGACGCGGGCGAGCTGCGCTGCGTGATCGGCCCGAACGGCGCGGGCAAGACGACGATGATGGACGTGATCACCGGCAAGACGCGGCCCGATGCGGGCAAGGTGTTTCTCGGCCAGACGATCGACCTCGCACGGATGAACGAGCCCGAGATCGCGCGTGCGGGCATCGGCCGCAAGTTTCAGAAGCCGACGGTGTTCGAACAGCACCCGGTGTGGGAAAACCTCGAACTCGCGATGCAGACCGACAAGGGCTGGCTCGCGTCGCTGCGCGCGCGGCTCGACCGCACCGCGCAGGCGAAGATCGAGGAGACGCTCGCGCTGATCGGACTCGAAAGCCACGCGTATCGCGCCGCTGGCGAGCTGTCGCACGGGCAGAAGCAGCGGCTCGAAATCGGCATGCTGCTGATGCAGCGCCCCGCGCTGCTGCTGCTCGACGAGCCGGCGGCCGGGATGACCGACCACGAGACGATGGAGCTCGCCGAGCTGCTGAACACGCTGCGCGGCACCTGCTCGATGATGGTCGTCGAGCACGACATGGAATTCGTCGCGGCGCTCGCGGGCGACACGGGGCGCGTGACGGTGATGGCCGAAGGCGCGGTGCTCGCGCACGGCACGCTCGACCAGGTCAAGCGCGACGACGCGGTGATCGAGTCTTACCTCGGACGATGATGCGATGCTGAAAATCGAAGCGCTGAACCAGTACTACGGCGGCAGCCATATCCTGCGCAACGTGAACCTCGCCGCCGACGACGGCAAGCTCACCGTGCTGCTCGGCCGCAACGGCGTCGGCAAGAGCACGCTGCTGCGCTGCCTGATGGGCGTGGTCGCCGCGAAGAGCGGCAGCGTGTCGTGGCGCGGCACCGCGCTCGGCGCACTGCCGCCGTATGCGCGCGTCGCGGCCGGGCTCGCGTACGTGCCGCAGGGCCGCGACATCTTTCCGCGGCTCACCGTCGAGGAGAACCTGCTCGTCGGCGCGGCGAGCCGCAAGGCGCCCTCGAAGGTGCCCGATCGCATCTACGACCTGTTCCCGGTGCTGAAGGACATGCGCGCGCGGCGCGGCGGCGACCTGTCGGGCGGCCAGCAGCAACAGCTCGCGATCGGCCGCGCGCTGATGAGCGAGCCGCAGTTGCTGATCCTCGACGAGCCGACCGAGGGCATCCAGCCGTCGATCATCCAGGACATCGGTCGCACGCTGCGCCAGCTCGTCGACGAATCGAAGATGACCGTGCTGCTCGTCGAACAGTATTACGATTTCGCGCGATCGATCGCCGATCGCTACTGGGTGATGAGCCGCGGCGAGATCGTCGCGGGGGGCGATGCGCGCGATATGGAGACGAACGGCGTGCGCGAGCTGATCGCGGTGTAGCGGGCAACGCGGTAGGGGATCGCACGATGGCGGTGAGTGGCGTTTGGCGTTTGGCGTTTGGCGTTTGGCGTTTGGCGTTTGGCGTTTGGCGTTTGGCGTTTGGCGGTCGGCGGTCGGCGTTTGACGAGCGGTGTTAGGCGGATGGCGCTCGTCGCCCGGCATCCGGCGATTATGCAAACGGCCGTACATTCCCGAAGCCCCCGCCCGCTCGGCAACGCCTCTGCTCACGCGTATATTGTTGCGTTAGCATCCTCGTTTCCCGTGCCCGTCCCCAGCTTCCTGCCGATGTCCGCCCCCGACTCCCACGCCCCGCTGTCCCGCCCCGCCGTCGCCAAGTCCTGGCATGGCCGCCTCGAACTCGGCTTCGAACGGCACGGAGCGCGCACGACGCTCGTTCACCGGCTGCACGATGGCCCGCTGCGCGTGCAGCGGCCGCTGTATCCGGAAGGCGACGCGATCTGCCACGCGGTGATCGTTCACCCGCCGGGTGGCGTCGCCGGCGGTGACCGGCTCGACATCGACATCGCGCTCGGCGACGGCACGCATGCCGCGCTGACGACGCCCGGTGCGACCAAATGGTACAAGTCGAACGGCCTCGACGCGACGCAGCGCATCGGCATCACGGTCGGCGCGCACGCGAAGCTCGACTGGCTGCCGCAGAACAACCTGTTCTTCGACGCCGCGCATGCCTCGCTAGACTTCACGGTGGCACTCGGCGCCGGCGCGAGCGCGATCGGCTGGGACGCGACGCAGCTCGGCCGACAGGCGGCCGGCGAAACTTGGTCGGCGGGCCGCATCGCGTCGCGCTCGGCACTCGTCGATGCCGAGGGCCGGCCGCTGTGGACCGAGCGCGCACTGCTCGACGCGCACGATCCGTTGCGCGGTGCACTGCAGGGCCTCGCAGGCTTTCCCGTGTACGGCACGCTGTGGGCAGCCGGGCCCGCGTGCGATGCGGCGCTGGCCGAAGCGCTCGCCGCGCGGATGCCGTTCGACGATACGCTGCGCGCGGGCGCAACCTGCGTGACGCCGGGCGTCGTGCTGGTGCGTGCGCTGTCGACGTCGATGGAAGCGCTGCAACGTCACCTCACCGACTGCTGGCTTTATCTGCGTCCGATTGTGCACGGCGTCGATGCACGGCCGCTGCGTCTCTGGCAAACCTGAACGTACCGAACGCGGCACGCACCGTTTCGGCGCAGCACCGCCGCCGATGCCGCCCGCATTCGATGCATCGCGCACCACGAACGCGCACATCCGCACATTTCGTCGGCATGGCACGGGCCTTGCTGCTTACATAACCGATACACGACGCACGTAAAACGGCGCGGTGCTAGGATGAGCCGCGCGCTGCCCGCACCGCCGCGCACCGATAAAAATTACGTTTTCCTGAACGACTGCCTTCATGAAACTGACTCCCCGCGAAAAGGACAAGCTGCTGATCTTCACGGCGGCGCTGCTCGCCGAACGCCGCCGCGCGCGCGGCCTGAAGCTCAACTATCCGGAGGCGGTCGCGTTCATCACCGCCGCGCTGATGGAAGCCGCGCGCGACGGCAAGACGGTCGCCGAAGTGATGCACTACGGCACGACGCTGCTCACGCGCGACGATGTGATGGACGGTGTGCCGGAAATGATTCCCGACATCCAGGTCGAAGCGACCTTCCCCGACGGCACCAAGCTCGTCACCGTCCACCACCCGATTCCGTGACCGAGGCCCCGCGCATGATTCCCGGCGAAATCCTCACCGACGACGGCGAGCACGAACTCAACGCGGGCCGCGCGACGCTGTCGCTCGTCGTCGCGAACACCGGCGACCGCCCGGTGCAGGTCGGCTCGCACTACCACTTCTTCGAAGTCAACGACGCGCTGTCGTTCGATCGCGCGGCCGCGCGCGGCTTCCGGCTCAACATCGCGGCCGGCACCGCGGTGCGCTTCGAGCCCGGTCAGACCCGCACCGTCGAGCTGGTCGAGTTGGCCGGCGATCGCGCCGTCTACGGTTTTCAGGGCAAGGTGATGGGGCCGCTGTAAGCCGCGCCCCGCTCTTCAGGAACAGCACATGACATTACGCTTGAGCCGCCGCGCGTACGCGGAAATGTTCGGGCCGACGACGGGCGACCGCGTGCGGCTCGCCGATACCGAACTGCTGATCGAGATCGAACGCGACTTCACCACGTACGGCGAGGAAGTGAAATTCGGCGGCGGGAAAGTGATCCGCGACGGGATGGGCCAGTCGCAGCGCGTGGCCGCCGACGTGCCCGACACGATCATCACGAACGCGGTGATCCTCGATCACTGGGGCATCGTGAAGGCCGACATCGCGATCAAGCACGGCCGCATCGCCGCGATCGGCAAGGCCGGCAATCCGGACATCCAGCCCGGCGTGACGATCGCGATCGGAGCCGCGACCGAAGTGATCGCCGGCGAAGGGCTGATCGTCACCGCCGGCGGCATCGACACGCACATCCACTTCATCAGCCCGCAGCAGATCGACGAGGCGCTCGCGTCGGGCGTCACGACGATGCTCGGCGGCGGCACGGGGCCGGCCACCGGCACCAACGCGACGACCTGCACGCCGGGCCCGTGGCACATGGAGCGGATGCTGCAGGCCGCCGACGGCTGGCCGATCAACCTCGGCTTTCTCGGCAAGGGCAACGCGAGCCTGCCGCAGCCGCTCGTCGAACAGATCGCGGCCGGCGCGATCGGGCTGAAACTGCACGAAGACTGGGGAACGACGCCCGCCGCGATCGACAACTGCCTGTCGGTCGCCGACGACACCGACACGCAGGTCGCGATCCACACCGACACGCTGAACGAAGGCGGCTTCGTCGAATCGACGGTCGCCGCGTTCAAGGGCCGCACGATCCACACGTACCACACCGAAGGCGCGGGCGGCGGCCACGCGCCCGACATCCTCAAGGTGTGCGGCGAGGCGAACGTGCTGCCGTCGTCGACCAATCCGACGCGCCCGTACACGATCAACACGCTCGACGAGCATCTCGATATGCTGATGGTGTGCCATCACCTCGATCCGTCGATCACCGAGGATCTTGCGTTCGCGGAGTCGCGGATCCGCCGCGAGACGATCGCGGCCGAGGACATCCTGCACGATCTCGGCGCGCTGTCGATGCTGTCGTCCGACTCGCAGGCGATGGGCCGCGTCGGCGAAGTGATCATCCGCACGTGGCAGACCGCGCACAAGATGAAGGTGCAACGCGGCGCGCTGGCGGAAGACAATGCGCGCAACGACAACTTCCGCGCGAAGCGCTACGTCGCGAAATACACGATCAACCCGGCGATCACGCACGGTATCGCGCATGAAGTCGGTTCGATCGAACCGGGCAAGTGGGCCGACCTCGTGCTGTGGGAGCCGGCGTTCTTCGGGATCAAGCCGTCGATGATCCTGAAAGGCGGGATGATCGCGATGGCGCAGATGGGCGACCCGAACGCGTCGATCCCGACGCCGCAGCCAGTGCACTACCGCGAGATGTTCGCGACGCGCGGCGGCGCGCTCGCGCGCACGTCGCTGACGTTCGTGTCGCAGATGGCAGCCGACGCGGGCATCGCCGAACGCTACGGGCTCGCGAAGCATGTCGTGCCGGTGCGCAACTGCCGCAACGTGACGAAGGCCGACATGATCCACAACGCGTGGCGGCCGTCGATCAGCGTCGATCCCGAAACCTACGACGTGATCGCCGACGGTCAGTTGCTCACCTGCGAACCGGCAACGGTGCTGCCGATGGCGCAGCGCTATTTCCTGTTCTGATTTCCTGTTTTTCGTTCCATGCGCACCCTCGACAAACGCATTGCCCCGAACGTGAAACTCGCCGCGTCGCTCGTCGCGCGCGCGCCGACGCTCACGCTCGCCTATGACGCCCGCTGCAAGAGCCGCCTCGCGGCGACGCTCGACACCGGCGAGGACGTCGCGGTCCTGCTGCCGCGCGGCACCGTGCTGCGCGACGGCGACGTACTCGTCGCCGACGACGGCGCGCTCGTGCGCATCGCCGCGGCGCCCGAAACCGTGCTGCTCGTGCGCGCGACCGACCCGCTCACGCTGATGCGCGCCGCGTACCATCTCGGTAACCGCCACACGCCGGTCGAAATCGGCGACGGTTACCTGAAGCTCGAAGCTGATCCGGTGCTCGCGGACATGCTGCGCCGGCTCGGCACGCAGGTCGACGAAACGAGCGCACCGTTCCAGCCGGAAGCCGGCGCGTACGGCGGCGGCCACAAGCACGGGCACGACGCGACATTCGCCGAGGATTACGCGCTCGCACAGCAGGTGTTCGGCGAACACCACGGCCATTCGCACTCGCACTCGCACTCGCACGATCACGATCACGATCACGATCACGATCACGATCACGATCATCAGCATGGTCCGGGCTGCGCGCACGGCCACCACGGTCATGACCACCACTGAGCTCGTCGCGCTGCTGCATCTCGCGTCGCCCGCATTGCCGATCGGCGCGTTCAGCTACTCGCAGGGCTTCGAAGCCGCGCTCGACGCGAACCTGATCCGCGACGCCGACACCGCGCGCGACTGGATCGCGAGCGGCCTGACCGACGTGCTCGCGCACGGCGAGTTGCCGTTCCTCGCGCACCAGCTCGCGCGCTGGCACGCACATGATGCGGACGCGCTGGCCCGCGAGAACGCATGGTTCGTCGCAAGCCGCGAGTCGGCCGAACTGCGCCGCGAGACCGAACAGATGGGCTGGTCGCTCGCGCAACTGTGCGCGTCGCTCGAATGGGGCGATGCCGCGCGCCGCGCGACGCTCGCATCGTTCACGCCGATCGCGCTGCCGACCGCATTCGCCTACGCGGCCGCGGCGCACGATGCCGGCGCCGATGCAACGCTCGCCGCGTACGCGTTCGGTTGGGTCGAGAACCAGACGTCGGCCGCGCTGAAAGCGGTGCCGCTCGGCCAGCTCGCCGGCCAGCGCATCATCGTCGCGCTGCGCGGCGCGATCGACGCGGCCGTGCGCCGCGCGCTCGCGACGCCGCCCGACGCCGTCAACACGTTCGCACCGCAGCTCGGCATCCTGTCCGCGCGGCACGAAACCCAGTATTCGCGGTTGTTCCGCTCCTGAACCTCATCGCCCGACCATGAACGCACCTGCTCCCTCCTCCGCTCGCCGCACGAAGAAACTGCCGCCGCTGCGCGTCGGCATCGGCGGCCCCGTCGGCTCCGGCAAGACCACGCTGCTCGAAATGCTGTGCAAGGCGATGCGCGAGCGCTACGACCTCGTCGCGATCACGAACGACATCTACACGAAGGAAGACCAGCGGCTGCTGACGGTCGCGGGCGCGCTGCCCGAGGAACGCATCATGGGTGTCGAGACGGGCGGCTGCCCGCACACGGCGATCCGTGAAGATGCGTCGATCAATCTCGAAGCCGTCGACCGGATGCTCGCGCGCTTTCCCGATGCGGACATCGTGTTCATCGAGTCGGGCGGCGACAATCTCGCGGCAACCTTCAGCCCCGAGCTGTCGGACCTGACGATCTACGTGATCGACGTCGCCGGCGGCGAGAAGATTCCGCGCAAGGGCGGCCCCGGCATCACGAAGTCCGACCTGCTCGTGATCAACAAGACCGACCTCGCGCCGCTCGTCGGCGCGAACCTCGACGTGATGGCGTCCGACACGAAGAAGATGCGCGGCGAGCGGCCTTACGTGATGACGAACCTGAAGGCGCTCGACGGCGTCGCGGACGTGATCGCGTTCATCGAGAAGAAGGGCTTGCTGACGGTGTGAGCCGCGCGGCGGCGAGCGGCGACGCCGCCGCGCGTGTCCGGGCGGCAGCGCGCCGCCCGTCCCGTCATGCGTCGTCGTCGACGGCGTCCGGCAACGCGCGCACGCCGGTTTCGGCGGGCGGCAGCAGTGCGGCGAGCACGTCGACCGTGCGCGCGGTCGCGCCGCGGTGACGCGACGCGAAGGCCGCGCCGGCCGCGCCCATCGCGATGCGCCGCGCCTTGTCGGCGAACAGCGCGTCGAGCACGTGCGCGAGATCGAGCGGATCCTCGACCTGCATCGCGGCGCCTGCCGCGACCGCATCGGCGGTCGCCTGCGTGAAGTTGAACACGTGCGGCCCGATCAGCACCGGCACGCCGACCGCGCATGCCTCGATCAGGTTCTGCCCGCCGAGCGGCAGCAGGCTGCCGCCGATGAACGCGATGTCGGCCGCCGCGTAGTACGCGCCGAGCTCGCCCATCGAATCGCCGAGCAGCACCGTCACGTCGCCCGGCAGCGGTTCGGCGGCCGGACGGCCCGCCGCGAGCGCGGCCGCATCGGCGGCCCAGACGGAGCGCCTCACGCACTTGAGCCCGCTGCGCGCGACGAGCGCCTCGACTTCGGCGAAGCGCTGCGGATGACGCGGCACGAGCACCAGCAGCGCGCCGAGCGTGCGCATTTCCGCGAACGCCTGCAGCACCAGCGCTTCTTCGTTCTCGCGCGTGCTGGCGGCGACCCATACCGGCCGCGCACCGATCGCATCGCGCCATGCATGGCCGCGCGCCGCGAGTTCCGGCGGCGTCGTCATGTCGAACTTCAGGTTGCCGAGCACGGTCACGTTGCGGGCGCCGAGCGACGTCAGCCGCTCCGCATCGGCCGGGCTCTGCGCGAGCACGCGCGAGAAGCCGCCGAACACGTCGCGCGTCGCCGCGCCGAACTTCGCCGCGCGCCGGAACGAACGCGCGGACATCCGCGCATTGGTCAGCACGAGCGGCACGTCCGCGCGGCGGCACTCGTCGATCAGCGTCGGCCACACCTCGGTTTCCATCACGAGGCCGAGCGTCGGCCGCCATGCGTGCAGGAAACGCCGCACCGCGCCCGGCATGTCGTACGGCAGGTAGCAGCGCAGCACGCGATCGCCGAAGATCTGTTCGCCGGTCGCGCGGCCGCTCGGCGTCATGTGCGTGAGCAGGATGCGTGCATCGGGACGCGCGCGCAGCAGCGCATCGATCAACGGCTGCGCCGCGCGCGTCTCGCCGACCGACACCGCATGCACCCAGATCAGCGGCGCGCGGTCGTCGCGCGAGCGGCCCGCGACGTGACCGAAGCGCTCGCCGATATGCTCGCGATAGCCGCGCTCCTTGCGCGAGCGCACATAGAGCCGGATGACCGCGGCCGGCGCGACGAGCCACCACAGCGTGCGATAGATCGCCCTCAGCATGCGGCCGCCCGGGTGTGGCGTCGAAACAGGTGCGCGCTCAAACCAGCGCCCTGCCCGTCAGGCGTTCGAGAATGCCGAGCGGCGCGCATTCGCGGCGAACCATCGCATCGACCGGCAGGAAGAAGGTCTGCTCGAGCATGAATTGGCCGGACATCACAGCGTGCGAAGTCTGATCCGAGAAACATATCCACACGCTGCCCGGCGGAAACGGCATCGTTTGCTGCGGGCAAGTCTTCTGGTAGTCGAGATCGGCCTTCATCCCGTCGTGCAGGTTCAGCATCAGGTGGTCGTACGCGCTGCGCGGCGATTTCGTCACGTGCAGCAGGTTCAGCAGCCACGCCGAGCCCGGGAACTGCGGCCGGATCTTCGGCAGGAAACGCTTCGCGACGTCCTCGAACGGCTCGCCGACACGCCACACGCGCGGCACGCCGGCCGGATTCACGTTCGTGAACACGCGCAGGATGCGCTCGCCGTAGTTCGGCCGCGACGGGAACGCATCGACGTGCAGCCGGCTGTCGTCCTTGCGCCACGACGTCTGGCGCGTCTCGACCTGCATCAGCCGCAAGCTCGTCGGCGCGACGCGCAACTTGCCGCGGTATTCGGGAAAGAGGCCGTCGACGAGCGTGCCGGCCTGCTGCTGGAAGCGCGCGACGAGCGCGCGCACGGCCGATTGCGTGACGCTGTCGCCGAGCACGCCGGCGAGCGCGCCGCCGTTCGGCGCGAGGCTGATGTTCTTGCGTTTCGGATCGGCGAGCGCCGGATCGAGCAGCGCTTCCTCGCCGCCTTCGATCGCGAAGCGCAGGTGCGGGAAATACAGCACCTTGCCTTCCTCGACCGCGGCCAGCAACTGCTCGCGCGGCGCCGACAGGTTGTGTCCGCTCCAGTCGGCGGACGAGACTTCGATGATCTGGGATTCGCTCATGATCGGTTCGCGTGTGGACAGCGTTACAGGAGACCGAAGCCCGCGAGCGCCGACTTCACCTGCGCGATCGACGGGGGCTGCCCCGCCGTGCCGAGATTGACGACGTTCGGCGACCAGTAGCCGCCGGTCCGCCAGGCCGTCGCGAAATTGTACAGTTCGATCGTCGGACGCTTCAGCGCGGCCGCGATGTGAACCAGACCTGTATCAACCCCGACCGTCGCGGCCGCACCGTCGATCAGCCCGACCACGGCCGGCAGCGACAGCTTCGGCGGCACGATCGCCGCCGCGCCGAACTCCTTCGCGAGCCGCTCGCTGGTCGCCCGCTCCGCGTCGTTGCCCCACGGCAGCACGAGCGACGCACCGCGCCGCACGAGCGCCTGGCCGAGCTCGATCCATGCGGCGTCCGGCCACTGCTTGTCGGCGCGCGACGTCGCATGGACGAACACGACGTACGGCACCGGCAGGTTCAGGCCGAGCGCGGCCACCGCGAGCGCCGCCGCGCGCGTGTCGAGGCCGAATTCGACCGGATCGGCCGGGGTCGGCGCCGGGTCGTCCAGCGCGGCCGCGACGAGCTGGCGCGAGCGCTCGACGACGTGCGTGCGCGGCGCGATCGGCACGCGCTTGCGGTAGAAGAAACGCACCGGCCATTCGTAGCCGGCGCCGTCGGTGCGGTTGCCGAGCCCGACGAGCGGGCCGCGCGCCCAGCTCGCGACCCACGCCGTCTTGATGAGGCCCTGGCAGTCGATCACGAGGTCGTACTGCTCGGCCGCGAGGCGCCGACGGAATGCGCGGATCTCGCGCCACGTCGCGCCCGAGAACGGCTTCTTGCGCCAGCGGCGCAGCGAGAACGGCAGCACGTTGCGCACGCCGTCGACGAGCCGCACGAGGTCGACGAAGCTTTCCTCGACGAGCCAGTCGATCTGCGCATCGGGGTGACGGCGCCGGATATCGGCGATCACCGGCATGTTGTGCACGACGTCGCCCAGCGACGACACGCGCACGATCAGGATCTTTTGCACGCTGAAAAAACGCCGGCTGGCAGCCGGCGACGGACATAAAGGAGGGATTTTATCCCGGCCGAAGGGCCGGATAGACAAAAAGCGGCCGCGCGCCGGGGGCGCGCACCGCTTTTCGGGATATGCACGGCCGACGAACGGCCGTCGTACGGGCGGCCCGCCGGCCGCCGGCGCTCAGAACGGCAGCTTGACGTCCGGCTTCGCGGCCGTCAGCACGCGGCGGAAGTCTTCCTGGATGCGCTTGAGCCCTTCCTGCGTCTCGGCCTCGAAACGCATCACGACGACCGGCGTCGTGTTCGACGAACGCGCGAGACCGAAGCCGTCCGGATACTCGACGCGCAGGCCGTCGATCGTCACGACTTCTTCGGCACCGTCGAACTTCGCCTCTTTCTGCAGCTTGTCGATCAGGCGGAAATTCTCGCCCTCGTCGAGCCAGAGCTGCAGTTCGGGCGTGCTCATCGCGTCCGGCAGGCTGTTGAGCAGCGCGCTCGGATCGGCCGTCTTCGCGAGGATCTCGAGCAGGCGCGCGCCGGTGTACAGGCCGTCGTCGAAGCCGTACCAGCGATCCTTGAAGAACACGTGGCCGCTCATTTCGCCGGCGAGCGGCGCACCGGTCTCGCGCAGCTTCGCCTTCACGAGCGAGTGGCCCGTCTTCCACATCAGCGGCTCGCCGCCCTTCGATTTCACCCACTGCGCGAGGTGGCGCGTGCACTTCACGTCGTAGATGATCTGGGCGCCCGGGTTGCGCGACAGCACTTCTTCCGCGAACAGCATCAGTTGGCGGTCCGGATAGATGATCTGGCCGTCCTTCGTGACGACGCCCAGGCGGTCGCCATCGCCGTCGAACGCGAAGCCGAGCTCCGCATCGGTGTCCTTCAGCGCCTGGATCACGTCCTGCAGGTTCTCCGGGTGGGCGGGATCGGGGTGGTGGTTCGGGAACGTGCCGTCGATGTCGGTGAAGCGCTCGACGAGCTCGCAGCCGAGCGCCTTGAAGAGGCGCGTCGCGAGCGGGCCCGCGACGCCGTTGCCGGCGTCGACCACGAGCTTCAGCGGCCGCGCGAGCTTCACGTCGCCGACGATGCGTGCGATGTATTGGTCCGCGACGTCGATCGCTTCATACGTGCCGCTGCCCGTCTCGAACCGCTCGTCGACGATGCGGCGGTACAGCGCCTGGATCTGCTCGCCGTAAATCGCGGCGCCACGCAGCACCATCTTGAAGCCGTTGTAGTCGGGCGGGTTGTGGCTGCCCGTGACGACGATGCACGAATCGACGCGGCGCTCGCCGCCCTTCAGCGCCAGCGGCACGTTCGCCGCGAAATAACCGACCGGCGTCGGCACCATGCCGACGTCCACGACGTCGACCCCGGCCGCACGCAGGCCGTCGGCCAGCGCGCCGACCAGCTCCGGCCCGGACAGGCGGCCGTCGCGCGCGACGACGACCGCATCGCCGCCCTGCGCACGCACTTCGCTGCCGAATGCCCGGCCGATGCCGCGCGCGGTGTCGACGTCGAGTGTCTTGCCGACCACGCCACGAATGTCATATGCCTTGAAGATGGATTGGGAAATCATCGATTCTCTTCTCTCGGTTGCGTGCATGGAAAATTGTCTGGCTTGCGCGGCCGCCGCTCGCGGGTCCCGCACATGATACGTGCCTGCCGGCACGACACGGCGAGCAACGGCTGGAGCAGCCGCGATCCCACTTATAATCGCGGGTTTTGATGACGCGCATGTCGCCCATTTTAATGCCTAGCCGTCCCGCCGCCGCCCACCCGCCGTTTCCGGCCGCCCGCCGCGCGCACCGCCGCTGCCGCGCATGCTGAAGCGCTTCGGCAACCCGGACGTCGCGAAGGCCGTCGCGAACCTCGTCTGGCTCGGGCTCGAACGGCTCACGCAGATCGGCGTCGCGATCGCGATCAGCGGCCTGCTGGCCCGTTATTTCGGGCCAGATGTGTTCGGCAAATGGCAGTATGCGAATACGCTTCTCCTGGTACTGGCGCCGCTCACCTGGGTGTGCGGCGCGGAAATCCTCGTCCCGACCATCGTCCAGCGCCCGCCGGCCCAGCTCGGTGCGGTGCTCGGCAGCGCGTTCGTGCTGCGCATCGCCGTGTCGGCGGCCGCGCTCGTCGCGACCTGGATCGCGATCGCCGCGGGCGCCTTCGACCCGCTGGTCGGCGCGATGCTCGCCGGCCTGGCGGTCACGATGGTGTTCCGCGAGCCGTTCGTCGGCGTGATCAACGCGTGGCTGCAGAGCATGACCTACAGCAAGCCGCAGCTCGTCACCAGCATGGTCACCGCGCTCGCCAAGGCGCTGCTCGTCTGGCTGCTGGTGCGCGCGGCCGCCGGGCCCGCCCGCTTCGCGTGGCTGTGGGCACTGGAAGCCGCCGCGATCGGCTTCGCGCTGCTGCTGTACTACCGTCACCGTAACGGCGGTACGCTCGGCTGGACGTTCGATACCCCGCTGTTCCGGCACTTTGCGACGGCCGGCACCGTGTTCTGGCTCGGCCTCATCTGCATGTACCTGTTCCTGAAGCTCGACCGCCTGATGCTCGAGCGCCACGTATCGTTCGCCGACCTCGGCCGCTATTCGGCCGCGCAGCAGCTCAACGAGAACTGGATCACGCTCGCGCTGATGCTCGCGCAGACGATCGCGCCCGCCTTCGTCTACCGCGTGCAGGACGTCGCCCGGCTGCGCCGCAACATCGTCCGGCTGATCGCGATGACGGCCGGCCTGATGACGGCCGGCGCGCTCGTGCTCGACGCGGCCGCCCCGCTGATCGTCGGCAAGGTGTTCGGCCGCGGCTACGAGGCGTCGGTCGACATCTTCCGCTGGGCCGTCTGGCTGTCCGTGCCGGCCGGCATCGAGGCGATAGGCAATCTTATCGTGCTCAAATATCAAGCAAAATTCGTGTTGCTGACGAAATGGCTGCTCGCGCTGGCGATCGCCGCGCTCGTCAACCTGTTCGCGATCCCGCGGCTCGGCCTGTACGGCGCGCTCGTCGGGCTGGCGGCTGGCTACCTGGCCGCCGCTGCCGTCAACTTTTATTACATCCGTTTCAAGCTGCGAACATGACGTCCCCCGATTGCCCGCCCCCGCTCGACGACGTGGCCGTACTGATGCCGGCCTACAACGGGCACGACGACGTCGTCCGAACCCTCGCGTCGTTTCGCGAGGATGCGCCCGTGCACGTGCTGATCGTCGACGACGGCAGCACGCCGCCGATCGTCGCGCCCGACTTGCCGGGCCTGTCGATCGACGTGCTGCGCATGCCGCGCAACGGCGGCATCGAACGCGCACTGGCGGCCGGCATCGATGCGCTCGCGGCGCGCGGTTTCCGCTACGCGGCCCGCATCGACGCGGGCGATCTCGCCGCGCCGCAGCGCCTCGCGAAAGAGCGCGCCTATCTCGGCGCCCACCCGCGCGTGGCCTGCGTCGGCATGTGGACGCAGGTCGTGTCGCGCGCCGGCGAGCCGCGCTTCATGCTGACGCCGCCCGCCGATCCGCGCACGCTGCGCCGCACGCGCTTCCTGCGCTCGCCGCTCGTGCATCCGTCGGTCATGTTGCGCATCGACGCCGTGCGCGAAGTGGGCAACTATCGCGCGAAGTACCGCGCAGCCGAGGATCTCGATCTTTTTTTACGGTTAATGCAACGCTACGATTGCGCGAACCTGCCGGAACTCGGCCTGTATTACGAGCTTAACGAGGGCGGGATCAGTGCGACCAAACGCCGGCGCCAGCTGGTGTCGACGCTCACGCTGCTGCTGCGCCACTTCAACGTGCTGAACCCGTACGACTGGGCCGGCCTCGCCAAGAACCTGCTGCATTTCGTGACGCCGTACCGTACGCTGCAGCGGATCAAGCAGACGCTGTTCGCCGCGCGGCCGTCCGCCTGACGCGTATCCGGCCCGTTCGGCAATTTCGACGCTTTATTTTTTCTTTTTTTCATGTCCGCCACCTCCCCGCTGCGCATCGCGCTCGTCTGCAACACGGCCTGGGCGATCTACACGTACCGCCACGGGCTGATCCGTGCGCTCGTCGCGCGCGGCGCCGAGGTCGTCGTGATCGCGCCGCACGACCGCACGGTGCCGCTGCTCGAGCAGATGGGCTGCCGCTACGTGGCGCTCGCGGTCGCGTCGAAAGGCACGAGCCCGCGCGAGGATCTCGGCACGCTCGCCGCGCTGGTGCGCCACTACCGCGCGCTGCGGCCCGATCTCGTGTTCCACTACACGATCAAGCCGAACATCTACGGCTCGGTGGCCGCGTGGCTCGCGCGCGTGCCGTCGATCGCGGTGACGACGGGGCTCGGTTACGTATTCATCCAGAAGAGCCGCGCGGCGAGCGTCGCGAAACGCCTGTACCGGTTCGCGTTCCGCTTCCCGCGCGAAGTCTGGTTCCTGAACCGCGACGATCTCGCGACCTTCGCCGACGAACGGCTGCTCGCGCATCCCGAGCGCGCGCGGCTGCTGCACGGCGAAGGCGTCGATCTCGACCAGTTCGCGCCCGTGCCGCTGCCCGCCGGCGACGCCCCCGTCTTCATCCTGATCGGCCGGCTGCTGTGGGACAAGGGCGTGCGCGAATACGTGGAGGCCGCGCGCCGCGTGCGCGAGCGCGTCCCGAACGCGCGCTTCCAGTTGCTCGGGCCGCTCGGCGTCGACAATCCGAGCGCGATCGGTCGCGCGGATGTCGACGCGTGGGTCGGCGAAGGCATCGTCGAGTATCTCGGCGAAGCGCACGACGTGCGCCCGCACATCGCGGCGGCCGATTGCGTCGTGCTGCCGTCGTACCGCGAAGGCGTGCCGCGCACGCTGATGGAGGCATCGGCGATGGGGCGGCCGATCGTCGCGACCGACGTGCCGGGCTGCCGCGACGTCGTCGCCGACGGCGAAACGGGCTTCCTGTGCCGCGCGCGCGACAGCGCGAGCCTCGCGGAGCAACTGAATCGCATGATCGCGCTCGGACCGCAAGGCCGTGCGGCGATGGGCGCACGCGGCCGGCACAAGGTCGCGGCGGAATTCGACGAACAGCAGGTCGTCGAACGCTACAGGGAGACCATCCACTCGTTGACAGGATTCACACTCTGAAGGAGCGCATCAGCAATGACCGCTAAAGGCACCATCCTCGTCACCGGCGGCGCCGGCTATATCGGCTCGCACACCGCCGTCGAACTGCTCGACAACGGCTACGACGTCGTGATCGTCGACAACCTCGTCAACAGCAAGGCCGAGTCCGTGCGACGCATCGAACAGATCACGGGCAAGACGCCCGCGTTCCACCAGGTCGACGTGTGCGACGAAGCTGCGCTGGCGAAGGTGTTCGACGCGCACCCGATCACCGGCACGATTCACTTCGCGGCGCTCAAGGCCGTCGGCGAATCGGTCGCGAAGCCGCTCGAGTACTACCAGAACAACATCGGCGGCCTGCTCGCCGTGCTCAAGGTCATGCGCGAACGCAACGTCAGGCAGTTCGTGTTCAGCTCGTCCGCGACCGTGTACGGCGTGCCCGAGCGCTCGCCGATCGACGAATCGTTCCCGCTGTCCGCAACCAACCCGTACGGCCAGTCAAAGCTGATCGCCGAGCAGATCCTGCGCGATCTCGAAGTCTCGGACCCGTCGTGGCGCATCGCGACGCTGCGCTACTTCAATCCCGTCGGCGCGCATGCGAGCGGGCTGATCGGCGAGGATCCGGCCGGCATTCCGAACAACCTGATGCCGTACGTCGCGCAGGTCGCGGTCGGCAAGCTGGAGAAGCTGCGCGTGTTCGGCTCCGACTACCCGACGCCGGACGGCACCGGCGTGCGCGACTACATCCACGTCGTCGATCTCGCGAAGGGGCACATCGCCGCGCTCGACGCGCTCGCCAGGCGCGACGCGAGCTTCGTCGTGAACCTCGGCACGGGCCAGGGCTACAGCGTGCTGGAAGTCGTGCGTGCGTTCGAGAAGGCGTCGGGCCGCCCGGTGCCGTACGAACTCGTCGCGCGCCGCCCGGGCGATATCGCCGAGTGCTATGCGAACCCGCAGGCCGCCGCCGACATCATCGGCTGGCGTGCGACGCTCGGTATCGAGGAAATGTGTGCCGACCACTGGCGATGGCAGGAGGGGAACCCGCGCGGTTTTGTATAATCCGCTGTCCATTTTTCGAGCGATCCCATGCTCAGCTTCGCGTCCGGCTTCATCGTCTCCTTGCTCGTCACGCTGTTCATCGTGCGCTACGCGCACCTTCACGAGAAATTCTCGATCGACAGCGACCTGGCCGGCGTGCAGAAATTCCACGTGCGGCCGGTGCCGCGAGTGGGGGGCATCGGGATCCTCGCCGGGGTCGTCGTGGCGGCGCTGCTCGTATCGCGGCGCTATCCGACGATCGCCGGCAGCATTCTCGGGATCGCTGCCTGCGGGTTGCCGGCGTTCCTGTCCGGCCTCGTCGAGGACCTGACCAAGCGCGTGTCGCCGCGCGCGCGGCTGCTCTGCACGATGGGCGCGGCCGCGCTGGCGTTCTGGCTGATGGGCATCGCGGTCAAGCGCATCAGCGTGCCGCCGCTCGATTTCCTGCTCGGGTATGTCGCCATCTCGGCGTTCATCACGGTGCTCGCGGTCGCGGCGCTCGCGAATGCGATCAACATCATCGACGGCTTCAACGGGCTCGCCTCGATGGTCAGCTTCATGATGTTCGCGTCGCTCGCGTACGTCGCGTTCCACGTCAACGACCCGGTCGTGATGTCCGCGTCGATCATCATGATGGGCGCCGTGCTCGGCTTCTTCCTGTGGAATTTCCCGGCCGGGCTGATCTTCCTCGGCGACGGCGGCGCGTATTTCATCGGTTTCATGCTCGCGGAGCTCGCGATCATGCTCGTGATGCGCAATCGCGAAGTGTCCGCGTGGTATCCGGTGCTGCTGTTCATGTATCCGATCTTCGAGACCTGCTTCTCGATCTACCGGAAGAAGTTCATTCGCGGGATGTCGCCGGGGATTCCGGACGGCGTGCACCTGCATATGCTCGTGTACAAGCGGCTGATGCGGTGGGCCGTGGGGACGAAGCATGCGCACGATCTGACGCGACGCAATTCGCTGACTTCACCTTATCTGTGGCTGCTGTGCCTCGTCGCGGTGATTCCGGCGACGCTGTTCTGGCGGCATACGGTGCATCTGTTCGTGTTCGTCGTGCTGTTCGCGCTCACTTATGTCTGGCTTTATCTCAGCATCGTGCGGTTCAGGGCGCCCAGATGGATGGTAGTGCGCAAGCACCGACAGAGCCGCTGAGCGATACGCCGGCTTCCAGACAAAAAAAGCGCCCGTGCCGGGCGCTTTTTTTGTCGCAACGTCGTGTGCGGCTCACAGCCTGATCGCGTCACCCGTTGGATGCGACGCGCACCGACGGCACGCTCTGCAACACGGGGGCAACGGCCGTCTGGTATTCCGGCACCCAGCGCCGCAGATCGCGCCGCACTTCGTCGTCGGACAACACGCGATGCTGCATCAACCACGGCAGCAATTCATCGAGCAGGTTGTCCGGTACTTCGCGCGCGCGCGCGATCCGCAGTTTCGGGTGCGGCGTACGCGTCGTCGCCTCGTCGTCCGCCAGCAGTTCCTCGTACAGCTTCTCGCCCGGCCGCAGCCCGGTGAACTCGATGCGAATCTGCTCTTCCGAGAAGCCGTACAGGCGAATCAGGTCGCACGCGAGATCGACGATCTTCACCGGCTCACCCATGTCGAGAATGAAGATCTCGCCTCCCCGCCCCATGCTCGACGCCTGCAGCACGAGCTGCGATGCTTCCGGAATCGTCATGAAGAAACGCGTGATTTCCGGGTGCGTGACCGTCACCGGCCCCCCCTTCGCGATCTGCTGCTGGAACTTCGGGATCACGCTGCCCGCGCTCCCGAGCACGTTGCCGAACCGCACCGTCTCGAACTGCGTGCGCCCGCTCGTCTGCTGCAATGCCTGGCACGCCATTTCGGCGAGGCGCTTGCTCGCGCCCATCACGTTGGTCGGATTGACGGCCTTGTCGGTCGAGATCAGCACGAAATGGCGCACGTCGTGGCGAATCGCCGCGCGAGCCACGCGATAGGTGCCGAGCACGTTGTTGCGCAGCGCCTGCCATGCGTTGTGCTCTTCCATCAGCGGCACGTGCTTGTAGGCAGCCGCGTGGAACACAATGTGCGGTGCGTGGCGCGACATCACCTGGTCGAGCAGCAGCGAATCCTTCGCATCGCCGATGATCGGCACGACAGGAAGATCGGGGAAGCGCTCGCGCAGCTCCTCGGTCAGCCGATACATCGCGTATTCGGACAGGTCGAACGCGACGAGCTGCGCCGGCGCGAAGCGCAGAATCTGCCGGCACAGCTCGGAGCCGATCGAGCCGCCCGCGCCCGTCACCATCACGACGCGGCCGCGCAGCAGCGCCTCGACATGCGGCGTATCGATCGTCACGGCATCGCGGCCGAGCAGATCCTCGAGATCGATGCTCCGCACCTGCGACAGGAAGCCCTGCCCCGGCATCAGTGCAGTCAGCGAAGGCAGCACCATCGCTTTCACGCCGGCGCGCACGCACAGGGTCGCAACGCGACGCTGTGTTTCGACCGACGCCGACGGAATCGCGATGATCGCGTATTCGACCTTCATCGCATCGGTCCAGTGCTTGAGATCGTTGAACGAGCCGAGCACCTTGTAGCCGTAGATTTCGCGGCCCTGCTTCGTGACATCGTCGTCGAGCAGGCCGACGAGGCGCCATTCGCCGGAGCGCGACAGTTCGCGCGCAAGGCTCGCGCCGGCCGTGCCGGCGCCGAGCACCAGCACCGGCTTGCCCTTGCCGACGAGCCCGCCGTACAGGTAGTACTCCTTCGTCGCGCGATACAGCGCGCGCGCGCCGCCCATCGCGAGGAACAGCATCAACGGCGACACGAGCAGCACCGAGCGCGGGATGATCGGCTGCGGCTGGAACATCACGGCGCCGATCATCACGATCACGCCGCCGCCGACCACTGCTTTCGAGATCCGAACGAGGTCGGGAAGGCTCGCGAATACCCATAGGCCGCGATACAGACCGAACACGAGGAACATCAGCGCATAGACGGGCAACACCCAGACGAGCGCCGTCAACGCGCCGCCAAGAAAGTCAGACGGAATACTGCCGTTGAATCGGACAAGATAGGCGAACAACCACGCGGCGGTGACCGCCGTCAGGTCAAACAGGAAAGCGCTTAGCGAAAGCCATGATGCTTTGGATCGCAACATCGGCGGGAAACCTCAAGAGTTATTTTCGGCGGCCGACTGAAACCGGCGCCAACGCATGTCGATCACCAATCCGATACATGCCAGAACGCCATACCACGCGAAGAACGACAACCACTGCTGCAGTTCCGGGCGGCCCATTGCCCACACGGCGACGATTATGCCTGCGAGCATGATGAGGTACCAATAAAGAGCAGTCCGGCGGTGACCTACGCCCGCCCGGACCATCCTTTGATAATAGTGCTCCCGGTGCGCCTGCCAGAACTTTTCGCCACGTAACAGACGTCTCAAAAGTGTTACAGATGCATCGGCAATAAAGGGCGCAAACACCAACGCCGGGAACCAGATCGGCCACACGCCCCCGCTCCAGCCCCAGTAACCAAGCGCTCCAGCCAGGAATCCGAGCGGAATCGAGCCGGCATCGCCGAGAAACAGCCGAGCTGGGTGGAAATTCAGCAGCAAGAAGCCGAGTGCGGCGCCGGAGACAGCCGACCCGGCCACGACCAGATCCGGCGACGGCGTCGGGCCGGTCAGCGCCGCGACCGCGTACGCGCCGAAGCCGAACAGCGCCATGCCGCCCGCGAGACCATCGGCGCCATCCATGAAGTTGTACAGGTTCGTCAGCCAGACCATTGCGAAACCGACGCCGGCGAGCAGCCACCAAGGTGCATCGGCCGGAAACACGACGATCAGTGCGACGACTGCCATGAGATGCGCCGAGAACCGCACACGGGCCGGCAGCCCGCGCCGGTCGTCGATCTGCGACATCGCAGCCAGCCCGGCAGCGGCGATCGCGATCAGCCACAGTCGCGGTGCCAGCGTGAGCAGCGCAACGACACAGACCGGCACGATGCCCCATCCACCGACTCGCGGTGTCGGCAGCGTATGAAGCGAACGATCGTTCGGAATATCGGTGGCAAGACGCCAGGCCAACCCGGTGGCGAGCAGTACGCGGAGAATCGTCGTCGAGGCGAATGCGGCGGCCAGAGCCGCCGCGGCCGTGGTGAGCCAGGTGGGATTCGCGAGAAGCATGTGGCTTTTATTTTCGTGTATCGCGCGAACGATACCATGCGGCGGTCGCTTCGAGGCCCTGGCGAGTCGTATAGGGGGGATGCCAGTCGAGTACGCGCTTGATCCGGCCCGTATCGAGCTGGAGACTGCCGGTCAGGCGGTCTATCGCCGCCCGACGGCCGGTCAGCGCACCGAGCGCCCGCAGCACGACGGACGGGACGGCAATCAGGCGTGCCGGTTTGCCAAGTGCATCGCCGACCAGGCGCAATAGGTTCGTGACCGACGGCGCGTCATCGTCGGCGACGTGGAAGCACTCGCCGGCCGCGCGCGGATCGATCGCGCATTGCAGCAGTGCGTCGGCCAGGTTGTCGACGTAGACGATACTGCGGCGCGCTGGGATGGAACCGAGCGGCAGCGGCATCCCACGCGCAACCGCGTCCATCATGCGCAGGAAGTTGGCGCGGACCGCCGGACCGTAGACCAGCGGTGGCCGAACAACCACGACCTCGAACCCGTTCGACACACCGAACTGCGCAAGCTGCTGCTCCGCTCGCAGCTTCGAGCGACCGTACGCATCCTGCGGACCGGGACGTGCGGTTTCCGACAACGGCACCCCGCCATCGCTCTCGGCAACTGCCTTGATGCTGCTCGCATAGACGATACGGCGCACGCCGTGGTGACGCGCCGCCTCGGCGAGATGCAGGGTGCCGGCGACGTTGGTCGCGTCGAACGCAGCGTCGGGATCGGGCGATTCGTCGCGCATCACGTGCACGCGGGCCGCGAGGTGGATCACACAGTCGGCGACCAGATCGGCTGGCCAACCGGCATCCACGCCTTCGAAATCGGCAGCGTCATGCACCCATTCGCGTACGCCGGCGATACATCCTCCCGCGCGCCTTACCAGGGCGGTAACGGTATGTCCAGCGTCCAGCGCGCGGCGGCAGACCGCGCGACCGACGAAGCCGTTTGCACCGGTCACGACGAGACGGCTCACCACAGCCTCCAGCCGAAACGGTTGTAGAACTTGAAGGCCGACGCGGCGAACATCCGGATATGCGCGAAACCCTTGCGCGATGCGCCGCCGCCGTGATGGATCACGCGCACCGACGGGACGTAGGCGACGCGAGCGACGTCGTGCGTGCGCAGGCTGAGGTCGTAGTCTTCGAAGTACAGGAAGTAGCGCGGGTCGAAACCGCCGAGTTTCTTCAGGACTTCAGTGCGGAACAGCATGAAGCAGCCGCTGACGATGGGCGGATCCCAGACGATGTCGCGGTCGTTGATCACGTCGCGCATCTCGTAGCGGGCGAGGCGCTGCGCAAAAAAACAGCGCAAGCGTGCGGGCAGAAAGCCGCGCGCGAACAAGTCGATCGCCGACGGATAGCGCCGACACAGATACTGTTGCCCGCCTGCGTCATCACCTATCCACGGCGTCAGCAAGCCGAGCTCCGGATTCGCCTCGAAGAAATCGCAAGCAGCAGCTAGTGCCGCGGTATCGAGATCGATATCCGGATTCAATATCAGATGGTGACGACTTGTGACCTGAGCGATCGCAAGGTTATGTCCGCGACCATAGCCGACGTTACCGTGCCCCGTCAGCACCCGGTACGGCAAACCCAGAGATTCCAGCTTGGCTTTCACCGCGGGCATGGTTTCCAGGCCGCCATTGTCGACCATGAATAATTCGATTGATATTCCGGGCCAGATCGTTCGCAATCGCCCGCACGCCGCGCTGACGCTACCGAGTGTCTGCATCAGCGCCGCTTGATCGGGACGATAAACAACTATCGATATCGACAAGCTACCGAGCGACTTGGGTGACACGATAGCGTCATTCATGTGTATACGGCCCCGCGAATGCTGAGCAGCACGATCAAACGTTGGTTGCCTGTCACGAAAATTTGTGAGTTTGCTGAGTTTTGCTAGATCGGGCAAGTATGCCCAGATGCTTGTCGTCCATTGCTGCCAAAGTCCCGCTTACCGCGAGAATCGGCAACTGGATAGCCATCGCTCAGCGCCGCCGCCCGCCGGCGCAGGTTCGACGCAAGACAGCCTTTTCGTTGTTGACTTGGATGATACCCTCATTCGCTCGGACATCGTGATCGAGTCCGGGTTTGGTCCGCGGCGGCAAGCCGGAAGTGAAAGCCCGGCTCTCGGATGCAACTGTCAAGTCCGTGACCCGCTCCCGGCGCCGACAAGGGCTCGGACCATACATTTTTTTACAACACGTCCTGCGGCATAGCCCCTCCCAACAACAAATCGGCAACAGGCCGCTCGAGCTTCGCGTTCTCATCTTCAGGCTGCGTCAGCCGGCGCAGTTCCGAAGTTAGCAGCCCACCATATTTCACCCGTCACTTGTAGCCAATTCCCGTTTAGCGACATACCTCCGCGACCGGTGCACCCGGCCATAAAACGCAACAAAAACCATGAGTTAATACATAAGGGAGAACGTCATTATTTTATTATTTATATAACAAAACAACACCGCATTCATTTTCACTCGAATGCAATCGCAAAGGATGACTGTATCGGTCCATCGCGAGGGTCGGATTCGATATGGCCTGTTCGAGGTGGCCGCGGCCAACGCCCACGCTTTGCGCGAGCAGTATTCTCGCATCCCGGAACGTCTGTCTTGAAATCAGCGCACGATAAACAATCGGCGCTGGAGGCCTTGGAACGGCGGTGCTATGATGCCAGTCGCTTCCTTTCCCGAACCGAAAAATGCCTCCTTCAAAGCTTGGCTTTATCGACGCGTTACGCGGTCTTGCTGCGCTGTACGTCCTGCTTTATCACTTCACCCCGATCACGACACCTCAGGCGGCGGCACCACTCTGGATTGCCCCCTTCACCGGGCTGGGGGGATCGGGGGTAACGCTGTTCTTCGTGGTCAGCGCATTCACACTCTGCTTGTCGATGGATGCGCGTCGACAGGACGAAGCAACGCCGCTGCTCAATTACTATTTGCGGCGCTTCTTTCGTATCGCGCCCCTGTTTTATGTTTGGATCATTTTGTATTGCATTCGGGACAAGATCATTTTCGATGCAGCGCATCCCTTTTCGGAAATTATCCGGAGCGTTTTCTTCGTATTGAATCTATCTCCAGGCCATGAGCAAGGTTTTGTATGGGCAAGCTGGACGCTCGGCGTCGAAATGCTTTTTTACATTTTCTTCCCTGCGATCTTTCAACGCACAGGTAATATCGGACGGGCGTTGGCCTTTTACTTCTGTACGCTGCTAACGCGTGCGCTGTGGCATGCCGCGGTACTCCACTTGGTCGCGGACCAAGCCACTGCAGCAACATATTATAACTTTAGCCTCCTGCATCATTTGCCGACATTCGCATTTGGCATCGTCGCCTATCACGCATATAGGCTCCTCGACGTCGAACGCGTCCGACGCTACGGTGGAGGCGAGTTGCTGACGACCGCCGCCATTGCCGCGCTGCTCGGATTGGCATACGGGCTTGTCCAGATCGACATGTTCGACGGACTAACGCTCCAGGCTGTTATCTACGGTACGCTGTTGATCGGTCTCGCAATCAAGGCTCCGGTAATCCTGGTCAATCGCGTTACGCGCTTTTACGGCAAGATCAGCTACTCAGTCTACTTGAGCCACGCTACGACAATCTTCCTCATGTCGAAGCTGTTCACCGTCATTTATTCGCACTTTGCTTATGTGACGGTCTCGTATTTCCTGTCTATCGCGACAGCGCTGGCGGTGGTTACCTTGCTATCGTGGCTCACCTACCGTTTCGTCGAAACACCAGGCAACAACCTCGGCAAGGCAGCCATCAGAGCGATTCAGCGCTGGCGCACAAGCAATCTGGCGACATAAGTCCACGCTATCGGCGGCATGGCTACTCGCCGAATCTATGGACAAATTTCAGGCGCCGTTATGTCCGACGCCGCATCGCGATATCGCTGGAACGTCGGCGCCGGGAAGAAGGGGGCACGCATCCGCCCCCTCTTTATGCGCCGCGCTACTCCTTCATCTCGTCAATCACGCATGGATCCACATCGAACTGGGAACAAAGCTCCTGCGCATATCGATCCGCGATTTCGACGATGGACGCATCGACCATATGATGCCGGCGCACCCATAGCTGAACCGTTCGAATCTCCTTGAGCAGCGCCGCCGCATCGCCACCGATGGTTACGCTGGCGGCGTGCCGGCGATGAAGATTGAGCGACTCGGGGGCGAACGCGACCCTGCCGCAATCCATCACCCGCAGATACACCATCCAGTCGCCCGCGACACGAAACTGTCGAATGTCCTCGAAGTGGCGCTCAAGTACATCCTTGAGGATCCCTCGCCGAAATATGACCGCGCTGACGTTAGGGATGGTGTTCTTGACGGCAAGCGCTCCGGATATTTCCCGCTTGCCGTCGTCGATATACGCCTTCGTCCATTTCGTGGCGGAGATGTCCGCCACGTAGTCGCGATAGTGCTCGCAGATGATCTCGCCCGTTTCACCCATCTGCTTCGATTCACAGTAACTCAGCACTGTTTGCTCATCGTCGAACCCGCTTACGACGGTCGCGAGAAACTCCGGATGTGACAAATCATCCGCTTCGGCAATCCACACGAAATCGCCTCTCGCGAATTCGACGCCCCGTTTCCATTGGGCAAACACCGACCCCGAGTTCGCACTATTCACGAACAGGCGATTGTCAACGCTCTGATTCGCCAAGTGCTCACGAATCACGGGCACGCTCCCATCCGACGAATTGTCGTCAAGCACGATCAGTTCATAGATTGGATACGTCTGCTTGAGGACCGAATCCAACCTCTCGCCGATATAGCGTTCGTAGTTATAGTTGGGAACAACGACAGAGACGCGCTTGAATCCGCAATTCAACATATCGAGGAGGTCATACACGTAGTGGCGGAACGAAAATTCGTCCGCCACGATTCGTGCCCCCTTCGAACCGAGGTCTTGCGTAAGCTTCGGAGACGCGATCAGATTGCGCAGCGCGGCCGCAAAAGCGCCAACATCTTCGAACGGGACCACCACACCGCCGCCTCGCTTCAGCAGTTCGCAACTGCCGCTCGCTCCGTCGAACGCAACGACAGGCACCCCCACTTCCAACGCCTCGAGCACAACGGACGGAAACGGGTCCTCACGCGACGTCAACGCGAGCACATCCGCGCCGGCATAATAAAGATCGGTATCGACATCGAGCCCGGTGAACACAACCTTGTGTTGTAGACCGTGTTTCAAAATGATCGCATCAGCTGCGGCCTTTGCTTCGCTTTCCCAATGGCCTACCCACACGAAATAGGTATCGTCTCGATCGGCGAGATTCGCTGCCGCCTGCGCATACAGGTCGATCCCCTTACGGAAATCGGCATAACCCATGCCTAGCACGATCTTCGCGTCGCCCGGAAGATGGAGACGTTCGCGCAACGCGGAACGCGCGCGCGCGACATCGCCTCGCATCTGATTGCGCTTGTACAATCCTTGCGGACGCACGCGAATCTGCTGCTCGTCGAGGGAGGAGAACGCCATGAACGAGCGCTGCACCATGTCGGCAGGAAAAACGACTGCTTCCGCGTACCGAGATATCTCCGCCGCGTGACGTTCGAGCCCGTACTTGGCCAACATGCCCTGAAGTTCGTGGACGAGCACGATGCAATTCACGCCAGCGCGCGACAAAGCCCCTGCAAACAACCCCGATACGGTCGTATTGCAGATCGCAGCGCCAAAACCTCGCTGTACCAACTTGTCGATCAGCGCCTGCGCCGCTTCGCCCGCGGGATCGACACCGGCCAGGTCGTGAACGGCTCCCCAACGCTCAAACTCGGACTTCAGCGGCCCCTCGCCAAGCAACACGGTCTCCACGTCGACGCCGAACTCCACAGCCAGCGTCTTGACCAAATTGAGCGCCAAGAACTGTGCGCCGTGCGCGTAAGCATCGTGAGAAACGACCAAGATACGACGCGCACTGCCAGCCGCACTTGCACGCGAAAGTGCATTGTTAGTAGCTTGCAGCCAGGCATAGCCGTACCGACGATCCGGCTCGAGGTGTGCCCCCTCTGCCCACTCGTTCCACGCATTGATGAAGACTAGACGCTCATCCGGGTTCCCGATTCGCCGCACGGTATCAGTAGCTGCGTTGCATAGCCACTCCTCGTACAACTTCGGCGTCGAGCCGACAAATACGGTTCCGCGCCCTGGCTTGCGAGCCTCGTTGTCCCACGATGGCGTCACCCCGCGGAACAAGCGGTACTCGGCATCCTGATACGATCGGCTGCGCTCCAGATAATGCGTCCAGTCCAGGATATGGCCGGCGTAACCCTGATTGATCAACGTAACGCTGTCTGCCTTCGACGGCGGTTGACTGTTGTTCGGCGGGAATTCGATGGCCGCATCGAATCCGTATTCACGCGGATCCACCCTTTCGAACGACTGCGTATAAGCGAGATACAACTCCCCGAGACCATTTGCTCTAGCCCACTCGCGCCACCGTGCAACGGTGGCGACCGCATCAGGAAGCAGATTCGGACGATACACCAGCAGCAGCGGGCGACCGTCGATGCGAATATAACGGGCGTCGCGCATGTACTGAGCGACATGCTCGATAAACGCGAGATCGTCCTCGGGCGAATGATGCTGCGAAATCAGCAGTTCCTGATCCAGGCCGTCCCAGCGACGCGTCCAGTTCTCGTTCGCCCAGCACAGGCAAAATGGCAGGTCGAATTCACGATGTTCAAGATACTGGCGTATCGGGGCTTCCATCAAGCGCTTGCCGCCAAACCAGTAGAAGTAGAAGCAGAACCCGCCCACCCCTGCCGCCTTCGCGAGTTCAACCTGGCGGCGTTGCACGTCGGGGATCCGGAGATCGTAGAAGCCGAGTTCGCCGGGCAAGTGCGGTTGATAATGCCCAGCGAACTGGGGTACGGCACGCGTTACGTTCGTCCACTCGGTGAAGCCGCGCCCCCACCATTCGTCGTTCTCCGGGAACGGATGGAATTGCGGCAAGTAGAAGGCGATAGCCTTCACTGGCACCTTTCGCGGCGCCGTCGGCGGAAATGACTGATAGTCCTGCGACGGGCTTACCGCCATGACCGGCAGAAGCTGCGCCGCAAGATTTACTTCATCAGCCTTCGGTTCAGGCTCAACGAACGATGACGCCGCCCCTGCAGCAGCATGCTCCTGGACCGGCACGGTTGCGGCCTCACCACGCAACCGGCTACGCAGCGCCGCCCAGTCCTGATACGCGCGCGTATGCACAAACACGCCCGGAAATACCCTGAAAAAGAGACCCTTTACCTTTCGCTTGAAGAAGTGAGGAACCGGGAGTCGCCGATAGAGCACCTTGCCCGCCGAGCGGATCGCCGCAGCACGCTCGGCGCCCCCGACCGTCAGGCGCTTTGCAAAGCGAAGCGGCTTCGTGATGCGCCACGACGTGCTGGCAAACAGCGCATTGATATATTCATCGCGTTGTCTTAGACGCGCATCGGCATCAGCGGCTGCGGTTCGGAGAAGCTCGCCGCGCCGCCGCAACTCGCCAACGACGCGATGGTGCTCGTTTGAAATGCGCTCGCGCTCGCGCTCGAGGCCAAGCACATTTTCGGACAGAACCGCAGCGCGTTTTTCTTTCTCGTCGAGTTCGGTCTCGAGACGTTCGCGGATAACCCGTTCCGTCTCGATGCGATCCGTCATACGCGCAAGCCCACTCAGCGCGTCGTCGATACCGACCTCGCCGACGGCATTCCCGGACGTCACTGTGCCGCCGACGGTTTCCCCAACACTACTTTCCTGTATCGCTTCCCTAATATGCGTTTTCAGCTTCTTCAACTGTTCGTCCGATCGGATCGCAAGTTCCGCGATCGCATCAGCCTCTGCACGCACCGAAAGGCGAAGCAACAACGCGCAACCATTCGTCAGTTTTTGCAATACATGATCCGGCGCCGGCAACTCAAACCACGGATCGTCGCCCGGGACGACGAGCTTTATCGGCCAACCGCCATCAAGGACGAACGCGCCCGACACCTCCGGTTTCCCGGCTAAATCGCTGCGCCAGGTCCAAAGAACGCGCCCGTCGGAATCGACGAGCTCGACATCGGCCAGATCGACAACGCCAGGGCGATCGGTCACGTCGATACGCAACTTCCGCACATTGAGCGCCGCTGCCGGCTCGCGCAATTCAAGATGCGCGACGCGCTCGTTTCCGTCCGCGCGCACATAACACCCGATGGCATGGCGCTCGGACCACGACTCGTCCGTATCCGTCTGCCAGTACACCTTACATTCGACTCGGCCACTCTGGGTCTTCGAAATCGCCTCGCCGGCCACGTTGGCAACTTCGTACATCGTCACATCGAGACTTGGAAGCTTGACGTCCGATGCGAGCGCAACGAAGTAGAGCGGTCGAGCAATACCGGCATGCTCTTCGTCGCCCGCCATATCGTCCCGCTGCAACGTCCGCATTGGCGCTTCGCGCAACTCGAGCGCAGCAAGCACTGACCCCGTCATCACTCGCTGGCCGTAAAGCGCCACTTGCGAGAACTGCGAACGCAGGAGAGACTCGAACTCGTCCAGATAGAGTTCCTTGACATGCCACGGGTTCGAGTAGCCCGGTACATCGGAGTACTCGTATTTGTTCGGGCTCGAAATGATGACGAAACCGTCGGGGCGCAGTACCCGCTTAATCTCGCGAATCATCGCCTCGTGCTGATCGTGATGTTCGATCGTTTCGAAGCTCACAACCATGTCGACGCTTGCATCGGCCAGCGGGATGTCAGCGGCTGATCCGACGACGAACGTCAGGTTATCCGCCGCTCGACCATACGCGGATTGCGCGTGATGGATCGCGTCGTCGCTGATGTCGACACCTACGACAGACGCCGCGGTTCGGGACAACGCAAATGACCCATACCCTTCACCGCACGCGATGTCGAGCACACGCAGCCCCGATGCGAGCTTGCGCGCAACGAGATACCGATGCATGTGCTCCACTTCGATCTGAGCCGACATGCCGGGAATATAGCGTTCACCATCCCAGACAAGATCGTCGTTCAGATCTGACGTCGTTTCGGAATCGCGGCTCGGCGATGACGATGCATGTTCGGAAATCTTCAAATATTCGTTGGCCATAGTAATCTGGGGGCTACGCGACGGACGAAGCGGAAACGCCTACGCGCAGCATTGGCACTGCAAGGAGGTGATGTTCAATACTCGACGAATGCACGCGAATCGGCAATGCGTCATGAATCCAGTGCAGTTGCACATGGTTTTGCTGGGTTCCGTCCGCGATCGCTACGTTGAGCGCATACTCGCCGATCGGCAAAAGCGGCATCGTAAACGAGAAGCGAGCCACCAGCGTATCGCCGGCGCGACATGATGAGTTCTCGTCTTTGCAAGTCAGGTAAGTGTTTTCCCCGAACAACGGTTGGCCAAGGTGATCGTTGAAAAAAAAACCGACGATGGGTGCGTGCACGTCATCGTGAATAGCGGCGGTTACCTGCAGCGTGACGCGCTCCCCGCCCACTGCCCACGCGAGCGGCACATTTGCGTCGTCATCGATGAGCTCGACATTGACAATGCGCGCCGCACCACTGCCGAACGAGGCGGCATGGGGATCGAACCGAAGCACTTCGATGTCGTTACGAAAGCGCGTAAAGTTGATTGTCGACAGTCGTGTATCGGTTTGCGCCTCAGTGCCACGCGGGCCTGACACGTGCTTCGGCGCAGGCGTCGCCCCCGCTGGCGCGGCGTCGAAATAGGCGTCGAGGTATGCCTCGCACACTGCCTCCGGATCCCCTTCGCGTTTGACCTTGCCCTTGTCAATCCAAATGACGCGCGAGCACAGCTTCTTGACGGTCGACGTATCGTGACTGACAAACAGAATCGTGCCTGTTTTTCGAAACTGATCCATGAACCGCATGCACTTCTGATTGAAGAAGGCATCACCGACCGCCAGCGCTTCGTCTACGACAAGGATATCGGCATCCACGTGCGCGATGACCGCAAATGCAAGCCGCACAAACATGCCGCTCGAATACGTCTTCACCGGCTGGTCGATAAATTCGCCGATATCAGCGAATTCGATGATCCTGTCGAGCCTCTCGTCGATCTGGCGACGCGAGAGCCCGTGCAGTTGCGCGTTCAGATAAATGTTCTCGCGCCCCGTATATTCGAGATCGAACCCTGAGCCGAGTTCGAGCAAGGCGGCCACCCTACCCACCGTATCGATCGCCCCCCGGGTCGGCGAAAGCGTCTGGCAGACGATCTGCAGTAGCGTGCTCTTTCCGGAACCATTTCTGCCGATGATCCCGATCGTTTCGCCCTTGGCGACCTCGAAGCTGACATCATCCAACGCCCAGAAAACATCGGCATAAGCCTCCGATTTCGCCCGCGCGTAACCGCGCCCCTTGCGGCTTGGTAGCATACGGCTCGCCATGCTGAACGCCGCTTGCTTGAGGCGATTCGCAGGCAAATCGTATGAATGAAATCCTTTTGCCACTCCCGATGCGCGAATGACAATCTGCTGTGACATTGAAGCCCTTTCGTCGAAGGCGCGATCCGCGCACCACTGCAAATTACCCGGCCCAACGAGCCGGGCGCAACGCGCCATTTTAACAAACCGCCCGCAACTGACGGGTATCGACGCCGGATGTCCCGTCGCGGGCAACGCTATCGGTTTCGTCGGTAACAGGACGTAACAGCTTCACTTCCTTTGATCTGCAATAATCGATGCGCGGGCGCCGCGACAGCCCTTGACAGCACTTGCCCCCGCCCAGCAACGGCAAAGACCCCTCCTTCGGCCATGTTCATTATCTTCGGCTCACCCCGTTCCGGCACGACGCTGCTTAAAGAGACGCTCAACCTCCACCCCGACTTGTTCATCCCGATGCAAACGACGTTGATCAGCACCAGCGCCCACATCGCGGGAAGCGTCTCGAACTGGGAAAAGGCTGCTGACGTCATCGCGCATTCGCTGATCGCATCCGATGACTTTCCCGTCGTTTTCGGACAACATTTCACCGAAAACGACATCCGCAACGTGATCAAGTCGGCTGCACCCACGCTCGCCGACGCGCTTCAGGCACTCTATCGCGAACTCGCGAACCGGCTCGGCAAGCGGGAATGCGGCGACAAGTCTCCGGACGACTTGCTGTCGATCCGCAAGCTCGAACAGTCTGGCCTGCTCGACGCCCCGATCAAGTTCGTTCACATCATTCGCGATGTCCGCGGGTCCGTTGCATCGCTGCAGAACGTCGATTGGGCACCTGCAGGCATCGATGAGTATTTTCCGCGCATCTGGAGTTACACAAATTTGCATCTGTATCACGTGCTCAAGGATCGCCCGAACTACGCGCTCATCCGATATGAGGATTTCGTGTTGCAACCGGCGGCTACTACCGAGCGACTGACGCAACTCCTCGACGTTTCGTTCCAGGAGTCGATGCTGGATGCCAGCCGACGCGGCCCCGAGCTGCGTACGAATCCGAGCCACCTCAACCTCGCGCAACCGTTCCTTCCCGAGCGGATCAGTGCGTGGCAAAGCCAGCTTTCGCCAGAAATCATCGCGCATTGCGAATACAGTGCGCGCGAGGCCCTGCACACATTTGGTTACCAGTGATGCATTCGGTACGCCCGAGCGTGCCGAACGCAGCGGACAGCAAAACGGGCTATGAGATAATCCCCGATTCCATGTCCTCGGGTACCGCATTCGGGCCTCCGCCGCACATGCAGACTCGAAATCACTCCTGCCTTACACGCTTCCGTTCGTAGACCCATGCAAAGCTTCAGTGCCTCGCCGACGTACCTATTGACATCGCTGGTGAAGAACCGCCGCCTTATGTTCGATCTCGCCCGGCGGGATGCTGTCGGGCGTTACAAAGGGTCGGCACTCGGCATCCTCTGGTCGATGCTTACCCCGCTCCTCATGTTGAGCGTTTACACGTTCGTGTTCAGCGGGGTGTTCAAATCCCGCTGGGGCGGGCAAACGACGCCAGGCTCGCACAGCGAATTCGCGGTCGTGCTTTTCGCTGGCATGCTGACGTTCAACATATTCTCGGAATGCGTGAACCGCGCGCCGTCGCTCGTGCTCGTCAACACCAATTTCGTCAAGAAAATTGTCTTTCCGCTTGAAATTCTGCCGTGCATCAGCTTGCTTTCGGCACTCTTTCATGCATTCGTCAGCATCACGATTCTCCTGGTCGCCGAATTCTTGATCCAAGGAAGCATCCCGATCACGGCGCTGTTGTTGCCCATTGTTCTGGCCCCCCTTTGCCTGCTCATTCTGGGCATCTCCTGGCTATTGTCGGCCACCGGTGTCTACTTGCGCGACATCGGCCAAACGATAGGCATCTTGGTGACCGCACTGATGTTCCTGTCACCGATCTTTTTTCCTCTTTCATCGTTGCCCGAAAACATCCGGAAGCTGGTGTACTGGAATCCGTTGACCTTCCCCATCGAACAAAGCCGAAACGTCCTGATTTGGGGCAAGCCGATCGATTGGACGATCTGGAGCGGTTATCTGGCGATCAGCCTGATCGTGTCGTGGATCGGTTTCGCATGGTTCCAGAAAACGCGAAAAGGATTTGCGGATGTCATCTGAGCGCGTCATCGAGGTAGCGTCGCTCGGCAAGGGCTTCAAAGCGTATGACCGGCCGTCCGACCGGCTTGTCCAGTTGGTTTTCAATTTCGCCGCACGCCTTGCCCCCGGCACGAGGCTCAAAACCCGATTGCGCCGGCATGCAGAGGCCGCAGGTCGGACCTTCTGGGCATTGCGCCACATTGATCTGACCGTGAACCGCGGCGAAACAGTCGGGATCATCGGTAGAAATGGATCCGGGAAAAGCACGTTACTGCAGATTATCTGTGGAACGCTATCCCCGACCGAAGGTTCAATTCAGACGGCCGGCCGGATCGCGGCCTTGCTGGAGCTCGGCTCCGGTTTCGACCCCGAATATACCGGGCGAGAAAACGTCTACATGAACGGCCAGCTACACGGGCTCTCGAAAGAGCAGATCGACGAACGGTTTGCCGCGATCGAAACGTTCGCCGATATCGGTGAGTTCATCGATCAGCCGATCAAGACCTACTCCAGCGGTATGTTCGTCCGCCTCGCCTTCGCGGTGATCGCACACGTCGACGCCGATATTCTCGTGATCGACGAGGCGTTGGCCGTCGGAGATGCGTTCTTTACGCAAAAATGCATGCGCTTTCTTCGCCAGTTCATGCAGACCGGCACGATCCTGTTCGTGAGCCATGACACATCGGCAATCCGGTCCCTGTGTACACGTGCCGTCTGGATCGATCGCGGCGTGATCGTCGACGAAGGCGACCCCAAAGATGTCAGCAATCGGTACCTGCAAGCCTATTACGAGTCGCAACAAGGCAAGAGCAGTATCTCGGCACCTCCGGTGGCCATCCTCGATAGCAATGAAGGAGAAAGACTGGATCAGCGGACCCGATACTCGTCTCGCGAAATCGCAGCCACCCGAAATTTCACTTTCGATCCTTCGCAACCCGGTACCGCACTCGGCGGCAGCGCATTGCTCCAATCGGTGGAACTGACGAGAGAGGATGGCAGCCGGATGCTCTGGATGGCCGGCGGAGAGCTCGCAACACTGCGCATCAAGGCCTCGGTCGCCCATCCGATATCCGAAGCAGTGGTCGGGTTCACCGTCAAGGACAGACTGGGTCGCATGCTGTTTGGCGATCACACGTACTGGGTCTGCGCAGAGCAGCCGCTCAGCCTTGCGGAAAACGAACAGATAGCTGCCGAGTTCACTTTCCTGATGCCGGTTCTCGCGCCCGGCGACTATGCTATCGACGTCATTGTCGCGGACGCCGCGCTGCCGGGAGAGCAGTTGCTGCTCCGTGTACACGACGCTTATGTATTCAAGTCGGAGGCCGCGTCGTCGTCGACCGGACTGGTCGGGATTCCCATGCGGAACATCTCGCTGTCGATCGAATCAGCTGTCCCGTCTCAGGATTAACACCACATCGCCATGATGCATAATTCAAGACCGTCGACTCCGCCCGGCAGCGACGCATCTCGCGACAAGCCGCTCGAACATCAGCTTACAGAAGCCCTCTCGCGTACGCATATGCTGGGAGAGCAATTGAAGCAAGCACGCGTAGAGGCGGACGCCGGCGCTGCCGCGCAAGCGGAAGTCATCCGATTGCGGACCGAGATCGCAGCACTGCGTAATTCGACGTCGTGGCGCGTGACAGCGCCGCTACGGGGCCTGAACCGCATCGCGCGCATGATCCAACTGACGTTCCAGACACTCTCTCGTCAGGCGCAGATACGCGGCGGCTACATCAGTGCTTTGCGCTACAACCTGAGAGCATTACGGCGCGATGGCGTTCGCGGGCTACGCGCACGCCTGAGTCGGCTGAGCAACGGCGCCGGCTTTGCAGATAGTCCTCTCCCAACCGAAGTCTATCGTTCATGGATCGAACGCTATGACACGTTCACCCCGCAAAGAAGAATCCAGTCAGTCGCCGAAATCGAACATTTCGAGCGCCGCCCACTGATCTCGATTGTCGTCCCCACGTACAACAGCGACGAGCGTTTTCTGCGCGAAATGATCGAATCAGTCCGTGCGCAGGTTTATCCGCATTGGGAACTGTGCATCGCCGACGACGCGTCACCATCCGAATCGGTTAGAGCGGTACTCGAAGCGGCTTGTGCAAGTGACAGCCGAATCAAGGTTGTGTATCGGACTGAGAACGGGCACATCTCCGAGGCAAGCAACAGCGCGCTCGACATCGCGACCGGTGAATATGTCGCATTGCTCGATCACGACGACGTCATTCCGCCGCACGCCTTGTTCATGGTAGTCAAGTACCTGAACAAACACCCGGGCGCACGGATGCTCTACAGCGACGAGGACAAGCTTTCGGCCGACGGCGAACGAACCTCGCCGTATTTCAAGAGTGACTGGAATCCGCAGTTGTTCCTCTCCCAGAATGTGTTTTCACATCTGGGTGTATACGAAACGGCCCTCGTACGCGACGCAGGTGGATTCAGAAAAGGACTCGAAGGGAGTCAAGACTACGATCTCGCGCTTCGTTGCATTGAGATTGCCGGACACGATGCAGTGGTTCATATTCCTCATGTCCTATACCATTGGCGCATCCTTCCCGGCAGCACCGCGAGTAGTGGAAGTGAAAAACCGTACGCATTGCTAGCGGCGATCCGTGCGCTTGAGGAGCATCTCGCCCGTATGCAGACGCGCGCGATCGTCGAGCACCCATGCAATGAGCATTCGACGCTTCGCGTCAGATATGCGCTTCCTCGACCTGCGCCGAAGACTTCCATCATCATTCCGACGCGCGATGGCCTGTCGCTTCTCAAGCAGTGCATTGATAGCATCTTCTCCCGGACGATCTATCCGAACTACGAGATCATCGTTGTCGACAACGGCAGCGTGAACCCGGAAACACTTGCATATTTTGATTCGCTGAGAGCCGATTCCCGAGTTCGAATTCTGCGGGACGATTCGCCATTCAATTTTTCCGCGCTGAACAACCGGGCCGTCGAGATCGCGACGGGCGACTATGTCTGCCTGCTGAACAACGATATCGAAGTCATTTCGCCGGACTGGCTGGACGAACTCGTCAGCATCGCGTCACAACCCGGAAATGGCGCTGTCGGAGCCGCACTCTGGTATCCGAACAACAAGCTGCAGCACGGCGGCGTGGTGATCGGGTTGGGCGGCGTAGCCGGTCATATGCATACCCTTCTGCCAAGAGGACAGTATGGCTACTTCTGCCGTGCCGTGGCCATGCAGAATCTGTCTGCCGTCACCGCAGCATGCCTCGTCATCAGCAAAGCCATCTACTTGAAGGTCGGCGGACTGAACGAGGAACTCGCAGTCGCCTTCAATGATGTGGATTTTTGCCTACGTGTCCGAGAAGCCGGCTATCGGAATGTTTGGACGCCGTATGCCGAGTTATACCACCACGAATCGGCGACGCGCGGCTCCGACATGGATCCGGACAAATATCAGCGGTTCGTCGGCGAAGTACGCTGGATGGAAAATCGCTGGGCCGGTCATTTTGAGTTCGATCCTGCCTACAATCCCAACCTGACGCTAAGCGGCAAAGTCGCGCCATTCGCGCTTGCCGAGCCGCCCCGTCTCGACATGCTCGAATGAAGCCGTGCCCAAGACGATGGACGGGCCCCCGCCATCGTCAGCGCGAGTAGGGCCCGGCCTTTCCGCGTAAACCGTCAAGCAACCCGCGCCACGCCATCCGCCAATGTTCCTGCGCCTGTTTGGGAAACAACGCGTAGATGGCGAGCCGCACCGGCAGCTTCAACACCTCCGAGCTTTTCCACTGCCAGGGGACATAGCCGCGACGAAACAGGGCGACGGCATTCCTGAACAGGTAGTAATGCCTCAGCGGATTGTGCATCGGATACGCGCGACCAAGTATCCGCACGGGCTCTTCGCCCAGCTCGTGCTGCATCGTTACCCACGGCACGCCAACGACCCTGAACCCGCAATGCTTTGCCCGGACACACCATTCGAGATCGACGAAATCGATGAAGAGCGACTCATCCATCCCGCCGATCTCCGCCCAGTAACGGAGATTGATGCATGACCCGGATGTGATCAGGAAATCAACATCGATCAAATCGTGTCCCGCAGGCACGACGCGTTCGAGCCAACAAACTCGAAATCGCACGAACGGAGCCACGCCGCCGAGTCTCGCATCGTCGTAAGCGGGGCCAGCCAATGCGATTTTTACGAAATCAACATTGGCTTTCGCGATCACGTGCGATAGCTCTGTCAGCAACATGGGTGACGGCTCGCTGTCCTGATCGAATACGAATGCTGCCTCGCACCCTTCGTCGATCAAAGCCGCCACGCCGCGATTCAGCGCTGCACCGATACCTTTGTTTTCGCCGTTGGGTAGATATTCGATCGACTCGGCAAGCCCCAGATCCTTCGCACCCCGCATCGTCGGCGAGTTGTCCACCACAACACATCGAAGCTGTTTCGCCAAGCGGTTGGCTCGCTCGACACAAGCGACATCCGGATTGTAAAACACGACAACCGCGCCTACGCGCAGCTCAGTACTCATCTTTCCGCCATGCACAGGCGCAACGCATCGTGCCAGTCGGGTGCCCGGATTCCAAACGTTCTCGACAGCTTGTCGACAGACATCCGGGAGTTGGCCGGCCGCGCGGCGGGAGTCGGATACGACGATGCCGGGATAGGATTGACCTTCGGCTTGCGCGCGAGCTTCGATGCGTCGAAGATCGCTTCGGCAAAGCCATGCCATGACGTAGAACCCGACGCGCAAAGATGATAGATACCCGATCGCTCACGCCACCATGCGTCGCGATCTGCCTCGCCGACACCTGCAGCCTGGGCGAGGATATGGGCCGTGAGCGTCGCGATCGTTTTCGACCACGTCGGCGCGCCGATCTGGTCGAAAACGACGTTCAATTCGTCACGCTCCGCGCCAAGCCGCAGCATCGTCAAGAGAAAGTTCTTGCCGCGTGTACCGTAGACCCAGCTCGTCCGCAAAATCAGATGGGCGCATTCGGATGCGGCAATCGCCTGCTCACCCGCGAGCTTGCTCCGTCCGTAAGCGTTTTGCGGATTGACGGGGTCGTCCTCGACGTATTGATCATCCTTCGTGCCGTCGAACACATAGTCCGTCGAATAATGCACAAGCACGGCCCCGAGACGCGCCGCCTCCTCTGCCAAGACGGCCGGCACTTCGGCATTCAGTCGCATCGACAACTCGACTTCGTCCTCGGCCTTGTCGACTGCGGTGTAGGCGGCAGGATTAACGATGATCGCCGGAGCCTGCTCCCGTACCACGGCGCGCAAACGATCGAGATCGACGAGGTCTACCATCGAGCGATCGCAGGCAACGACCGTTCCCAGCCCCTGAAGGGCTCGCAACAACTCGAATCCGACCTGACCGCTGACGCCGGTCACCAGAATCTTCGGCTGACTCATGCGGCTCCTCATGCAAAAACTTCTGCTTCGCTCAAACGCTTGCCGGCCGCATCCTTCGCCGCCAGCAGCGGCTCGAAATCGATGGGCCATTCGATCCCGATCTCCGGATCGCTCCACACGATGCTGCGCTCGTGTTCCGGAAACCAGTAGTCGGTCGTCTTATAGAGGAACTGCGCGGCCTCCGACAGCACGACGAACCCGTGTGCGAAACCGGGCGGCACCCACAGTTGGCGATGGTTGTCGTTCGACAGCACCACGCCCACCCACTTGCCGAAGTTCGGCGAACCCTTGCGAATGTCGACGGCCACGTCGAACACTTCGCCTTCGACCACGCGAACGAGCTTGCCCTGCGCGTGCTGGATCTGATAGTGCAGACCGCGCAACACACCCTTCGACGAGCGCGAATGGTTGTCCTGCACGAATTCGACGCCGGGCGCGACCTGCTCGGCGAATTCCTTCCCGTTGAAGCTCTCGTAGAAGAATCCGCGCGCGTCGCCGAATACCTTCGGCTCGATGATCTTGACTTCGGGCAGCGCCGTTGCCGTTACTTGGATGGCCATGCGACTTGATCCGTAAGAATGTTCTTCAGGTACTGACCGTATGCGTTCTTCGCGAGCGGCTGGGCGAGCTTCAGCACCTGCTCCGCGTCGATCCAGTTGCGGCGATATGCGATTTCTTCTGGACATGCGACCACGAGACCCTGCCGCTTCTGCAGCGTCGCGATGAAACTGGCCGCCTCGATCAACGAATCGTGCGTGCCAGTATCGAGCCACGCATAGCCGCGCCCCATGATCTCGACATTCAGCGCCCCGCTATCGAGGTAGCGGGAGTTGACGTCGGTGATTTCCAGCTCGCCGCGCGGCGACGGCTTGATGTCGGCCGCGATGTCGCATACGCGGTTGTCGTAGAAATACAGGCCCGTCACCGCGTAGTTCGAACGCGGCTTGGCCGGCTTCTCCTCGATCGACAGCGCGCGGAACGACTTGTCGAATTCGACGACACCATAACGCTCCGGGTCGTGCACGTGATACGCAAACACGGTCGCGCCGCTTTCCTGCGCGTGCGCACGCTCGAGCTGCTTCGCGAGATCGTGCCCGTAGAAAATGTTGTCGCCGAGGATCAGCGCCGACGGATCGTTGCCGACGAACTCCTTGCCGATGATGAACGCCTGCGCGAGCCCGTCGGGCGACGGCTGCACCGCGTACTGGATGTTCATCCCCCACTGGCTGCCGTCGCCGAGCATCGACTCGAAGCGCGGCGTGTCCTGCGGCGTCGAGATGATCAGCACATCGCGAATACCCGCGATCATCAGCGTCGACAGCGGGTAGTAGATCATCGGCTTGTCGTACACCGGCAGGAGCTGCTTCGATACGACGTGCGTGATCGGATACAGCCGGGTACCGGAGCCGCCGGCGAGAATGATGCCTTTACGTGCCATCGCTTCTCTCCTCAGGTGCGTTTCGCGTAGTTCGTCTCGACCCACTTGCGGTACTCGCCCGATGCGACCTCGTCGGCCCAGGCCTGGTTGTCGAGGTACCAGTCGACCGTCTTCGCCAAGCCCGTCTCGAACGTTTCCGCCGGCTTCCAGCCGAGCTCGCGTTCGAGCTTGCGTGCATCGATCGCGTAGCGGCGATCATGGCCCGGGCGATCGGTCACATAGGTGATCTGGTCGCGGTACGACCCTGCTGCCTTCGGGCGCGCCTTGTCGAGCAGGTCGCACAGCGTATGCACGACTTCGAGGTTCTTCTTTTCGTTCCAGCCGCCGACGTTGTACGTCTCGCCGGGCACGCCGCGCGCGAGCACTTCGCGGATCGCGCTGCAGTGGTCGCCGACGTACAGCCAGTCGCGCACGTTCTGGCCGTCGCCATACACCGGCAGCGGCTTGCCCGCGAGCGCGTTCGCGATCATCAACGGAATCAGCTTTTCCGGGAACTGGTACGGGCCGTAGTTGTTCGAACAGTTCGTCGTCAGCACCGGCAGACCGTACGTATGATGGTATGCGCGCACCAGGTGGTCGGAACCCGCCTTCGTCGCCGAATACGGGCTGTTCGGCGCGTACGGCGTCGTCTCGGAGAATTGCGGGTCGGTGGCCGACAGCGAACCGAACACCTCGTCGGTCGACACGTGCAGGAAGCGGAACGCGGCCTTGTCGGCGTCGCTCAGGCCGTTCCAGTACTGGCGGGTCGCCTCGAGCAGCGTGAACGTGCCGACGACGTTGGTCTGCACGAAGTCCGCGGGGCCGTGGATCGAACGATCGACGTGGCTTTCCGCGGCGAAGTGCAGCACCGCGCGGGGCTTGTGCTGGGCCAGGAGTGCGTCGAGTGCATCACGGTCGCAGATGTCGACGCGGGCAAACACGTGCTTCGGGTTCCCGTCCAGCGACTGCAGCGTGCGCAGGTTCCCTGCGTACGTCAGCTTGTCAACGTTGAGCACGGCTTCGTCGGATGCGCGCAGCCAGTCGAGTACAAAATTGGCACCGATAAAACCCGCGCCGCCCGTAACCAGGATCATGAGGCTCCCTCAAATAGTGTGCGGCAGGTGCCATCAGGCGCCGGCCACATCGGATTCGCAAATGCCAGTAGCTTGTGATTGCCACGTCAGACCGGGAATTTTAACCGGTCGACATGGCCTCCAAAGTCATGAAATGCTAATTTTGTTGGGGAAAGCGACAATTATAGGGAGCCGCCCCCAGCAAAAGCCATGCCGCTAACAACTTGATACAGCGCTTCGAACCCTTTCCAGGCGCGAAATTTATTGCCAGATTCCCGCGCTGTTGCGGAACAGAAATTGCACGGCGCCGCATTGACTGGATAATTTTTCCCGCGTTCTCGATACTCGCAAAGTCCGCCGCCCCATGACCCTCGCTCCCATCGCCATCGGCGACATCCAAGGCTGTCATTCCGCTTTCCAGTCGCTGCTGGCCAAGCTTTCAGCTCCCGCCGACACGCCGCTCTGGATCGCCGGCGACGTCGTCAACCGCGGCCCGGGCTCGCTCGCCGCCTTGCGCGCCATTGTCGAGCTCGGCCCGCGCGCGACGGTCGTTCTCGGCAACCATGACCTTCATTTGCTCGCCGTCTCGGCCGGGATCCGCACCGAACGCCCCGGCGACACCATCGGCGAGATCCTCGACGCGCCCGACGCCGACGCGCTGCTCGACTGGGTCCGCCACCGCCCGTTCGTGCATGTCGAAGACGGAAAACTGCTCGTGCATGCCGGCGTGCTACCGCAATGGGACACCACGCTCGCGCTCGAACTCGCCGACGAACTGCAGCACGCGCTGCGTGCCCCCGACTGGCGCGACACGTTGCAAGGCCTGTACGGCAACGAGCCAAACCGGTGGAGTCCGAACCTGAAGAAACGCGACCGGATGCGCGTCGCGTTCAACGCGTTTACGCGCCTGCGCTTCTGCACCCCCGACGGCGTAATGGAGTTCAAGGCGAACGGCGGCCCCGACAGCGCGCCGCCCGGCTACCTGCCGTGGTTCGACGTGCCGGGGCGCCGCACCGAGGACGTGACGGTCGTGTTCGGGCACTGGGCCGCGCTCGGCCTGATGCTGCGCGACAACGTCGTCGCGCTCGATTCGGGTTGCGTATGGGGAAACCAGTTGTCGGCCGTGCGACTCACAGCCGATCCGGCGCAGCGCACGGTCACGCAGGTGCAGTGCGAAGCGTGCCGTTCGCCGGGCGGCGAGTGACGGCACGCTGATTCACGCGCCCCGGTGGCGCGTCAGCCCTCACGCCCCGGCACGGGCGCGTCGGTCGTCGCATCGCCCGCAGCATCGGCGCCGAGCTCGGTCGCCGGATATGCATGCTTCTGCAGTTCGGCAAGCGACTCGGCCGTCGGCTTGCCGACCTTCTCCTGCAGCGTCGCCAGTGCGGCGGCGATCGCGTCGCGCGCCGCCGCGGACGTCGCCCGGCGGTCGCCGCCCGGCGCGATCGGTTCGCACACGTACAGGTGCGCGACGAGCGGGCCGCCACGCAGCACCATGTCGAGCGACTTGCCGAGCGACAGGTCGCCCGTGTACGCCGGCGCGACCGACTGCCGCCCGTGTGCGTCCTCATACATCAGGCAGATCGGCTGCACCGCGCAGCCGGCCGATACCGCGGCCTGGAACAGGTTCGCATGGAACGGCAGCAGATCCTGGCCGTCGGAGGTCGTCCCTTCCGGAAAGACGCACATTACGCCGCCGTTGCGCAGGCGCTCGGCCATCTCGTGCATGATCCGCATCGCCTCGGTACGCTTCTCGCGCTGCAGGAACACGGTGTCGAGCTTCTCGGCGAGCCAGCCGACGACCGGCCACTGTCGCACCTCGGCCTTCGACACGAACGGCGTCGGCCGCCACGCGTTGACCGCATAGATGTCGAGCCACGAGACGTGATTGCCCACGACGAGCGCGCTCGCGTCGAGCCGCGCGCCGTCGTTGTGGACGACGAGGCGCATCCCGCAGATCCGCAGCATCTTGAGCGACCAGCGGCGTATCAGCTCGGCGCGGCGCGCGGGCGTGACGTGCGAAAAACGCAGCGCGACGATCGCCATGCCGCGCAACAGGTGAAAGACGAGACGCAGCTTGCGAATGGCGGTCATGGCGAAGGTCCGACGGGGTTCAGTGGCGCTCGAACGCGATCTGCCCGGCGACGAGCGTCGTGCGCACGGTGGCCGGCAGTTCGTAGCCGAGGAACGGCGAGTTGTGGCCCTGGCTCTTCAGCGCACGCGGCTCGACGCGCCAGTGCGCGCGCGGGTCGAACACGCACAGGTCGGCCGCGCCGCCTTCCGCGAGGCGGCCCGCCGGCAGTTGCAGCACGTCGGCCGGCGCGGAGGTGATGCGGCGCAGCGCCTGCGCGAGCGGCGTGCGCGTCTCGTCCGCCCACTTCAGCGTCAGCGACAGCAGCAGCTCGAGCCCCGTCGCGCCCGGCGTCGCTTCGCCGAACGGCAGCAGCTTCTCGTCGTCGTCGACCGGCGTGTGGTCCGAGCAGATCGCGTCGATCGTGCCGTCGGCGAGCGCCACGCGGATCGCTTCGCGGTCGCGCTCGCTGCGCAGCGGCGGGTCGAGCCGGAACTGCGAATCGAAGTAACCGATGTCGACGTCGATCAGGTGGACGTGGTTCGCGCCGACGTCGCAGGTCACGGGCAGTCCTTCCGCCTTCGCCGCACGCACGAGCGCGAGGCCGGCCGCCGACGACAGCCGCGCGAGGTGCACGCGCGCGCCCGTCACGCGCATCAGTTCGAAAATGGTGTGCAGTGCGATCGTCTCGGCCGCGACCGGCACGCCGGAGAGCCCGAGCCGCGACGCGAGCGCACCGCTCGCGGCCACGCCGCCGCGGCCGATGAACGCGTCGAGCGGACGCAGCCACGTCGTGTAGCCGTAGGTGCTCGCGTATTGCAGTGCGCGAAGCAGCACCTGCGTGTCGCGCACCGGCACGTTGGCGTGCGTGAAGCCGACGCAGCCGGATTCCGTCAGCGCGACCATCTCGGTGATGACTTCGCCCTTGAGGCCGACCGTCAGCGCGCCGAGCGGATGCACGTTCGCCTGCCGCAGGTTGCGCGCGCGGAACTTGAGCATTTCGACGAGGCCCGGCTCGTCGAGCACGGGGTCGGTGTCCGGCGGGCACACGAGCGTCGTGACGCCGCCCGCGACGGCCGCGGCCATCTCGGACGCGAGTGTCGCCTTGTGCTCGTAGCCGGGCTCGCGCAGCCGCGCGCACAGGTCGACGAGGCCGGGCGCGACGATCAGGCCCGATGCGTCGATCGTCCTGTCCGCGTTGAAACCGGCCGGCGCGCTGCCTAGCGCGGCGATCTTGCCGTCCGCGACGAATACGTCGGCCTGCCCTTCGGTGCCGGCGACGGGGTCGATCAGCGTGCCGCCTTTGATATGAATCTTCATGCGCTGTCTGTGAATGCGTTGATTGCGTTGAATGCCTGGATCGGGATGCGCGAAAGCGCGCTCAGTCGCTGTTGCCGGCGACGATGCCCATCACCGCCATCCGCACGGCGATGCCGAACGTGACCTGGTTGAGGATCACCGACTGCGGACCGTCGGCGACCTGCGAATCGATCTCGACGCCGCGGTTCATCGGGCCCGGGTGCATCACGATCGCATCGGGCGCGGCGAGCGCGAGGCGCTCGGGCGTCAGGCCCCACGTCTTGAAGTACTCCTGCGCGGACGGCAGCAGCGCACCGCTCATCCGTTCGTTCTGCAGGCGCAGCATGATGATCACGTCGACGCCCTTCAGGCCTTCGTCGAGGTTGTGGAACACCTTCACGCCCATCTGCTCGAGCCCGCCCGGCAGCAGCGTGCGCGGGCCGATCGCGCGCACTTCCGGCACGCCGAGCGTGGTGAGCGCATGGATGTCGGAGCGCGCGACGCGCGAATGCAGGATGTCGCCGACGATCGCCACGCGCAGCTTCGTGAAGTCGCGCTTGTAGTGACGGATCGTGTACATGTCGAGCAGGCCCTGCGTCGGGTGCGCGTGGCGGCCGTCGCCGGCGTTGATCACGTGCACGTGCGGCGCGCAGTGCTCGGCGATCAGGTACGGCGCGCCGCTCGACGCGTGGCGCACGACGAACAGGTCGGCATGCATCGCCGACAGGTTGTTGATCGTGTCGAGCAGCGATTCGCCCTTGCTGGTCGACGACGCATTGATGTTCAGATTCAGCACGTCGGCCGACAGGCGCGTCGCGGCGATCTCGAAGGTCGTGCGCGTGCGCGTCGAGTTCTCGAAGAACAGGTTGAACACGGACTTGCCGCGCAGGAGCGGCACCTTCTTCACTTCGCGGTCCGTCACGCTGACGAACTGCTCGGCCGTATCGAGGATGTGATTGACGATCGAGCGCGGCAGGCCCTCGATCGACAGCAGGTGCTTCAGCTCGCCGTTTTTCGTGAGCTGCGGGTTGCCCTTCAGGAACCCGTAGCGAAACCGGTCGGGGCTCGCGGCCGCCGCGGGATTGCCGGTGCGGCCAGTGGTGTCGGTGGTCATGGTGTGCGTGATTCCAACTATGCAAACGGGCCGCGGTGCAAACCAGCGGCCCGGGATACGGTTCGCGTGTCGTTCAGGTGCCGTGCGACTCGGCGTGCAGCGTGAACCGCGTATCGTCGCGCGCGAGCACGAGCGTCGCGTCGGCCGGCACGTCGAGCGTGCCGCCTGCGAAGCGCGCGGCGACCGGCAACTCGCGGCCGCCGCGATCGGCGAGCACCGCGAGCTCGACCGCGGCCGGACGGCCGTAGTCGAACAGCTCGTTGAGCGCCGCGCGCACGGTGCGCCCGGTGTACAGCACGTCGTCGACGAGCACGATGCGCGCGCCGTCGACGTCGAACGGCAGCGATGTCGGGCTGGCCTGGCTGTGCAGCCCCTTCTTCGCGTAGTCGTCGCGGTGCAGCGCGACGTTGACGACGCCGAACGCCGGTGCGCCGAGATCGCGCGCGAGGCGCTCGGCGAGCCACGCGCCGCCGCTATGAATGCCGGCGAGCCGCGGGCCGCCCGGTTCGGCGAACGCCGTGCCGTACGCGGCGCGGATCTGGTCGAGCAGGACGCGGTAAAGCGCCTCGGCGTCAATGGTGCTCATGGTCGGACAATTGATCGAAATACTGTTGAAGGATGACGCGCGCGGCTTCGGCATCGAGCATGTCGGTGCGTGCGCGACCGCGCACGTCGCGCTCGCGCAGCCCGGCCTCGGCCTCGACCGACGAATAGCGCTCGTCGATCCACGTGACGGGTAGCCCGAAGCGGCCGTTCAACTGGTTGCCGAAGCGCTTCGCCTGCTGCGTCATGTCGTGCGGCGTGCCGTCCGGATGCATCGGCAAGCCCACGACGAGCGCATCCGGCCGCCATTCGGCCAGCAGGTCGCCAACCGCCTTGAAGCGGTGTTCGCGGTTCAGGTTCTGGATCACGACGAGCGCACGGGCGGAGCGCGTCAGCCCGTTGCCGATCGCGACGCCGATCCGTTTCTCGCCGTAGTCGAACGCCAGGAGCGTCGCATCGCGCGCGCTCGCGCCGCTCATGCGTGCCCTGCCTCGCCGGACAGCATCGACGAGCTGACGCCGAGCAGGCCGAGGGCGGCTTCGAAGCGCTCTTCGGCCGGCGTATCGAACACGATGCGCGGGTCGGCGGCGACCGTCAGCCAGCCGTTGCGGGAAATTTCTTCCTCGAGCTGCCCGGCACCCCAGCCTGCATGACCGAGCGTCAGCAGGAAGCGTTTCGGGCCGGTGCCCGTCGCGACCGCCTCGAGCACGTCCTTCGACGTCGTCATCTCGAGCCCGCCGTCGACGGACATCGACGAGTTGTAGCTCGCGCCCTCGACCGGCTCGTGCAGCACGAAGCCGCGCTCGGTCTGGACCGGGCCGCCGAAGTACACGGGAATGTGCAGCAGCGGCTCGATGTCGAGCTTCAGGTCAATGCGGTTGAACAGCGATTCGAGGTCGATGTCGGTAGGACGATTGATGACGAGGCCGAGCGCACCGCGCTCGCTGTGATCGCAAAGATAGACCACCGTCCCCGAGAACGTCGGATCGGCCATGTTGGGCATGGCGATCAGGAACTGGTTGGTGAGATTGATGCGATCGGAAGGCTTTGACATGGTTTGAATTTTAGCAAAGACGCCGCGACCTGACCGGGCCGCGATCAACAAGCAACGCCGCGCCGCGCTGGCAACGGCGCGCGCGGATCACACGGCACTCTAACACGCGCGCGGGCGCTGTCGGCAGCGTGTTGCAGGCCCATGCGACAAGGGCCGCCGCCGTGTGTCCGTCCCCTTGTTCGTCAGGTCCGGCCGAGCGCGGCGCCGAGCGCTTCGGACGCCGCCGTGAGATCCGGCGGCGCGACGCCGGCCGCGATCTTCAGGAGCGCCGCACGCAGCATGTCGGACGCGTGGCGGTGCGCATCGAGGCCGCCGTCGGCGAGCGGCACGCCATGCGCCGCACGGCGCCACGCCAGGCCAAGCGTGTCGGCCAGCAGCGCCGCGTGGCCGAGCCCCAGCGCGCATGCGGCCGTGCCGACCCGATAGGCCGCGCCGGACGCGTGCCACGCGGCGCCCGCGTCGGCGGTGGCCGGATCGGCCGCCAGGTCGGCCATCGACGCATCGGCGGTCTGCAGGAAATCCTCGTAGGCGTGCGCGTTGACGGTCACGACGCCGAGCGCGCGAGTGGGCGCGGCGGCGACCGCATCGTGCTCGGCCCGCGCCGCATCGGCCTCCCACAATGCTTCGGATGCGGGCGTGCCGGCGACGTGCCAGTCGACCGTCAACCCGTAGTCGTGCAGCACGTCGACGAGCGCGACGTCCTCGGCCGCGGCGCCGAACAGCGCGAAATCGCGCCATAGCAGCGCCACCGTCTCGCGCACCAGTTCGGGCGGTGCGCCGCGCCGGCCCTGTGCGTGTTCGCCGAGCAGCAGGTTGGTTCGCGCGAGAAAGCGCTTCAGCTCGGGCGCGCCGCTTGCGCGCAGCGCGCGCACGCACGCGGCCGCGAGCCGCCAGAAATCGTACGGTGCGTCATCGGCGAGCGCGGCCAGCATCGCGTCGAGTTCGTCGAGCGCGGCCCCCGGCGCGCCGTGTTCGGCACGCAGCACGCCCAGCAGCGCCTGCTCATAGCGGGCGCGAAGCCGGGCCGCGAATGCATCGGGCAGCGCGCGCAGCGTGGCAGGCGGCACCGCGCGGCCGACCAGCGCGAGCGCATCGAGCGGCGCGCTCGCGCGCAGGTCGGCGGCGCTTTGCGCACGCAACGCACGGAAATGCTCGAAGAGAACGGGCGAGCACGCGAGCTCGCGCAGGTTGTGGCGCCCGACGGCCGCACGAAAATCGTGCAGCGCGGCCCGCCAGCCGGCCGAAGTCGGCTCGGTGCCGACGAGCGGCACGGCGGCCGACAGTTGCCCGGCGAAACGCGCGGCCGGCAGCCAGCCGGCTTCCGCCAGCACGGCCGCAGCCGCGGCAAGCGGCGCCGCGGCGTCGTCGCGCCGCTCGAATGCGTCGGCGGCCGCCGCCAGCCATGCTTCGGCCGCGCGCACGGCTCCGCCACGCGGGTTGGGCAATGCGTCAGGGTGGGGAACGTTCGCCGGATCGGACGTCATGGACACGCGCGCCTGTCATCGTCGAGTCGCTCGCGCGAATCGCGGCACGCGAGCGCCGAATCCGTGCGAGGCCTGAGCGGAGTGTGCGTGGGCCAGCGGTCCGATCAGATCTGGACCATCTCGAAGTCTTCCTTGCGGGCGCCGCATTCGGGACACGTCCAGTTGATCGGGACGTCTTCCCAGCGCGTGCCCGGGGCAATGCCCTCTTCCGGCAGCCCGGCTTCTTCGTCGTAAATCCAGCCACAAATCAGGCACATCCAGCTCTTGTATTCCATCTTAAGCCGCGTCGGGGAAAGTCGGTAAATTCGGGAGCCATGATGGTACCGTGTCGGGGCCGGACTGCCTAGCAATCGCGCTGGAGGACGGCGACTACGTTGCGCTGCGCTAAAAAATCCGTCGTACCGGCCGGATTCCACCGCATAATGGCTGAAAGTGCGGCCTGCCGGGCAACACAGGGCCGAAAACGCCCCTCTCGCCTCGCGGTCCGCATCTCCGTCGCTTTTCCGTTTTTCTCTTGCCCCATTTTTACATGTCCAGCAACGCCCCTCCGATCGTCCTCACCTTCGGCCTGTCCGATCCCACCGGCGGCTCCGGCCTCCAAGCCGATCTGATGACCCTGGCGAGCATGGGCTGTCACGGCGTGTCCGTCCTGACCGGCTATACCGTGCGCGACTCGGCCGCCTGCGATGAAGTCACGGGCCTCGACCCCGACGTCGTCGCCGCGCAGGCGCGCATGCTGCTCGAAGACATGCCGGTTGCCGCGTTCAAGATCGGCGCGGCGACGCGCGCGGAAGTCGTGAGCGCGATCGCCGAAGTCGTCGCAGACTACGACGGCGTGCCGCTCGTGCTCGCGCCGGACTTCACGCTCGACGACGAACACGTGCTCGCCGCCGACGACCTGCGCGAATCGATCGCCGACCTGCTGGCGCCGCAAACCACCTTGCTCGTCGCTGACCACGCGACGCTGATCGCGCTCGCGCAGCCGGACGGCGATGCCGAGGCGCCGAACCTCGATGCGGCCGTGTCGCACCTGCTGTCGCAAGGTTGCGAATACATCCTGTCGTCGGAAACGGGCTCGCACCGGCTCGTCAATACGCTGTACGGTGAAGAAGGCCAGCTTCGCGAAGACATGTGGGATCGCTCGCCGCACCGGCTGATGGGCATCACCGATACGCTCGGCGCAGCTATCGCGGCGCTGCTCGCGAACGGGCAGGAGCCGCCGGAGGCCGTGCGCGAGGCGCAGGAATACCTGTACCAGGCCGTGCGCGACGCGTTCCGGCCCGGTATGGGCGCATACCTGCCCGACCGGTTCTTCTGGGCGCGCAGCAACGACGATTCGGACACACCGCCGGCCGTGAAGGCCGACCCGGCGCCGAGGACGTCGCACCGGCATTGAGTCGCGACGCGGCAGGCAGGTCCCGCCGCCGCACGCCGCGCGGCGCTTGGTGCGTGACAGATCCGGCCGCCTCGCGCACGCATCGAAAATTACGCGCGCATAAAAAAAGACCCGCATCGCTGCGGGTCTTTTCTTTTGGCTGGAACGCGCATCGCTGCGCGTTCCGGACACCATCGACCGAAGTCGATTACATGTCCATGCCCATGCCGCCCATGCCGCCCGGCATGCCGCCCGGCATCGGTGCGTCTTCCTTCGGCAGTTCTGCGACAGCTGCATCCGTCGTCAGCAGCAGGCCTGCAACCGACGCTGCGTTCTGCAGTGCGGTGCGCGTGACCTTGGTCGGGTCGACGACGCCGGCTTCGACCATGTCGACGTACTCGCCCGTTGCTGCGTTGTAGCCGTAGTTGCCCTTGCCTGCAGCAACCGCCGCCACCACGACGCTGGCTTCTTCGCCGCCGTTCGTGACGATCTGGCGCAGCGGCTCTTCCATCGCGCGCAGCACGATCTTGATGCCGGCGTTCTGGTCGGCGTTCGCGCCGGTCAGGCCTGCGATCGCGGTGCGTGCGCGGATCAGCGCGACGCCGCCGCCTGCCACGATGCCTTCTTCCACAGCTGCGCGGGTTGCGTGCAGTGCGTCTTCGACACGTGCCTTCTTTTCCTTCATTTCGACTTCGGTCGCAGCACCGACCTTGATCACTGCAACGCCGCCTGCCAGCTTGGCCACGCGCTCTTGCAGCTTTTCACGGTCGTAGTCCGACGTCGCTTCTTCGATTTGCGCGCGCACTTGCTTCACGCGTGCTTCGATGTTCGCCGCTTCGCCTGCGCCGTCGATGATCGTCGTGTTTTCCTTGCCCACTTCGATGCGCTTCGCCTGGCCCAGTTCTGCCAGCGTTGCCTTCTCGAGCGTCAGGCCGGTTTCTTCCGCGATGACCTGGCCGCCGGTCAGGATCGCGATGTCTTCCAGCATCGCCTTGCGACGATCGCCGAAGCCCGGCGCCTTGACCGCAACGGTCTTCAGGATGCCGCGGATGTTGTTCACGACCAGCGTGGCGAGCGCTTCGCCTTCGACGTCTTCAGCGATGATCAGCAGCGGACGGCCAGCCTTCGCGACTTGCTCGAGCACCGGCAGCAGGTCACGGATGTTCGACACCTTCTTGTCGTGCAGCAGCACGAACGGATTGTCGAGGACGGCGACTTGCTTGTCCGGGTTGTTGATGAAGTACGGCGACAGGTAGCCGCGGTCGAATTGCATGCCTTCGACGACGTCCAGCTCGTCGGCCAGCGACTTGCCGTCTTCGACGGTGATGACGCCTTCCTTGCCGACCTTGTCCATTGCTTCAGCGATGCGATCGCCGATCGACGAATCGCTGTTCGCCGAGATCGAGCCGACCTGTGCGATTTCCTTGTTGGTCGTGCACGGCTTGCTGATCTTCTTCAGCTCTTCGACAGCCGCTGCGACTGCCTTGTCGATGCCGCGCTTCAGGTCCATCGGGTTCATGCCCGATGCGACGTACTTCATGCCTTCGCGAACGATCGATTGCGCGAGGACGGTTGCCGTCGTCGTGCCGTCGCCTGCGTTGTCGCTGGTCTTGGAAGCGACTTCCTTGACCATTTGCGCGCCCATGTTCTGGAGCTTGTCCTTCAGCTCGATTTCCTTCGCGACCGACACACCGTCCTTGGTGACCGTCGGGCCGCCGAAGCTGCGCTCGAGCACGACGTTGCGGCCCTTCGGACCCAGCGTGACCTTGACTGCGTTGGCGAGAATGTTCACGCCTTCGACCATCTTCGAACGGGCGGAATCGCCGAATACGACGTCTTTAGCTGCCATCTTTAACTCCTTGAATTCTTGGGAATATGTACCGTCGGAGGACGCTTACTTGGCGTTGACAACGGCCATGATGTCTTCTTCGCGCATGACCAGCAGTTCCTGGCCGTCGACCTTCACGGTCTGGCCTGCGTACTTGCCGAACAGGACACGATCGCCGACCTTCACGTCGAGCGCGATCGGCGCGCCCTTGTCGTCGCGCTTGCCCGGGCCGATGGCCAGGACTTCGCCCTGATCCGGCTTTTCAGCAGCGGCGTCGGGGATCACGATACCCGAGGCGGTCTTGGTTTCCTGATCCAGGCGCTTGACGATCACGCGATCGTGCAAAGGACGAAGGTTCATATTCACTCCTCTCTTGACTGAGATTGAAGAACGCTTAGGGAAACTGCCCGGCTCATCGCCCGGCAGAGAATTGTTAGCACTCTCGTGCAGCGAGTGCTAATTATATGGACGGGTTTTGACAAATTCAAGAAGGGAAACCGGGGGAATTTTCGGGGCGGCGAGGCGGCGGGAAAAATGCAGAAACACAACAAAAACCCTTTAAAAACAGCCACTTGAATACGGCAACCGTCCCGATGGACGGCCCCGTGCGATTCACCAACCTCATCCAGCCCCGATTGGACACCGGGTAAGCCCGGAGTTCCTGAGACCGGCGACATCGCCGCGAAAAAACCGTGTGGGCGCCGATTTCATCCGCCGCGCCAAATTCGTGCGCCTGCGTCGCCGGAGCAAGCGTCGCGCGCCTCACGCATCGGCACAGTCCCCGCCCGACAGCGGCCGGAAGGTCCGGCCGTCCGTCTCGACGGCCGCGCCCAGCCGCCGCGCGAGCCCCTTCGCGCCTTCGCGCATCACGACGTCGTGATTCCATCGGAACAGCGGCCGTGCGAGCGGCTCCAGCCAGTTCATCCAGCCGTGCGTGCGAATGTGCCAGTCGTAGCGCACGACGGTGCGCGCGCCGTCGGCGGCGAACGACCAGCGTCCGTCGCCTTCGATCGCGCCGCTCGCACGGCCTTCGAGCACATGCGGCCGCTCGACGCGCCGCACGCGCATGTCGAAGGTCAGCCGGTACGGCAGCGCGCCCTTCCACGTGTACCGATGCAGCGCGCCGACGCCGCGTGCGTCGCCATGCTCGAGCTCGACGGTGCGCACGGCGCCCTTCCACCAGTCGGGCCAGCGATCGACCTGGTAGATCGCGTCCCAGACCGCCGCGAGCGGCGCATCCACCCGCCAGATCGTCGAAAACCGGTACTCCGCCATGCAGCCTCCGGCATGCGCGTCAGGAACGCGGATCGGCGCCGTCAGGGCGCGAAGAAACGTTCGGGAAACGCGACGTCGATCTCCACATCGTCGAGCGTCACGGTTTCGAGCGGCACGTCGTCGCCGTCCGCGTAGCTGACGACCTTCAGCGGAAAACCGTCCGCGGCGTCGAGCCACAGCCGGTAGCGATGCACGCCGTCGACCGCGTGCGCGGGCGCGCCCGTGACCAGCACGCGCAGCGCGGTCCGGCCGCCGACGGCCTCCTCGCCTTCGGTCACCGTCGCGCCGCCCTGCTGCAGCGCATGGACGTTGCGCAGCAGTTCGCCGACGTCCGAGCGGTCGACCCGGTGGCCGGTGCGATCGCGCACGAGCGGATTGGACGGCGACAGCGTCAGCGCGGGCGGCGCATGCGTGCCGAACGGGCGCAACCGCACCTTGCCGTCGCCGGGATCGTACGCGAGCACCGCGCCGCGATGCGGCGACACGAAATCCATCCGGACGAAGCCCGGTTTCAGGTATGCGTAGCGGATTTCGGTGTGCTCGCCGTCGCGCGCCGACGAGCGGATCGTCGCGCGGTACGAGCGGACGTGGTCGAAATGCGCCTGCGCGACGGTCACGGGATCGGCTGTCATGCTCGCTCCTATCAGGCTCGCGGCCAGCAACGCGGCGATCACGGCGCCGCCTCGACATCGAGCACGCCTTCCATCCCGCGCTCGCGATGGCTTCTGAAAAACAGCAGCCGGTGCGTGCAATAGTAGGCGAATCGCCCCGGCTGCAGCGGCGTGAAACGAAACGTCCTCGGCGTCGTGCCGAGCTCGGTGCGTACTGCGATGCCGGCCTGCGGCGCGTCGATTTCGAAGCTGTGCGGCACCACACCGGGCTCGGCCGACACGGTCAGCTCGACCGGCACGTGCGCGCGCACGATCACGTGATCCGGCCGGAAGAAATAGCTGCCGCCGACGATCGCCACGCGCTGCACGCCATCGGCGTCGACCGGCACGCGCACGGGCGGGTCGCCGTCCGCTCGCGCAAGCATCGTGCCCGCGAGCAACGCTGCCAGCCCGAACCCCTTCATCATCGCCGTCTTCATCGCTTGCTCCCTGCGAGCGCCGCGCGTCATCCCTTCCATGCGTCGGTCGGGCCGCCCAGCGCACCGCATGCGTCGATCGCGAGCTCGCGCAGGCGCGTTCCATTCCGGTCTCCTTGGCGGCTGCCGCCGGACGGGACGATCGGTTGCGTCGCGATCATTATCCCGCCGGCCGGCCGTGCCGGAACTCGGTATGTAAACGGACGGCGACGGCCGGTTATTCCATGGCACGCCGTGCCGCAACGCGGCGAGCGGCGGCGATCATTGATGCGAAGAAAGAAAACGGCAAGCCCGAAATGACAACGCGGCATGACATCGCTGTCATGCCGCGTTGCGCGACCGTTGCGCACGACGGCCGATGCGGCGCCGTCGTGCGGTTTCGGCCGGTTACCTCGGCAGTGCGCCGGTCAGCGACTGGAGCAGCGTCGTCACCGGTGCGAGCGGGTTGTTCGGCGAACTGTTGCCGGAATGCGGCGTCACCGACAGGCTCGGCGCGGAGCCGAGCACCGTGCCCACCGACGTGCCGACCGCATTGACGACCGTCGCCGTCGAGTTGGCACCCGTCGTTAGCAGCGACCCCACCGCGCCCGCCGTGCCGCCGGCCGCATTCGCGCCCGAGCCGAGCAGACTGCCGCCTGCCGCTGCCGTCGAACCGGCCGCACCCGACAGCGCGCCGGCCGCCTGGCCGAGCGCAGCCGGACCGGACGCGAGTGCGCCCGTCACCGAACCGAGCGCGCCAGTCAGTGCGCCGGCCGGGTTGCTGCCGCCCGTCAGGCCGCTCACGAGGTTCGTGATCGGCGCGATCGGGCTGTTGCCGGCCGCGCCGGACAGCGTGCCGACCACCTGGTTCACGACGCCTTGCACCGGCGCCAGCGGGTTGGAACCGCCGAGGTTGCCGAGAGCGCCCGTCACCGAGTTCAACGCGCCCGTCAGGGCGCCGGCCGGATTGCCGCTGCCGAGCGTACCGACGACCTGGTTCACGACACCCTGCACCGGCGCCAGCGGGCTCGTGCCGCCGAGGGCGCCGAGCGCGCCCGCCACCGAGCCGACCGCATTGCCGATCGCGCCCGTGGCCGTCCCCACCGCGTTGCTCAGCGTGCCGGCCGCGTTGCTGCCGCCGAGCGTACCGACCACCTGGTTCACGACGCCTTGCACCGGCGCCAGCGGGTTCGTCCCGCCGAGATTGCCGAGCGCGCCCGTCACCGAGCCGAGTGCGCCGGTCAGCGCGCCGGCCGGATTGCCGCCCGGCAGGGCGTTCTGCAGACCGCTGACGAGGTTCGTGATCGGCGTGATCGGGCTGCCGCCGCCTGCACCCGACAGCGTGCCGACGACCTGGTTCACGACGCCCTGCACCGGCGCCAGCGGGTTCGCGCCGCTGAGCGCGCCCGTCACCGAGTTCAGCGCGTTCGTCAGCGCACCGGCGGGATCGCCGTTGCCGAGCGTACCGGCGAGTTGCGTGACGGCGCCTTGCACCGGCGCCAGCGGGCCGCCTGCGCCACCGACGTTGCCGAGCGTGCCCGTGATCGTGTTGACCGCGTTGCTCAGTGCGCCGGCCGGGTTGCCGCTGCCGAGCGTGCCCGTGACCTGGTTCACGACGTTCTGGATCGGGGTGATCGGATTCGCGCCACCGCCGAGGTTGCCCAGGGCGCCGGTTACCGTGCCGAGTGCGCCGGTCAGAGCGCCTGCGGGGTTACCGCCGCCGATGCCGCCCAGTGCGCCCGTCACCGTGCCCAGCGCGCCGGTCAATGCGCCTGCGGGATTGCCACCGCCGACGCCGCCCAAGGCGCCCGTTACCGTGCCGAGCGCGCCGGTCAGAGCGCCCGCCGGGTTGCCACCGCCAACGCCGCCCAAGGCGCCCGTTACCGTGCCGAGTGCGCCGGTCAATGCGCCTGCGGGGTTGCCACCGCCAACGCCGCCCAAGGCGCCCGTTACCGTGCCCAGCGCGCCCGTCAATGCGCCTGCCGGGTTGGCGCCACCAAGCGCGCCGGTAACACCGTTCACCACGCCCTGCACCGGCGCGAGCGGATTCGAGCCGCTGCCAAGGTTGCCCAGTGCCCCCGTGACCGTGCCAACGACACCGGTCAGTGCGCCGGCCGGATCGCCACCGCCGATCGTGCCCGTGAGCCCGTTCACGACACCCTGAACCGGCGCCAGCGGATTCGAACCACCGCCGAGATTGCCCAGTGCGCCGGTGACCGTGCCCACTGCGCCAGTCAGCGCACCCGTCGGGTTACCGCCACCGAGTGCGCCCGTTACCTGATTCACCACACCTTGCACCGGCGCCAACGGGTTCGCGCCGCCACCGATACCGCCCAGTGCGCCCGTTGCCGTACCGAGCGCGCTGCTCAGCGTGCCCGTCGCCGTGTTCAGCGCGCCCGTCAATGCACCGGCCGGGTTGCCGCCGCTCAACGCACCCGTCACTTGATTCACGACGCCCTGAACCGGCGCCAGCGGGTTCGCGCTGCCGCCGATCCCACCCAGTGCGCCCGTTGCCGTACCGAGCGCATTGCTCAGCGTGCCGGTTGCCGTGTTCAGCGCACCGGTCAACGCACCCGCCGGGTTGCCGCCGCTCAACGCGCCCGTCACTTGATTCACTACGCCCTGAACCGGCGCCAGCGGATTCGCACCGCCGCCGATCCCGCCCAGCGCACCCGTCACCGTGCCGATGGCGCCGGTCAGCGCACCTGCCGGATTGCCACCACCGAGCGCGCCCGTTACCTGATTCACCACACCTTGAACCGGCGCCAGCGGATTCGCACCGCCACCGATCCCGCCCAGTGCACCCGTCACCGTGCCGATGGCGCCGGTCAGCGCACCCGTCGGGTTACCGCCACCGAGTGCCCCCGTTACCTGATTCACCACACCTTGAACCGGCGCCAGCGGGTTCGAACCACCGCCGATCCCGCCTAGTGCGCCCGTTGCCGTACCGAGCGCATTGCTCAGCGTGCCCGTCGCCGTGTTCAGCGCGCCCGTCAATGCACCGGCCGGGTTGCCGCCGCTCAACGCACCCGTCACTTGATTCACGACGCCTTGTACCGGCGCCAGCGGATTCGCGCCGCCACCGACATTACCCAGTGCACCCGTCACCGTGCCAGCCGTATTGCTCAGCGTGCCCGTCGCCGTATTCAGCGCACCGGTCAACGCCCCCGCCGGGTTGCCGCCACCGAGCGCGCCCGTTACCTGATTCACCACGCCCTGTACCGGCGCGAGCGGCTGCACCGTGCCGCCGCCACCGCCGAGTGCGCCCGTCACCGCCCCCACGGCGCCCGACAGCACTTGCCCCGGCTCCCCCAGCGACGTCTGGATCGCGCCGGACCCGCCCGCCGTCAGGGTCACCGAGCCCAGCGGCGACGTGCCCGTCGCGGCCAGCCCGACCGACACGCTGTTCGTCGGCGGATTGACGATCACTTGCGGGATCGACAGCGCATCGAGGGCCCCCGCCATCGCGGAACCCGAAGCCAGCACGCCGAACACCGTCGCGACCGACAGCGCCACACCCGTCAATTTGAAATTCTGTCCCATCTTTGTTTTTCCCCATCTCGGTTGGCACTACGTTGACAAAGCATGGGGACGGAGTGCACGAAGCGTGCCAACTCCAAAAACCGGCCGTTTCGTCTGCCTACTTATCGGCAATAACGATTTTTAAATCGATTTCAGGTGAAATTGGTGGGTTGTCGAGCCCAAATCGTCTGATGAAAAGGCCTCCGGAGCGCGGATGTAACGTAACGTTTGCGAGCCCCGCGGTAACGTGTTCCGGTACATTCCGCGTAACGCCTGAATGCGCGGCCGCGATGGAGTCTATACCGTCGGAACTGGCTGCCCATTACGCATTTCAGCAATATGAAAATGCATTGATAAATCGTGAATTTGCTGACTTTCTTTTATCGCGCGATTTTCTTTCCTATCGATTACGCAGATCATTTCCGATTGCGTGGATTTCGACAATCCGGACGGCAAAATGAAAAACAGTGAACGACACGCGTTGCCACCGGCGCATGCCGGTGGCCGAATCCGCATCTGCGCACCGCGGGTTCAACCGAAGCGTGCGGGCCGGTACGGACGGGGATCGATATAGGTCGGCGCGCCCGTCATCATTTCGGCGAGCAGACGGCCGGTCGCGGGCCCGAGCGTGAGCCCATGATGGCAGTGGCCGAACGCGAACCACAAATGGCGGTGGCGCGGCGCAGGCCCGATCACCGGACGCATGTCGGGCGTGCACGGCCGCATCCCGAGCCAGGGCTCCGGATCGAGCCGCTCGCCGATGCCGAACGCGTCGCGCGCCAGCGGCTCGGCGCGTGAGAGTTGCACGCCGGTCGGCGGCGCGTCGCGCGGCGCGATCTCGACGCCGGTCGTGAGCCGCAGGCGGCCGCCCTCCATCGGCGCGACGACGAAGCCCTCCTCGGTATCGCACACGGGCACGTTCAGCAGCGTGCGGGTCGGCAGGTAATGCATGTGATAGCCGCGCTTCGCGCGCAGCGGAATCCGGTAGCCGAGCGGCGCGAACACCCGATCCGACCACGGCCCGAGCGCGACCACGGCCGAGCGCGCCGAGATCGGCCCGTGCTCGGACCCGACCTGCCAGCCGTCATCCACCTGCGCGAGCGTCGTCGCGTCGCCGCGCACGAACGTGCCGCCGTCGCGCTCGAACAACCGCGCATAGGCCTTGGTCAGCCCGCCCGGGCTCGACACCGTCTTCGGGTCCTGCCAGTGAAAGGCGCCGCAGAAGGCGTCGCCGATACCGGGCTCGCGCGCGCGCAACGCACGCGCGTCGAGCACGGTCATCCGCAGCCCGTGCGCGTCGGCCACGCGCTGCTGGGCGCGCGCTTCCGCGTCGAACAGCGCGGGCGAACGAAACGCCTCGATCCATCCGCCGTCGTGCACGAGCGGCTGCGCGTCGGTGCGCGCGAGCAGCGCATCGTGCTCGACGACGCTCGCCGCGACGAGCGGCAGCAGGTCGCGCGCGGCGGCCGCGAGCCGCTGCGGCGACGATTCGCGCCAGAAGCGCGCGAGCCAGCCGGCGTACTCGGGCAGCGCCTTGTAGTCCCAATAGAGATCGACCGAACGGTTGCGCGCGTAGCGCAGCAGCGTGCCGAGCCGGCGCGGAAACGCATACGGCACGACCGACGAGCGCTCGATCAGCCCCGCATTGCCGTGGCTGGTTTCCTCGCCGGGCGCGCGCCGGTCGACGAGCGCGACGCGCAGGCCGCGATCCTGCAGATGCAACGCCGACGACACGCCGACGATGCCGGCCCCCAGAACGATGACGTCGAAATCCATGGTTCCCCGCACTGCGTCGAGATGGGAGGCGCCGTGCGCCAGCCCCGCGGCCGGCGCGCGGCGGCGCTTACTTCGCGATGATGTCGCGCTTGAAATACTTCCGCGACAGCGCGCTCAGCGTGCCGTCCTGCTTCAGCGCGTCGAGCGCGCCGACGATCTTCGCCTGCAGCGCCTTGTCGTTCTTGCGCATCCCGAAGCCGGTGCCTTCGCCGAGCGTCGCCGGATCCTTCAACGGCTCGCCGACGATCCGGTAGTCGCGACCGGCCGGCTTGTCGAGGAACCCGTCCTGCGCGGTTTGCGCTTCCTGCACGGCCGCATCGAGACGCCCCGCGACGAGATCGGCGTAGATCTGATCCTGATCCGGGTACGACACGACGGCCACGCCCGCATCGGCCCAGTGCGCCTTCAGGAAATCCTCCTGCGACGAGCCCTGCAGCACGCCGACGTGCTTGCCGCGCAGGCTCGCGACGTCGGGCTTCAGCGGCGAACCGTGCTTCGCCACCATCACGATCGGCACCACGTAGATCGCCGGTGTGAAGTCGATGCTTTGCTTGCGCTTCGCGGTGATGTTCATCGCCGAGTTGATCGCGTCGAACTTGCGCGCCTGCAGCGCCGGGATCAGCCCGTCGAACGCATTCTCGACCCACACGCATTTCATGTTCAGCTTCGCGCACACCGCGTTGCCGATGTCGACGTCGAAACCCTGCAACTGACCGGCCGGCGTCTTGCTCTCGAACGGCGGATAGGCAGCTTCGATCCCGAAGCGCAGCGTGGTCTGTTCCGCATGGGCCGTGACGGCCGCGCACGCGAGCGCCGCAGCGGCGCAGAGGGAAAGTTTCCGGTTCATGACGGTCCTTCTGTTCTGGATTGAGGCTGGAGATCGGTCGTGCGACGCCCTCGACCGGGCGCCAGCGCGGCATCCGAGGCACTCAGCCGCCTGGCGACGTGTCGGATCCCACATGCCAAATATAGACTTAAAGTCTACTATAGACTATAGGGGATACGAGAATGTCGCGCCAATTTCTCGACGTCGAAATTTCGTAGCCTGCTTCCAACGCCTTTGATTCCATGGTGTTTTTCATGAATCCAGCAATGACGCAGCGTCTCTAAAAGAAAAATTCTCCCGATTTTGTTTGTCTATATTAGACTTTTCGTCCATCACGAACCCTGCCGGACGCCGTCTTTCGAGACTTTCTGTCCAGCCCGAACCGGAGATGTCCGATGACGCAAACCGTCCCCACCCCGCCGCTGATCGTCGACGAAGCCGCAGTGCGCGCGGCGCTGCCGTCGCTCGACGTGCTCGGCACGCTGCGCCGCATGTTCGCGTCGCTCGCCGCGGCGCGCGCAGTGCAGCCGCCACAGACGCTCACGCTGTTTCCCGATCAGGCCGGCGACTTCATCACGTATCTCGGCGCGCTCGCCGATGCGCAGGTATTCGGCGCGAAGCTGTCGCCGTACATCGTGACGGGCGGCAAGCCCGACGGGAGACCGATCGTCACCGCATGGACCGCGCTGATGTCGATGCAGACCGGCCAGCCGCTGATGTGGTGCGACGGGGGGCTCTTGACCGTCGAGCGCACGGCCGGCACGACGGCGCTCGCGGTCGACTGCCTCGCGCCGCGCGACGCGCGTCATCTCGCGATCGTCGGCACGGGCGCGGTCGGCCTCGCTCACCTCAGGCACACGGCGGCGCTGCGCGATTGGGACACGATCCGCGCGTATTCGCCCGCGCTGGCCGGCGATGCGGCGCAGCAAGCGGCCCTCGCCGCGCTCGACCCGCGCGCACGCGCGGCGGCGAGCGTCGAGGCCTGCGTGCGCGACGCGGACGTGGTGATGCTGTGCACGTCGTCAGGCACGCCCGTGCTCGGCGACGGGATGCTCACGCGCCCCGCGCTCGTCACGTCGATCAGCACGAACGTCGCGCGCGCACACGAAATCCCGCCCGCGTGGCTGCCGGACATGGACGTCTACTGCGACTACCGGCACACGACGCCCGCGAGCGCCGGCGAGATGCAGATCGCGGCGGCCGAGCACGGCTGGGATGCCGGCCGGATCGTCGGCGACCTGCCCGCGCTCGTCGCCGGCACCTGCGCGGCGCCGTCGCGCACGCGTCATGCGTTGTTCCGCTCGATCGGCCTCGGGCTCGAGGACATCGCGATCGCGCATGCGCTGTACACGCATCTGACGCGCGCATGAACGGCATGCGCACGCGGGGCCGATACAATGGCGCAACCGCCGCGGCGGCCGCGCGCGGGCGCACGGGCATGCCGGCCGACGGTGCGCCGGCTCGCCGGCCCGACACGCTGCCCGGCTCCCGCCCACCCGAGATCGCGACACCGATGCGCAAGAAGAAATCTCCCGTCAAAGACCTGCTGCTCACCCGCTATGCGCCGATCGCCGACGGCATCGCCGCACTGTTCTTCCCGTACGCGGAAGTCGTGATCCACGACCTGCACGACCAGACCGTGCTGTATCTCGCGAACAACCTGTCCAAGCGCGAGGTCGGCGACGATTCCGCGCTCGAGGAAATCGATCATTCGGCGCGCGAGCGCGTGATCGGCCCGTACGAGAAGCTGAACTGGGACGGCCGGCGGATGCGCTGCGTCAGCAACGTGCTGTTCGACGACGAAGGCCGGCCGGCCGGGATGATGTGCATCAACTTCAACATCGCGGTGTTCGACGAAGTGCGCGCGACGCTCGATCTGTTCATCAAGGGCGCGGGCGTCGTCGCGCAGCCCGACGAGCTGTTCCGCGACGACTGGCAGGAGCGCATCAACACGTTCCTGCACGGCTGGCTGCGCGAGCGGCAGGTCGGGCTGAACGGTCTCACGCGCGAGCACCGGCGCGAGCTCGTCGAGGCGCTGTACGCGGAAGGCGCGTTTCGTGGCAAGAGCGCGGCGAACTACGTCGCGAACGTGCTCGGGATGGGGCGCGCGACGGTCTACAAGCACCTCAAGCACCTGAAGGAAACGCAGAGCGACGCGTGAGCGCGACGCGGCGGGCACCATCGCGGTAGCCCGGCGTCGGTACCGGGCCGGCGGTTCCACGCCCCTGCTTCGCGACACGCGGGCGCGCGCCCTTTCGCACCGTGCCACACGGTTCCGCGAGCGACGAAGCGTCGAAACATAAAGTGATATAGTCTCGGTTACATTTTTTTGCCGCCCGGACCGCCCATGACGACCGCTCCCGCCCCGACTGCCCGCCCGACCCTGACCGTCGAAATCTGGTCCGACCTGATCTGTCCGTGGTGCTGGATCGGCAAGCGTCGCTTCGACGAGGCGCTGGCCGCGTTCGCGCACGCCGACCGCGTCGACGTCGCGCTGCGCGCGTACCGGCTGATGCCCGGCCAACCCGTCGAGCCGGTCGAGGCGATGCTGGCCGACAAATACCGGATGGCGCCCGCGCAGGTCGACCAGATGCTGCGCCAGGTGACCGATGCGGCCGCGAGCGTCGGGCTGCGCTACGACCTGCCCGGCACGCTCGTCGGCGACACGCTCGACGGCCACCGGCTCGTGAAGCTCGCGCAAGCGTCGGGCCGCGCACACGCGCTGACCGAGCGGCTCTACCGCGCCTATTTCTGCGAGCACGGCTCGCTGTTCGATCATGCCGTGCTGACCGAGCTTGCGGTCGAAGCCGGGCTCGAGCGCTCGGCCGTCGAAGCCGTGCTGCGCAGCGACGCGTATCGCGACGAAGTCGAAGCCGACATCGCGCGCGCCGCACGAATCGGCGGGCGCGGCGTGCCGCTGTTCGTGTTCGGCGGCCGCTACGCGGTGTCGGGCGCGCAGCCGGCCGACGCGTTCGCGCGGGCGCTCGATCAGGCGTGGCGCGACGGCATCGTCGAACCCGGCGGCGACGACGCAGCCGCCTGCGGCCCCGACGGTTGCGAACTGCCGGCTCGATCGTAACGGCTCATCCCGCAGCACGCGCGCCACTACGCGACGCTCCTGCCACAAACCGGCAGGAAGCCCGCGCCGCCGGCATCTACAATGCATCCTTTCAAATAACTATCGGAAGGCTGCAGGCCCATGACCCACGGGATTCACGGCGAGAAGCGCTGGTACGCGCTGATCGTGCTCTGTCTCGGCGTGCTGATGATCGTGCTCGACAGCACGATCGTAAACGTTGCGCTGCCGTCGATCAGCACCGATCTCCACTTCACCGAAACGGCCCTCGTATGGGTCGTCAACGCATACCTGCTGACGTTCGGCGGCTGCCTGCTGCTCGGCGGCCGGCTCGGCGACCTGTACGGCCAGCGGCGCATGTTCCTCGCGGGCCTCGTCGTGTTCACGCTCGCGTCGCTCGCGTGCGGCCTCGCGCAATCGCAGGCGATGCTGATCGCCGCGCGCGCGGTGCAGGGGTTCGGCGGCGCGGTCGTGTCGGCCGTCTCGCTGTCGCTGATCATGAACCTCTTCACGGAACCCGGCGAACGCGCACGCGCGATGGGCGTCTACGGCTTCGTGTGTGCGGGCGGCGGCAGCATCGGCGTCCTGCTCGGCGGGCTGCTGACGAGCTCGCTGTCGTGGCACTGGATCTTCCTCGTCAACCTGCCGATCGGCGTCGCCGTCTACGCGATGTGCGTCGCGCTGCTGCCGCGCACGCGTGCGCCGGCGGGCACCGCACGGCTCGACGTCGCCGGCGCGATCACCGTGACCGCGTCGCTGATGCTGGCCGTCTACGGCATCGTCGGCGGCAACGAGGCCGGCTGGCTGTCGACGCAGACCGTCGCGCTGATCGGCGCGGCCGTCGTGCTGCTCGTGCTGTTCATCGCGATCGAGTCGCGCGCCGCGCATCCGTTGATGCCGCTCACGCTGTTCGCCGCACGCAACGTCGCGCTCGCGAACGCGATTGCCGTGCTGTGGGCGGCCGCGATGTTCGCGTGGTTCTTCCTGTCGGCGCTGTACATGCAGCGCGTGCTCGGCTACGGGCCGCTGCAGGTCGGCCTCGCGTTCCTGCCGGCGAACCTGATCATGGCCGCATTCTCGCTCGGGCTGTCGGCGCGCATCGTGATGCGTTTCGGGATCCGCGGCCCGATCGCCGCCGGCCTGCTGATCGCGGCGTGCGGCCTCGCGCTGTTCTCGCGCGCGCCGGTCGACGGCGCTTTCGTGTGGCACGTGCTGCCCGGCATGACGCTGCTCGGCATCGGCGCGGGCGTCGCGTTCAATCCGGTGCTGCTCGCCGCGATGAACGACGTCGACCCGGCCGATTCCGGGCTCGCGTCGGGCATCGTCAACACCGCGTTCATGATGGGCGGCGCGCTCGGGCTCGCGGTCCTCGCGAGTCTCGCCGGCGCCCGCACCGACGCGCTCGCGGCGGCACAAGCCGCGCCGCTCGACGCGCTGAACGCCGGCTACCACGCGGCATTCGCGTTCGGCGCGGCGTTTGCGACCGTGGCCGCGCTGATCGGTTTCGCGCTGCGGATCCGGCCGCAACGCTCGGTCGAAGGCGCAGGACCCGCGATGCACTGACCGTCGGCAGCCGGACGGGAACCGGCCTCGAGTCGGGGCGTGCAGCATCGCGCCCTTTTTTGTGCGCACCGGACGCGGCGTACACGCCCGGTTCGCCCTGCCTTTCAGGCCGACGACGCCTCTCAGCCCCTGCTCAAACGCCCGTTTCACGCCCGCCGGCCGTCGCCGCGCGCCCCCTCGCGGCCGATTTTTAACCCAGTCGTACGTTGACGCGTCACTTTTGCGACAATGGCGGACTTTGATGCGCGCGCCGCGGCCGCGCGCCGCCGCCGAACGCCGCATAACCGCCTGCTTCCGATGTCGCTTCCCCATATCGATCTGCTGTACTCCCTGTCCGGCCTGTTCGTCGGCATCCTCGTCGGCCTGACGGGCGTCGGCGGCGGTTCGTTGATGACGCCGATTCTCGTGCTGCTGTTCGGCGTCCACCCCGCGACGGCGGTCGGCACCGACCTGCTGTACGCGGCCGCGACCAAGGCCACCGGTACGCTCGTCCACGGCCTGAAAGGCTCGGTCGACTGGCGCATCACGGGCCGGCTCGCGGCCGGCAGCGTGCCGGCCGCGGCGCTCACGCTATGGTGGCTGCACACGCACGGGATGAACACGCCGGGCACCGCGCGGATGATCCAGCTCGTGCTCGGCGTTGCGCTGCTGCTCACGTCGCTCGCGTTGATCTTCCGCCCGCAGCTCACGGCATTCGCCGCACGCAACCCGCTCGCGCCGAGCCCCGCGCGCACGCTGTGGTCGACCGTGCTGACGGGCGCCGTGCTCGGCGTGCTCGTGTCGATGACGTCGGTCGGCGCCGGCGCAATCGGCGTGACCGTGCTCCTGCTGCTGTATCCGCTGCTCGCGACGACCCGCATCGTCGGTTCCGACATCGCGCATGCGGTGCCGCTCACGCTGGTCGCGGGCATGGGCCACTGGCTGCTCGGCTCGGTCGACTGGTCGATGCTGCTGTCGCTGCTGCTCGGTTCGCTGCCCGGCATCGTGCTCGGCAGCCTGCTGTCGGCGCGCGCGCCCGAGCGGCTGCTGCGCAACCTGCTCGCCGCGACCCTGGTCGCGGTCGGCGTGCGGCTCGTGCTGGCGTAAGCGGCGAGGCCGCCCTTTCCTCCGCGGTTACACCCTTTTCCCGTCCGGCGCATGACGCGCCGGCCCAGCGCTCGCTGCACAAAAAACAGCCCGACCGGCCTGCGCCGATCGGGCTGTCGTCCATCCGGGGCGGCGCGCGCCGCCCCACGCCGCTTACTGCCCCTGCTGCTGCAGTTTCTGCTGCTTCATCTGCTGCGTGCGCGCCTGCAGCTTCAGCACGCGCTGCAGCGCGGTGCGGTTCGCGAGGATGCCGTCGTAGAAGTTGGCGAGATCGCCCTTCAACGCGGTCCGCGATGCGTCGTTCAGGTAGATCATGTGACCCGACGGGTAGTTCTTGATCGTCAGGTTCTGCGCCTTGAGCGTCGGATCGAGCGGCATCTGCGCGAGCGTCAGCTCCGTCTGGTGGAACGGCGTGACGGCGTCGAAATAGCCGTTCGCCGACAGCACCTTCAGGTCCGGGTTCACGCTCATCGTCGACGCCAGGTCGCCGGCCGTGTACAGCGTATTGCCGCCGCCCTTGTTCGCGCCGGTCGGGTCCGTGTGGCTGAAGTCCCAGTTGTTGAAGACCTGGTCGTTCAGGTCCACGAACGACGACGTCGACGTGTACTTGAGGTCGGTGTTGATGTAGCTGTTCCACAGCACCGTGTATGCGCCGCCGACGTTCGTGATCGACGGATCGTTGCTGCCCGAGTTCGGCAGGATGTACGGCGCGATGCCCTTGCCCGTGAAGTTCGCGCGACCGTCGTACTGGCCGATCTGCGTGCCCGGCACGAGCGTCAGGAAGAACGTGTACGGCGGGTTGTCGTCCGACGACGGCACGTTGCCGAGCGCGGCCGGGTTGCCGAAGGTCTGGATCAGCGACGTCGGGTCCGTGCCGATGTACGCGCCCATCTGCTGCGCGGTCTGCAGGTTCAGGTTCAGCCGCACGTTCACGAAGCCGCCGTCCTGCGGGTTCGGCTTCTGCGCGAGCGGCGCGAGCGTGTTGTCCGCGTAGTTGCGGGCCTGAACCATGTACGCGTCGAGATCGGTCGGCGTCGGGTTGAGCGTCGTCTTCTTCCAGTAGAACGCGTCGGCCGCGAGCGTCGGGAACGTGCCCGGCGCGGACAGCGCGTTCGCGTAGTCGAGAATCGACGACTGCAGCGTGATCCCGTTCAGGTCGATGCCGTCCTCGTGCAGCACCCACGACACGACCGCGCTGCGCGCGGTGCCGTACGACTCGCCGTACAGGAACTTCGGCGAATTCCAGCGCGAATACTTGGTCAGGTAGCGCTGGATGAAGCGGTCGATCGAGCGCGCGTCCTGGTCGGTGCCCCAGAAGTCCTTGTTCTTCGCCGGCGCGATCGCCGTCGAGTAACCGGTGCCGACCGGGTTGATGAACACGAGGTCGGTGCGGTCGAGCAGGCTGTCCGGGTTGTCGAGCAGCTTGTACGGCGCGGGCGGGGTGAAGTTCGGGAACGACGACTGCAGGCGCTTCGGCCCGTACGAGCCGAGCAGCAGGTAGACCGACGACGAACCGGGGCCGCCGTTGTAGAAGAACGTGACCGGGCGCGGCTTCGACGGGTCCGGATTGTCCTGCGTGTACGCGACGTAGAACATCTTCGCGTTCGGCGCCGACGTGATCGGATCGATCGTCGTCAGGTGGCCCGTGGTGGCCGTGTACTTGATCGTCTTGCCGCCGATCGTCACCTGGCGGTGCACGACTGCCGCGCCTTCGGTCGAATCCGTGACCGCGTCGTTCGGCCCGGTGCCGTACACGTCGGTGTCGACGTACGGCTGGTCGGCCGCGGCGGCGGCCGTTGCGTCGGTGCTGGCCGACGTGCTGCCGCTGGACGTCGCAGCCGCGGTGGCGGCCGCCGCACTCGGGCTCGGCCCGTCGTCGCCGCCGCACCCCGTGACGAGCAGCGCCGCGGCCGCTGCCGCGGCGAGCGGTACGCTCAGGGTCGTTCCAAATAGCGCGAAACCGTCTTTCAAGGACTTGCGTGTCGTCATTATTGCCTCTCGAACAGAACGATAAATACCGCCGGCCGCAAAGGATCATTTGCGCCGGCGCTCCGCACCGGGAATGCATTCGTTATGCGACGCACTCCGAGTTTTTTACCGGATCGGCGAATACCGATCGGCACGATTTACCCCACCCACGTTTTTTGCAACCGCACAATGGAATCAATTCCATTGCGAACGGCAATTCAACGGTTTGCAGCAATACGAATGCATTTCGCAAATTCGCATGCGCACGAAATCGACGACCAAAGGACGCCCTGCGAAGCCCGCCCGGCAACGCGCCTTCACTTCGAACAGACGAACGATCCCGGTCGGCGCGATACCGATTAATCGCGAAACGGCGATCAAGCGCGACGCGAGTCGACTGAATAAAATCGAAAGGATCGATTAACCAAAAGGAAAGGAATATTCTCGTATCTGGAATTTATTAAATTAAGTGAAAATACCGGCGCATAATAGGTTCCGGATTTATGGCCGTAAAGTAATAATTTGTTACGGCGCTCGCCATTCGAATAAAAGGCAGTACGGGACCGATTCCAGGCGATCGGGATAGGGGCGGTCAGAGAGTCTGACCGATCCCCTCCCACACCACCCGGCATGCGGGTCCGCACCGGGCGGT